>PALY01000130.1 GCA_002707085.1 Deltaproteobacteria bacterium
CGTATGCCCACAAGCCGACCCAACGCATCGGACTCCAACTCACTCAACCCACCATCGCCACCCAACTGAACCATGCGTCCAGCCACGTCACGATGAACAGACATCATATCGGTGGCTATCCCCCACCCCTTTGGACCCAACGGTAGCTGCGCCTCCATCAAACGCCCATCGGCATCATTGATGTGTATCTGACCCTCCGGATCCTCCGTGGCCTCTGCATTCCATGTCCACGACGTACCATCGGTCGCTTCCATCCCCACCAAAGAACCCGCTTTGTCTCGCTTCACGGTCCAACCAGCCTCTCCAGACACGGCTGTGGACTCCACCAAACCATCCGAACCCAATACCCGAGAACCACCCGCCAACAACTGACCACCAGAACCCACCAAGTTCTCCGTCATCGTCGACCGATCATAGGTCCTGCGCAACAAGGTCCCATTCGGATACCGAACCAACTTCACCCGACCCGCAGAATCCCTATCCACACCAATATCGGCACCGCCCGGACCCTTTACGGTCAATACCCGACCCGAACCGTCGCGCTGCCAACGCCACTCACCAGCGCCCGACACCACCAACCGAACCGGCAAACCACGAGAATCCCGCAAAATACGCGACTCGCGATCCCCCGTCTCCATAATGACCCGCCCCGCCGAATCCCGCTGCACTTCAACCGTGCCATCCGTTCCCGTCCACTGCACAGGCCACCCATGCACGTCCCGGCCAATCTCCAAATTCCAATCGCCGGTCTGTAAAGAACGAATCCAACCGGTGGGATCCCGAAGAATCGTCATCTCATAGCCAGGGGCGCGCAACGTACGAACCAAACCATTGATGTCCCGTTCCCACACCTGATCACCAATCTGACGCACCCAACCCGCCGGCGTCCGCTCAATCCGAATCTGCTCGCCCGCCCAGTTCAGCGCCACAACCTCGCCCAACAGATCCCGAGACACCCGCAACTCTTCACCGTCCGCCCGCTGGATCGCCACAACACGACCCACAGCATCCAACACAAATGAAGTCGCACGACCCGACGCATCCACCACCTTCGTCATGTGACCGTCCGCCGCCCGCTCAATGCGAACCTCGCCGTACACCGAATGAATAAAACCCTCTAAACGACCACCACTCTCCCTACGAAACTCAATGGTATTGCCCGAAGGATCCTCAATCCGATCCGGTAAACCCAACGCATCCAACGCAAAGTTCCATCGGGCTCCCGTCCGCTCCGTGATCGATGACGGCCAACCATTCTCAAAACGCTCAATAAATACCGGGTTGCCCAACGCATCCACTATCGAACTGATGTTCCCGTTGGCGTCCCGTACAAACTCTGTGGTCGCACCATTCGCACTCACCACACTCGTGACCCGACCATTCCCGTCGCGCCGTAAACGCATGACACTGCCCGACGGAGACACTGTGGTCACCCGGCCCGAAGCATCCCGCTCCCACCGCGTAATGCGACCCACTGGGTCCACAACCCGCTGCACGTCACCACCTTCGCCACGCTCCCATTGCCACGTCTGACCACCCGGCATCGTCAACGTGTTCACCTGGTCCTGATCATCCACCGTCAAACGAAACACACGACCACCCGGCGAAGTCACATCCACCCGCTCAGAATATCGACCCACCCGGGTTTCCAACCCCCGAGGGTCCGTCCACCCCGTCAGCCGCCACACATCCTCTACAAGCCGATACTGCGTGTACACAACCCGACCCAACGCATCGGTCACCCGAACCGTCTTGGCCGGCCCAATCCGCTCGGTACCCACCTGCGTCGTTCGGCCCAATGCATCCGTGACCCGAAGATCCTTGCTCCAAGTAAGGCCCCAACGGTCCAAGCCAGGCCCCTCAATGCTCACCACACGACCATCTTCGTTGTACCGAAAGGTCATGCTGCCACCAGAACCCCAAACCAAGGCAGAAATACGCCCATCGTCGTCGTACTGAACCTTTCGGCGCTCACCAAACGATGTATCCGCACCTACCAAACGACCGTCATCAAACCGATGACCCGATTCCGGTTCTTCCGGGTCCAGCGCTACCCCATCAATCTCCCAATGGTCCGTGGCCCAACTCCGAATCCGACCATCCCGCTCGCGCTCGTCCACATGAAGCACACCCGTGTCCGGATCCACAACCACAACCAATGAAGAGTCCGGCCCAGGAGGCAACGGACCCACCCACATCGGCCCATCTGGTCCCAGAAGGGCCGGTGGCAACGCAAAGGCTGCCCCGACAAGGAACCAGAGCATCGCGGCCTACGGCTTACCGAACAAGGTCAATCCACCCCAAAGGGCTGGGTCATCCAAATCGACACCCATCAGCGCATCCCTAAACAATGCGTTGCGACCTTCGCTCAAAGCACGAACCGGGGGTCGTTCCTGATTCATCGAATCGAAAATGTTGGACAGGTACTTCACTCGCGTCCGGTCGGGAACAAACCAACCCGACACAATCACCCAACGCGCACCCGCATCCATAAATGCACGAGCGCGACGCAGTTGCTGCTCTGTCGTTGTACGACCCGTGATGACCACAAGCTCTGCATGAAGACGCGTGTTCCGGACTTCATCCAAACTCAAAGCGCCATCCGCCAACTGGAAGCCACCATTCAACGCGGGTCCAATGTCCGCAATGTGGATGTACCGAGCATTCTCTGCCTTGGCCTTCCATGTCTCCAAAGTCGCCGCCTCACCGACCAACACTTCATCAAAGCCTGAACGGAAATAGCGACCACAAATCTTCAACTCGTCCGGCGCTTCAAAGTCGGTCAACTCGTTCTCTTGCGGCGGTGGCGCGTCCGCACCAAATGCCAAGTAGTCGAGCTTGTAGGTGTCAGCACCCACATCACGAAGCTTGCGCTGCAATGTGGCCACCGTGGGCGACCCCGTCACCTGACGAATATCCGCCAACCAACGCAAGCCTTCAGCCTGCTCCGGCATGGCCGTAAGCGGGAACTGGAGCAACTCGGGCGGCGCAATAATCGCATACCGACCCACACCCGTCAGATCCCCAATAAAAGGATCAAGAATCTTCTCTCGCAAGAAGTGACCCGCAGAGTGATCCGTTTTCGTCTTCTTGTCTTGAGCCGAAACAGCCAACGCTTCTCGGTACTGATTGGCCAGACCAAAAATCTTGCCCGTGCTGCCCACTTCTTTCACAGCCGTACCCACACGAGACAATGCAATCGCCTGCACCTTGCCGTGCGCCGCCCGATACGAAACAACCGCACCACGACCAAAACCGTTCAACAACTCCTGGGCCGTTGAACCATCCACAGGCAGCATGCTCTTAAACGCCGGCGAACTCTCTGCCGCCGCAGTTTCCGCTGCCNTCACAGCTTCGATGGANGCTTCCGGGAAATCACCATTGCCCAACTGCCAGTTCAACACATCAGCACGCGCCTTCGATACCGCAGACATCAATGCATCTCGTGCTTCATCGCTTACACCGTACAACGGCTGCATGCCCTGGCTAAGGTCCAACGCCATCGTGTCGATCCGATGACCAACATCNTGCGCACTTAGCGCCAGACCAATGGCGGTTTCGCCACCTACAGCCTGAAGCAAAGCAACATCGGTTTCCAAAGCAATACCCTCAGAACCATCAATGGTCGTACCCAAATCCAATCGCCCCATGTGGTGAAGCGGAAGCTTCCCAAGAGCCGCAGGGAAATGACCATCATGACCTTCCAAACGTCCAGCATTCGCTGCAGCACGACCTCGGGCCCAGTGGAGAAGTCCTTCCCACACCGCACCCTCAACCTTGTTGGGCATGCGTTTTGCTGCCATGGCAGACCACAACTCGCTTCCGGCAGGACCCGTCGCAGGCAACGGAACCGGGGCGCCGGCCAACTGTGAACGGACCGCAAGCTCCGTACCCAAGTTGTCTCCACCATTGATCTTGTTCGCAATGTCCCTGCGCACAGCCGCAGCCGCGTTGCGGTTGTATCGACGCAAATGGGATTCCTTGCTCAAACGCGTGCGCAATCGAAACGCTGCAACACCGGAGTTGTCCGCATGCTTCACCGCTTTGTCGTACCACTTCACCGCACCCGCAGGGTCGGAAAGCGCTGCCCACTCATAAATATAAGCACCATCCACATCGCTCAGGCCACTGGGAGGAAACTGCAAACGTGCAGTCTCCACGTCGCCTTTCGCCAATGCTGTCAACGCCTTGAGTGCATCTTTCTGAGAACCACGAGCCAGAGAAGCCGCCTTATCCAGCGCTTCGTTTCTGCCCAATTCCCACGCAGCCAAACCGCTCAAATACGCAGCCTGCTGATACTGCGGTGAATCCGCATCCGGCTGAGCCACCATCGCAGCTTCCGTATGAGTCACCGCCGTCGTCGGATCTCCAGACCACAACGCAAACTGTGCCGCCGCCGATAAAACCTCGCTTGCATCAATGCCCGCTCCGGCCATCACCTCAGAAGCCGCTGTCGCCGCAGCCAGACCATCCGCAAACGCACTGGCCTGCCGGTGAGCATCCACCACAAACTGAGTGGCCTTGGCCAAATCCTTGGCAGAACCCTCTCGCATCGCAAGACCATGGGCTTCGTTCGCCATGTCCGCAAAGCCCGCACCCTTCACTCCAATCACTTCACAACGGTTCAATAAACCTGCAAGCTTTGCACGGGGTTCTGTGGACGCAAGCAACGCATCGTCTGCTTTGCTCTTCAGTCCCTTCAGCGCGTAATCGTAGTCACCCCACGCAGTCGCAACCTCTGAACGGAACAGATCTGCCTGCCAACCCGTCACAGCCATCGCTTTTGCAGCGTGTGGCCGCGCCCGTCGTGCATCTGTACTGGTGGCCCATGTCAGCAGACCCTGGGCCGCCTCGGGAAGTTCCAAGTCTTCGGGTAATACAGCACCTGCTTGGACCGCTCGCACCAACAGAACGGCCGTGACACCCGTTCCATCACCAATGACGCTCTTGGCTGCATCAAAAGCACCCTGGGCATCACCCGTGGCCAACTTGTGCGCGATAGACAATTCCGCACTCGAACCCTCTGGGGGCGTAGCTCCTGCAGCAACCGCCAACTCGACCAGTCGACTGCCCAACGCCTTGTCGGCCAACTTCTGTGCCGCAGCCAGACCTTCCGCAGTCTTACCGCCAATTATGAGTTCGTGAGCAGCCTGTGCATCGGTGCGAGCCAGTTTTTCAACCTTCTCTTCCTTGACCTCCTCCGAATCGCCACCGGTGTCCGCTTGGACAACCTCTTCGACAACTGGGGGCGGCGGAGCTTCCTCCTCACCACAGGCAACAATAAATCCAACAGCCAAAACGAGCTGACGCATACGCATCCCTCCACGCGCTATGGTCTACCACAGACGGGTTCCACACTTCCATCTCCACGCGCGCGCCCACGCACGGACGCGCACGAGGGGAAGCCACATCCGGCACAAGATTAACGGCGCAAGTTGATCGGCAAAGACTCACTTACAGGTGCGCGAGCCACCTTCGAAACAAGCAAATACACCCGGCTTTTTCAGGATCACTGACACATCCAAACGCTCGGACCCACGGTAGCCAATTACGCGACATGGTCCCACACCCGCCTTTGAGATGTGAACCACAGCACCCCCCTCAGCATTGCCACCCTTGTGACACTTGACCGCAATCCGATCAATGCTCGGGTCAACAGAACGAAATGTAACGGTGAAGGATTCAGGGACTGGTGTTGATGGCTGTTTGGCAGCCTTGGCAGCCTTGCTAGTTTTTGGCGCAGCCGCTTTCGCGGCCTTCGCCGGATTCGGTGCAGAAGGCATAGATTTTGGACCAGCCGAAGTTCGAGCTTTGGTGGCCTTTGCTGCAGAAGGCTTCACGGGCGCAGCCTTCGCTACGGGCGCTTCAGCAGGAGGTTTGGCAGCAGGCTTGATGTCCGGTTCTGGATCGTCATATTCGGCTTTGGCAGGGTCCTCAGCAGGCGGGGCTTCTTCTTCGCTTTCCGCCATTTCTTTTGCCAACTCTTCCTTCGAACCAAGCGTTTCCGCTTCAACAGGATCTGGCAACGCTTGTTCAGAGGCCGTTGTTTGAACCACATTCGGTTCAGTATTCCCAGCCGGTTCCAGCATGTGTTCAACCACAACCCAGCCCACCACGGCCGCCAAAACCATACCGATGGTCGCCCCCATCACCAACGGCCAGCCACCCATCCGGGCAGCGTCATCTTCTTCACCATCCCAGGTGTCATCCGCATTTCCAACATCGAGCGAAACGGCTGGCTCGCCACCACCCGCAGGAACATCCCCTGCAGCTTGAAACAACCGTACGTCCGTCTCCGAAGTCGGCAGCCCCGAGTTGCTGGTCAATGAAACCAATGGCGTCGACTCACGAAACGTCTCATCCGTCGGCGCAGCCCCCGGACCGTGTGGTGACACACCCTCATCCGCCCTTGGTTTGCGAACCGGTGGAGGCCCCAAGGCAATTTCGTCGGTATGGGGTTCAATATGCTTTCGCATCCGTCCCGTGTCCGGATCCGGATACCCGTCTTCCTGCTGCTGCAACAAACCAGGAACGGTCGTGGGCGCCCAGTTGCGTACCCCCGAAGACGTCAGTGTCTTGGCGATCTCCGCCAACGCATCTTCCATGGCCGTCAACGAAGGACGCTCATCTGCATCAAAACTCAACGCACCCTTGATGACATCCACCAAGGGTTCGGGAATCGCCTCTCCGGGCCGAGACAACACACGGATGATGCTCCGGCGGACCACAGCCTGATGACGTTCCGCACCGTCAGCCGAACGACCCGGCCGCTCGCCGCTCAATAAATGTGTGAGCAATGCGCCCAAACCATATGCAGCAGCCTGCTCTGGTGTACCATTTTCGACCGGCTGGTACCCACGGGGAGCCGTCATGATCGGGGCGCCCGGTGAATCCACAGCAAATCCCGCCACCTTGATGGACCCCACAGCGTCCACCAAAATCTCGGAAGGTGAAGGCCCTGGATGGATCACGTTGCCTGATGCACCCTGTCCATCCCTGCCCTGCCGCAGCCCAGCACGCACGCCTTGAATCGTTCGATGCACAGTCTCTACGGCAGCCTTCGCTGGGAAGTGCTGACCCTGGGAAACCAAAACATCCAATGCGCGAGCCAAACTCACACCCTGAAATCCCTCGTACACCCAAACCGGTTCACCACCTATTCGGTTGATGTGAATCAATCGCAACACAGAAGGGTGATCAATGCGCGCCATCCAACGTCCAGACCGCCGCAAGATTTGATATTCCTCTGGAGTACAAGTGATGTCAGGACGACCACGAATCAACACCCATATTGCGTCACCGTCAGGCCGAATCAACCGCCCCTGACGCACAGGCTCTGCCCATGCGCTCCATTCGCTCAGAATCTTGACACGATCTTTTGCCAATGCATCATTCCATTAAGAGTTTCACTTCAATTGCGTGCGCGGCACATATCCTACCGTAAACTATCGCCGTAGGTACCTCCCGTTATAACAAAGTGAACCCTTCATTTATTGCTGGTTGAAATCACGGTTCAAACCCCACCAGCCTACCGCTGGGCTTCTCTACTGGATAATCCCATGTCAAACTACGCGGGGATCTTCTGAACTCGGTGGCGGGAACAAAAAATGTCAGACGAACAGAACGAAAAATCAAAGGGTGTACCAGGAGGGGCCAAAGGCCGCGCTGCACCCGTGTTTTCGTTCGATGACAACGACGATACTGAAACCGCTCCTGCGGTCGGAACCGCTGCAGAACCAGAGATTTTGGACGCAGACCGACAGCCGACAGGACAGCCAAAAGCGCTTGTTCGCTCTGGGACCACATCCGGTCGTTCCGATCTACTTCAAGCATATTTGTCGGAAATCCGACAACACCCAATCTTGGAACGAGAAGAAGAACACGAACTGGCCATGAAGTATCTGGATGATCAAGATCCAGATATCGCCGCCCGTCTCGTCACATCAAACCTTCGTCTGGTCGTCAAGCTGGCCTTCCAATACCACCGACAATGGGCCAACGTATTGGACCTGATTCAAGAAGGGAACATGGGACTCGTCGAAGCCCTCTCCCGCTACGACCCCTACCGGGGCATTCGGTTTTCCAGCTACGCACAGTACTGGATTCGCGCAATGATTCTCCGGTTCTTGATGGATAACTATCGAATGGTTCGGCTGGGTTCCACACGCCACGGTCGCAAGCTTTTCTTTCAACTCAACAAAGAAAAGAAACGACTGGAAGCCATGGGCATTACACCCAACTCCAAAGCGCTCAGCGAAGCCCTGGACATCCCAGAGCAAGAGATCATCAACGTAGACCTCCATATGCGAGCGCCTGCATTGTCCATCCACGCCCCCGTCGGCGGTGAAGATGGACGGGAACTGGCTGAAGTCATCAGTGATGACAACCGGAACACCCCAGAAACAGAAGCCGCACGAAATGAACTCGGCTCACAAATCCATGAAGAACTGCAGTCCTTCTCCCTGACCCTAAAAGATGACCGAGAAATGGCGATCTGGAACCGGCGACTCGTTGCACACGAGCCAGTCAGCTTGGCAGTACTCGGTGAAGAATACGGGGTCAGCAAAGAACGCATTCGACAAATCGAAGCCCGCATGAAGAAACGACTCCGAGTACACCTGAATAGCAACTTGGGTGAAGAAATAGATTTTGAGTTCGACATGCCGGAAGAAGGTTGATCAACGCAACACTGAATGCGATCCGACGACGAACCCTTCCTGAACCGGATGCAAACCCACAACCACCCGGTAGTGGCCCTCATGTATTGGGAAACACCCCACCTTCAGATTGGACCGCACCAGAAACGTGGCCAAACTCTCCCGCAGCGTGGGTGAGCCAATGGGATATCGCTGCCCGGACACTGCAGTTGTTGGCCCACTCCGCTTGGTCTAAGAACACCCTTGAAGAGCAACGCACGCTTTCAGGTCACGCAAGAGCCCACCTGCAACACCTGCGAAGAAACCGAACAAGCAACACCGCTGAATCAGCAGCACTGTGTGACGCAGCACAAGTGATCGTCGCCACCCACTTCAACGGCTGGCCCGAATCCAATCGATGGATCGCACAAGGCTACAGACGCTTGGAAAGCAGCCTGGCGGCTCAAATGGGAGCCGCGAATGCACCCACCCATGACCCACTCCACTTAGAACAATGCTTGTGGGCCGTCGCTCTTGCATACGCAACCACAAACAAAGCCGGCCAAGCGTTTCCTGCATCCATCCTGCGAACATGGCGTTCCGGCGTTCAAACCACAGTCGACATCGCGGGTACATCCGGCCGCATACCCATACTCGACGGCGAACGAACCCCCATATTGCCGCTGGGCCCCACACCCATCACCACCACGCTCGCACACCTGGCATACCACTGGACCGACTTGGACTGCCCACGACATGAAGGCGAAGATCTCGCCTTCACACGACTTACTGACGCATCCCCCCAAAGCCGCGACTGGCAAACCCACAAACATTGGCACGCCAACTCATGGCGCGATCAAGGATTCGTTACCGCACACAATGGTGTTCACCACCTGCTCGGAAGGGCCAATGACCAGGCCATTTGGTGGCTGGTAAATGGACACAGACTCGTTCACGGTTCCGCCACAAACCTGGTCCGTACGGGCGCACAAATGGAAGTCGCTCGTATCGATGGACGCGTCTTCCACATGAAACTCGGTGACCGTGTTGCCCGGATGGAAGGCGCTCGTTTGGCCGTCACCGATACCGCCGCGAATCGGATGCTCAGATGGACCTTCCCCACAGGAACAACCATCACTCCCACACCCAAAGGTTTCTCCGCTACAACACCATTGGGAAATTTAAACATCACGGCTGCGAATGGATGGATCATCGATGAACATTCAATCGTGCATCGCGATGGCAATGAAGATCTCACGGTGCGAATCGAACTGAAATAAAACGAACTCCACAAGAGTCGCCCACTCCGTTCAAATCAATCGCCCTTGGAAACGACTCGCATTGCGCACCAAAATCGTCGTCGGCATGCCATCCAACAGCTCCATCAGATTGGCAGCATAAGCGTCTTCGTCGTCGGCACAAGGGACAGCCATTCCCACAAACACAAGGTTCGCATCGGCTGACGCCTCACGAATCACATCTCGGTAGGTCTTTTCTTCGGGACGCAGAATCACTTCTTGGTCAACATCCATACGAAGATCGGGCAGCATCGACTCAAATTTAGAGCGCAAGTCCTCCGCCTGTTCCGGTGAATCAACCACGGACTTGAGAACAAGCCTGCATTCCCGCCAGTTGGGCGTCAAATTCAGCAGATGAGCCAACAGCAACATCATGTCGCCATTGTTCTGCTTGCCCTTCCACCAAACAACGATCTGACCATTTCCTCGAGCGCGGCTGCCTTTGACCGGCCGCACAATCATGGTCGACTTTTTCATTCCCGACATCCGCCGAACAATGCCCAACAGTCGACCCAACCGAACTTGGTTTTCGCCCGGCCAACCCAACATCACCATGTTGGACTCCAAGCCCGCCATTCCATTCGCCTGAGCAACCGTCACCATGCCCGGCTCAAGTTCGGGCACCGCTGCCGTCTCCGCAAAGGCCACAATCTGATTGTCCTGCAGAATCTTTCTATTTCGGGTGGCTATCGACTCCGCTTGCCCATGCTCCTCAATGTCCCCCAAAAGCAAACTGCTCACCGTCACAATGCCACGGTCTTGGCTGAAGTTGGTCGCCATCCGAACCATGCCAATGTTGCGCTCCAAATCAGCCACAAAAACCAAGATGTGCGGACGCCAGTTCCGTGGGTCGTGTTTGGATTGACCCAGCTTCAGCATGGCGAAACGAGCAAGGGTAAACCACATCCCACTGCGCAAATCACCCCACGTCGTACGCAAGGCCCTGCGACTCAGCATCCACCAAATCAAGCCCTCAAGAATCATCGCAATCAAACACGCGAGCGAACTGATGGCGAACATCGCCATAAAACAACCCGCAAAACCAACCATGGACACCCACCAAGGAACCTTGATTCGGGGCCTAAACGCCGGGTCCGCAACGAGCGCTTCCAAGCCCGCCGCCAAGTTGAGCATTCCATACGTGGTCAGGAAAAACATGGTGACCACGCCTGCAACAGCATTCAGGTCGCCCAACAGAACAGCACCCAAAGCCACCGCTCCTGACAACCACAAGGCCACCATGGGCTCGCCGTTCTTCTCGTCCACTTTGCCCAAAACAGACGGTACAAGATTGTCTTCCGCCAACGCCTGAAGTGTTCGCGGCGCCGCCAGAATGGAACCAATTGCACTGGACAAAATCGCGCCCCACAGACCACCCATGACCAATGGCGCCCACGTAATCTCCGTCCAAATCATCGGATTGGCACGCAAGGTTTCCGCATCGGCCGAGTTGGCAAGCACCACCGGTACCGACAGATACACGACAAGCCCAATCAGGACAGAAACCATCACACCACGAGGGATCGAACGGCTCGGCTCCTTCAAGTCACCACTCAGACCCAAGCCCGCCAGAATACCTGTCACGGCTGGGAAGAACACCGCAAATACTTCCATAAAGGTCGCATCCGGAAACTCACCCACCATCGGTACTTTCGAACCTTCAAAGTCTGCGCCCACAAACAAGGACACCAAAGACACGGCAATGAACGCCATGATCGGAAGCTGCATCTTTAAGGCCAGCACCGTGCTTCGAGCGGCGATCAATACCACCACCACAATGATGGCGGCCGCAATCCACGGCACATTTGCACCGGGCCACAACAACTGCACACTCTCCGCCAACCCAAAGGCATACAGCGTCAGACTGAGGGCTTGTGACAAATACAAAGGAATGCCCAATGCACCCCCAAGCTCCAAACCCATACTGCGAGAGATCAACCAATAGGCACCGCCACCACCAACACGCATACTGGTGGCCAAGGCACTCAGGGACAAAGAGGTAATGATGGTCACCAAGTGCGCCATCAACACAATCATGATGGTGCCGCTTAAGCCCGCATTTCCTACGACCCAGCCAACACGCAGATAAAGAATGACACCCAAGATCGTGAGCGTCGTCGGTGTGACGACACCCAGAAGAGTGCCCAGCCCAAGCCCTTGACTGCTACCCCCTGCACCGCCAGAAACCCCTGCCCCGCTCGATGTTCCCTCGCCCTCTTGGCTCACCACTCCCCCTGTACTCAAAACCGGTGTAACCGCTCAACAGAAAACGAATCTAACCACGAACGCCCAAGAAACGGCGACACCGGATAAGCAATTCTTATGAAAATCACTCGACGTCATCTACTTGCACTTACAGCTGCCACTACGGCAGTGGGTGCAATCGGCGTCGGAGGGTTGGCGCTACAGTGGTGGGACCAGCCCGCAGATGCTCCCTACAAGGTACTCAACAACGAAGAAGCAGCCTTCATTCGGGCATGGGGCGGCTGCGCATTTCCAACAACACCCACCATCCCCCTCCCCGTCGATGAAGCCCACTTGGACAGGTTCTTTGATTCGTTCTCAACGGTCATGCCCCCCGATGCGGCCCGTTTACTTCGGCTTCTTCTGCACGCATTAAACTCGGCGACACTGCCCACACACGGCGGATACTTCGTTGACTTGGACGCCCAAACACAAATGGACATCTTTGAGTCATGGACCCATTCAGAAATCAGCGAGTTTAGAAGCGCAACCCAATCCCTGACCCTGCTGCTCGGAATGGGGTGGTCCATTCACCCATCCGTGGCTCCGTTCATGCAAAAAATGCACAGCTGTGGGTATGGCGTATGACGATTCCAAACGCCGAAAACCTGTTTCACCCACCACCACCAGCCGATGGCTTCGACGACGTGGGTGCAGGCAGAAGCATAGAGGCAGATGTGGTGATCGTAGGCACAGGTCCCGGAGGCGCCAGCGCAGGCCGGGTACTCAGCGCGTCTGGCCTGAAGGTCGTGTTTATCGAGGAAGGCCCACCGAAAAGTCGGTTCCGTCCAAACCAAGCCCACACCATGAAATACCACATGCAAGAAAGTGGAATGATTGTGGCTAGAGGCAGCGGGTTTCTGCCCATCGCTGCCGGCAGAGGGGTTGGAGGCGGTACACTGATCAACTCGGCCTTGAGCTTCCAACCTGCACCCGATGTGCTGAACAAATGGGCCAAGCTTCTACAGGATGATCACTGGGGTTCAGATGCCCTGTCGCCCATCTATGATGAAGTGTCTGAACTAATTGGCGTCGGGACTACACAAGAATGGTTCGCCGGAGAGAACAACCGACTGATCAAACGCGGTGTTGAAGCCCTGGGACTTGAAGGTGGCTTGGCCCCGCGAAGCACGCCCCGGTGCGTCGGGTGCGGCATCTGTAACTACGGATGTCCAACCGGTGGAAAGGCCAGCATGAACCTGACCCTACTGCCCGTTTCCGTAGAGCAGGGGGCGCTGATTCAAGCGGACACCAAAATCACGGAAGTCATGATCGAAAATGGCCGGGCCGTCGGTGTCCGGGGTTTTGCATACCATCCCGACACTGGCGAACAGGGCGGAGAAGTAGTCGTCCGTGCGACGCGTACCGTGCTGTCTTGTGGAGCCATCGGTACACCACGCCTCCTTTGGGGATGTGGCCTGGGTGAACAACTGGGGCCAGTTGGAGATGGCCTACATGTCCACCCTGGTTCAGCAATCTTTGGGTTTTGCGACCACGAAATCAACCTCTGGAGAGGTGCAACTCAAGGCGCTTATTTCCACCACCCCGACCTTCCAGGCGTCCTTCCACACGGGTTTACCGCCCCACCCGACGTCTGCCTGATGGCCATGGACATGGTGGGAACGCGGTTAGAGGAAGGGATTAAGCTGCTTCCACATATGGCTGGGATGGTGGTCATGATCTCGGACAAAGGCGAAGGAAAAGTGCGCGCCACATCCGATGGGCGCGCCGACGTGACCTACGATTTCGCCCCCGACGATATTGAACGCATAAAGAAAGGCATGGTAGAAACCGCAAGAGTGATGCTCGCGGGTGGCGCCCGAGAAATTTTTACCCCCGTCTACGGTGTAGGAAAACACACGACTGCAGAATCTTTGGCCGAAGCATTGAAACCCACAACCATCAAAGACTTTACGCTGTACGCCGCACACCCCATGAGTACCTGCAGGATGGGCATCGACC
>PALY01000131.1 GCA_002707085.1 Deltaproteobacteria bacterium
GCATCGGCATCGGCATCGGCATCGGCATCGGCATCGGCATCGGCATCCGAATCGGCATCGGCATCGGCATCGGCATCGGCATCCGCATCGGCATCGGCATCCGTGTCAGATACAATTGCAGCGGTATCATCGTCTTTTTCAGCGTCTGTGCAACTGATGAGTGAGCCAAAGGCCAGCAAGGTAAGGGTCGATCGGATCATGGTCTCTCCTTGATTGACTGGAAATGTAGCAGTTTTTTGTTCTGAATTGCGGAAAAAGTGGCTTGTTTAGTCAATGATTTTTCAGCGATTCAGTGAGTTGCTGTGTTTCCAAGTATTGATGGACAGCATCCGCAACCATTTTATGGGCACGCTCATTTGGGTGATGGTCGGTAGGGTGAACCCATAAATCCTGCGCTTGTTCAGTGTTGAGTACGGGCAACAAGTCGATCAGATGGATGTTGTTTTCCGACGCACTGTTGACCAAAGTCTGATGAATTTCACCGAATGGATAATTCTCAAAATCGTAAAGCAATGGAAGAACCATGACCACCAAGGTTCCACCATCGTTGGACACTTGCTGTGCGAGGCGGGTCAGTTGTTCTGTTTTCGCCTCTAGGTTCTTTCCGCGAAAACTATTTAAATATGCTCTGCTGGTATCTTTCGACAATGCCAATTGTTCTGCAGTGTGTGCCACGAAGTTCCACGCAGCACTGCGAGCCCGCCAGGGGTCAAAAGTGTAGCCAGGTTGGTACTGAATGAAGTCCAGTCCTTCAATCTCATCCCGATTCAAACCATAGTCATCCAAGACCATGGCATAGAGAACCAAATCGTATTGGGCTCCGGTTGATGTTTCGTAGGCATATCGAGAAACGATTTCATCCAAATCGTATCCACTGACTGATGCATTTCTCACGGAAGCAGTGATGCCACTGTTGCTCAGTGTGTCTGAAAGTTGTTCGTACATCGTGTCTTTGAAACGAACCCCTTGTCCTTGGGCTTGAGAATCTCCCAATCCAAGGATTTTCTCTGTTGGACGACCACGCATATCAACACCTCGCCGGCCTCCGACGCCCACAGCGGTGTTCATTTTGATTCCGTATAAGGCTTGTCCATCCTTTTCATACAGTGTGTCAAAGTACCCGCGTGGGTTCGTTGTGTACTCGGCGAACATGTTGTTGAAATGGTAGTACTTGGGTCCAAAAAGCCTAAATCCGACTTCAACGAGCAAGGAAGTTCCCACCAAGAAGAATACGAAGGCGAGGACTTTTTCCCGGGCCGTCAGCGGTTTTTGGTTTTGGGTCATTGGGGCTCCTTCTCACGTCGGAGTCCACCCCAGCAGATGGCCTTGCCGTTGGTATGAAGGGCGCAACTGTTCCATAGATCGCCGGCTGCCACGGCACTGAATTGCCCATCAGGTGGTGAGCAATGGTTTGGAGAGTCTGGAAACAGTTTCGAAAGCTTCGTATCGCATCCCCAGCAGTGCAGTTGTCCTCTGATGTCGATTCCACAGGTATGAGACCAGCCCGATGAAAGTTGCTGGAAAGCGATGTTTGGCGGTGTCGATTGGCCAGAATCGTTTGAACCCCAACACTGAGCAGCCCCATTGGTTTGCAGGGCGCAGGTGTGGTTGTGACCCGCTGAAACCTGTGTGAAGGGGCCTTGCGGTGCGGCGCAGTCTTTTGGATTTTCACAGCCCCAACAGAGAACCTCTCCCCGGTCGGTCAAACCACAGGTGTGTTGTGCCCCTCCGGTCAACGATCTGAAGCGGTGGTTGGGCGGCGGCAGTACGGTTTTCTCTCCCCAGCAGCGAAGGGCGCCTTGTGCGGTA
This sequence comes from Deltaproteobacteria bacterium, assembly GCA_002707085.1. Lineage (GTDB taxonomy): Bacteria > Myxococcota_A > UBA796 > UBA796 > UBA796 > UBA796. The sequence goes on from PALY01000131.1 coordinate 1,810, forward strand.
AGCCCACAGCTGTTTTCAAGCGTTGAACTGATGTCCACGAACGGTTGATTGCGGGTGTCACCTCTTGATTCTTCAGCACTCCCCCAACATTCCGCTTCACCGGTGGTCAACAGGGCGCACCCATGGTCTCTGCCAAAGGCGACGCGTTTTATGGCTTGACCGGTAAGAGGTGCAGGCTCTCCCCAGCATGTGGGTGTACCTGTGGCATCTGTTGAGCATGCGCTTCGCAGGCGTACCGAGATGGACATGCCCGAGGAAAGTTGTTTCCTCTGGGGTTCGTGGTGGTTGATGGGAACAGCACCCTCTTGGTGTAAAGGCGGCTGGGGTGGTGGCGGCGGCGGCGGCGCGGGTGCATCCGCCATGTTCAGTCCGCCACCTACGGGTAGAAGCCATGCGATGACGACCATGACGAGTCCAGCCAAGGCGGGTTTCAGATTGGCAAGCGTGGGTCCACCCGAAAACAGGGTCCAACCGCCGCCGAGCAAAAGCCCGCCCGCGCCCAAGATGAACAGCAGCATGGACAAGAGTGCCATGAGTGAACGTTACTCCCCTTGGCCAAGATTTTCCCAAATGGCATCGAAATGGGATGGCGACGGCGAGGTCTCGCCGTTTGCAATCTGGTGGACCAGATCGCGGACTGCTTGGTTGACCGGTACTGGAATGCCATGTTCAGTACCACGAGTGACGATTTCACCGTTTAGAAACTCAATGGCGGGTGGTCGTCCTTTTTCGATGGCTCTCAGCATCGACGAACGGAGCTTTCGGTACTTGATCCCAGCCCCCATCACAACCAGGTGTCGCGCCCAATGACCCACCCCTTTGGTTTGTGCGTCCGGGTCGGCCAACCAGTTTAAGTCAAAGGTGCCATTGAGCCGTTCTAAGGTCACCGCTTCGGCGCGACTGACGGCCACCGCTTCGCGCATGATGCCAAGCGCGAGATTGCGGGCAACGGGGTTCGACAATGCTTCACCCAATCGCAGGCCGGCCACTGTGCCCAAAGACGAGACCGAGCAATTCATGGCCAATTTACTAAATCGGGCCCCCAATAAATTGTGGGTTTGTCCAATGTCTGCGACCGGGTCGAGTATTTTTACGAGAACATCGATTCTGGGGTCGTCTTTTCCATCCATTCGGCCCAGAAGGATGCCTCCCCGGGAAGTCCGACGAAATTCCCCAGGCCCGTCGGTGCTGCCACCAAAGGTCACAATGCCACCCAATGTGCGGTCGCTGCCGCATATTTTGGCGACCCGGTCTTCACATAGGCCATTTTGCAGGACGACCATGGCGCCATTTTCGGCCAATGTGTGAACTGCATTTCGGGCTGCATCTTCCACCTGCGGAGGCTGGGTGGCCAGCAGGATGAAGTCGAATGTGTCATCGGGTATTTCAGATACGATCGTGCCCTGTGCTTCAATGGACGGGCCGAAACCACTCAGACGGAAACCGTGTTTTTGTACGGCGGCCACTACATCTATATTGGTCGACAACACCGTAAGGTCACAGGTTTTAGCCGCCGCCAGATGCGTTGCAATGGTGCCACCGATTCCGCCACAGCCGATGATTAGAACTTTTGGATTTGTTCCCATGGAACATGCCTAACCCTTGCAGTCCCACCTTTGCCGGGTGAGGGTGAGGCATGACATGGTTGCAACAAAAAAAATCGGACTGGAATCGGCTGAAAGAGCAGTATGGAAAGGTGGCCATAGGGACCTACCTTGCCTTGTGGGTGCTGGTTCTGGCCACGTACTTTATCGGCCTACAAATTGGGTTCGATATGAAAATAAAGCCGGAAGGGTCTGGCTTTGGTGCCATTTTGGTGGGTTCTTGGGCTTTCGCCAAACTTTCTCAGATTCCACGGATCATCATCACCATTGCCATCACACCAACGGTGGCAAAATGGCTCAACAAAGAGCCTGTTTTGGTGGGTGAAGAGTGATCTCCATTTCTGTTGTGGGCTAAACGGTTGGGTTGGGCAGAATCGATTGCTGCTTGTGAACGGGTGGCCCTTTCTCATGGTGCGGTTCGCATTGATGTCCAGGGATTGGACGCCCATCCAGCGGTGCTGTTGATTCATGGGTTGAGCTATCCACTCGAAGTATGGGGCCCTTTGACTGCCCGGTTGGTTGCTGGGGGATGGCGGGTGATTCGCTATGACTTGTATGGTCGTGGATATTCCACTTGGGATGAAACACCTCTGTCTACGGAAGTTCTGGTACAGCAGGCATGCGAGGTGCTGGATCACGTTGGGGAGACTCGACCCGTCCAAGTGGTTTCGATGTCGAATGCGGATCTGATCGCATGTGGATTGGCTGCATCCGTTCCTGAACGAGTGAGCGGGCTGTCTTTTGTGGCCCCCAGTGGCTTGGATGTCCGTACGATGAATTCGTGGACACGTTGGGCCGGCCAGTCGTGGTTTCGAGGGTGGATTGCTTCATGGCTTCCCGCCCGTTTGATCCGGCGCATGGAAGATCATGCGTCTCATTTGCCACACGATGCAGAGCCGATCAGCCATGAAGCTTATGCAGTGGCCATGCACACGGTTCGTCACAACCCTGATTTTGGTCCCGCAGCCTTGAGTCATTTGAGCCACTTGCCCGATGACCCATCATTTATGGCTCTGCTGCGTGAACTCGCCAATGCTGAAACCCCTGTGCTGGGTGTTCACTACAAAGAAGAATCGGATGCCACACCGGAAGGGGTGGCCATGTTCAACACACAGTTGCCTTTGTTGCGAGTGAAAGAGATGGAACGTGGCACCCATATGGGGGTGCTTGAGCATCCTGCTGACCTTGCACAGGCCTTGCAGGATGCGTGGGGCGATTCTTCTACAGACCCTTAGGCGTCTGTAGAGTCGGTGGTTGCGGTCTCGTCCGAAATGGTGTCAGCATCGAGTGGGTTTGGCGCTCCACCCTCATCTTGCATGTAGGTCCGTTCCTTGTAGGCTTTGGCCACCGGAATGAACACTACAGCGGTCACCAACATGCAGAGAGCGAAGAAGTTGTAGTACTCGGCCCCTTCCAGTTTGGAACTTCCATCTGGGTTTTGAATGAAGACATTGACCCCTGCGACAAAAGCGTTGCCCATGGCCACGCTCATCAAGAAGCAGGCAAGAATCAGAGACTTCATTTTCTTGGGAGCTTGGGTGTAGGAGAATTCCAGACACGTAATGCTCACCAGAACCTCTGCGGCGGTCAGCACCAAGTAAGCAAAGAGTTGCCAAGAGATGTTCACCGTATTGCCTGCCGCAAATTGTGATTCAATCCATGATGGAATCAAGAATGCGGGAACGGTGATGAAGAATCCGAGAGCGATTTTTCGCAGGGGTGTCAGGTTCCATACCCGACTGATGAGTGGATAGAGCCCGGGCCAACCGATGGCTTTCACACCATTGAAAATGGGAATGAACACCATGATCATGATGGGGTTGATCGATTGAATCTGGCTGGGCAGCCATTCGACTCCCATAAAATTTCTATCCATCAGCGGATTGTCGGCTTGCAGCACCCAGGCTGATCCAGTCTGGTCAAACAGAGCCCAGAACATGGCCACAAAAGCGTAAATGATTCCCAATCGAAGAATGGAGCTGAGTCCTTCTTTGGAGAGTGATTCTTTTAAGAACTCTTCTCCACCCGGTGGGATGTGAATGAATACTTTGCGTCCCATCCAGAAAAAGAGGGTGGCAAGACCCATGAGTGCGCCTGGAATACCGAATGCGACATGAGGTCCGTAGTTGGCGAGCAACCATGGAGTGAGCAATGTGGATGCAAAAGCACCCAGGTTGATCGAAAAGTAGAACCAACCAAACACCTTTTCGAGGAGGTGGCCGTTTGTTTTTCCGAACTGGTCACCCACGTGGGCGGAGACGCAGGGTTTGATTCCACCAGAGCCCAGGGCGATCAGGCCCAAACCAATGGCAAGACCCATGCGGGTTTCGTCAATGGCCAACGCCAAGTGTCCTGCACAATAGACAATGGAAAGCATCAGAATCGTTTTGTACTTGCCCAGGAAATAATCTGCGAGCAAGGCGCCAAACAGAGGCGTGAAGTACACCGCTGTGGTGAACAAATGGTAGTTTGCCTTGGCTTCATCTGGAGTCATGAAGTCGGCAGCACCGTTGGAATCCAACATGTACTTGGTCATGAAGATGATGAGAATGCCTTTCATTCCGTAGAACGAAAAGCGTTCTGCAGCTTCGTTCGTGATGATGTACGGAATGCCTTTGGGCATGTCCTTGGAAGGTACAGGTGCGGTAAGGGGGGTGTAGTCGCCCATGGTTTCGTCCATCGATGAGAGGATAGTGCCGTTGCACCTAACGGATTGTGGGTTTTCGCCCTACTGTCGGTGACGGTTCGCTTGCACACACAACGAAACGAGGCCCAGCGAATTCGCTGGGCCTCGTTGTTCAGTCACAAAACAAAACTATTTCGCAGCGGGTGCTTTCGCTTGCTCGACATCATCGTCTTCAAGTTTGTCGGCCATTTCTTCCATCCAACTGTACGAACCCTTGAGGACTTGGCGACTCACAGCCACCTTTTCGTCGTCTTCGTTGTTCCACAGTTCGTAAAAGCGAAGTTCTACGACGCGACGGCTGTTTTGGCAGAACATATCTGCCAACTCGGCGGCTTCACTTGCACCTGGTGCATTGCGTTTTTCCAGCGCAATGGCCCGAGCAATGGATGCTGTCATGGCGAACAGTTCGTTCACTACGTCAACCAGACGGAACAAGAACATTTGCTTGCGTTCCATCTTTTCACGGAACACCATCATGCCGTGGAAGCTCTCACGGGCAAGCTTGGCAGCCGCACGATGGATGAACCGAAGGTGTCCATCCCACTTTCCGTATGAGAGGTAGCTGGGTGTAAACAAGCCTTTCAGCCACCGGGTGGGGTACCACCATGCGTAGAAGAGACCAATTTTTGGAAGTGCTGACAGTTTGTCGGCGATGGTGGACTTGGGGTCGACCATTGCGCCAGCAACGGACAAGTGTTTGTCTACCGCTTCACGTGCCATCAACAGGTGCATGATCTCTGAAGAACCTTCAAAGATTTTGTTGATGCGAGAATCCCGCATGACACGCTCTACCGGCCAGGCGTTTTCACCACGCGAAATCAGACTCTTTTCGGTTTCATAGCCGCGACCACCGCGAATCTGCATGGTTTCATCGATGATGTCCCAGCCCATGCATGTGTTCCATTCCTTACATGCGGCACTTTCAAGCCGTAAATCAAGCTTCTTGTCGTTCGACAGGTAGCTTGTGAGCTTGACGATCGATTCCATGGCAAAGGTTGTCGATGCAATGAAAGCAATCTTGTGAGCCAGGCTCTCGTGCTTTCCAATCGGCAGACCCCACTGGACACGCTCGGCTCCCCACTTGCGGACGATTTTCAAACAGCCCTTGGCGGCGCCAACACAGGTGTTCGGGATCGACAATCGACCATCGTTGAGGGTGGTCAGCGCGATTTTGAGGCCACGCCCTTCTTTTCCAATCAAGTTGCCCACAGGGATTTTGACGTCTTCAAAGGTGATGACCGCATTGGCCAATGCCCTGAGTCCCATAAAGCGACAACGGTGCTGAACTGTCAGACCTTCCCAGTCGGTTTCTACAACAAAGGCGGAGATTTTTCCTGACTCTTCGTGTTTGGCCATGACCACGAGAAGTTTCGCCAACGTACCGTTGGTACACCACAGTTTGGTTCCGTTCATGATGTAGTGTTGACCGTCTTCCGTCAGCTTCACCATGGTGGTCAGACGTGCTGGGTCAGAACCAACTTCTGGTTCAGTCAGTGCGAAAGCTGAGATTTCACCTTTGGCACAGCGGGGCAAGTATTTCGTCTTCAGTTCATCTGAACCGAACAGTTTGAGCGGTTGCGGTACACCAATGGATTGGTGGGCAGACAATAGGGCTGTAAGGTTGCCATCACAGACTCCGAGCAGTTCCATTACCTGGGCGTACTCCAACTGATCAAAGCCAAGTCCACCGTATTCTTTTGGAATTTTCATTCCAAAAGCACCCATTTCAGCCAGTTGGGCGATGTGATCCATGTTGTATTCGCCGCTGTGGTCGACTTCTACAGCGTCCCATGTGTCGCGAAGGAAGATGCGCAGTTTTTCAAAGAATTCTTCAAACTCGGGGCGCCATTCGGTCCGTTCTGGGTAGGGATGAATCAAATCGAAGCGGAAGTTTCCAAGGAACATTTCCTTCATGAAGCTTGGGTTTTTCCAGCTGGTTTCTCGAGACTCTTCGGCCACTCGTCTCGACTCTTCTTCACTGACTTGAATTGGTTTATCGGTACTCATTAGACCCCCATTTATGTGTATTCGATGGCAGGGATAACCCGCAGCATGGACAGATGTGAATAACCATTCATTCCGCAAAGCCAAGCTTCGGCTTGTGGCCAAAGTCACTTTCATCTGTAGCGGATCTGGTGCCCAAACTTCAGATGTGGCACTCTGTCGGCCCGTAGCCCTTGTTGGGTAACGAAGACCATCTTGCTTTGCTTGGAACCTATGTCTGAACAATTGAAACCGTCGATCGACCGTCAGTTTGCAGCCATTGATTTGGGATCAAACTCCTTTCACCTTGTGGTTGCACAAGAAGGCGAGAATGGACTCTTTACGGTTGTGGACAGAATTAAAGAGAATGTTCGATTGGCTGCAGGTTTGGGCAGTGATGGAACATTATCGGAGGCTGCCCAGGAACGTGCGCTTACATGTTTAAAGCGGCTGGGAGAACGGCTGGGTGATCTGCCGCGATCACATGTTCGCGCTGTCGGCACCAACACGCTTCGCAAAGGCAAAGACGTGGTTCAGTTTCTTGCGGATGCGTCACAGGCTTTGGGTCATCCGATTGACGTGATTTCAGGACGGGAGGAGGCCCGTCTGATTTATCGCGGAGTGGTCCGTGCGGTGGAGACACCCGGACGACTGTTGGTGATTGATATTGGTGGTGGCAGCACAGAGCTGATTTTGGGCGAGGCCAACGAACCCACGCGGCTCGATAGTTTGTTTATGGGGCATGTCAGTTGGTCCCGTAGGTTTTTCCCGAATGGTGAAGTCACTGCGGCGGCCATGGAAGAGGCCGAGATGGCGGCTCGAAGAGAGCTTCAAGGCGTGGTTCGCATCTTTCGAAAAGCGGGGTGGGATCTGGCGGTTGGTTCGTCTGGCACCATTGTGGGTATCGAACGAATGCTTCAAGCCCGGGGTCATAAAACCATCGATCAGCAGGGCTTGAATTGGTTGAAGCAGACCTTGATTCGTTCAGAGAACATGGATGACGTGGACATTGAAGGTTTGAGCGAGAACCGTCGAATGGTCTTGCCAGGCGGTGTAGCGATTTTATCGGCATTGTTTACCGGCTTGCGATTGAAGGAGCTGCGCGCAACCAATCATGCATTGCGTGAAGGTGTGTTGCTTGAACTTGTAGGCCGAGAACGTTTTCAGGATCTTCGAGACACCACGGTTCGTCATGTGATGGATCGTTTTGAAATCGATGGTCGTCAAGCATTTCGGGTTCAGCAGACAGCCTTGGAAATGTTCGACCAAGTCAAAGGAGAATGGCGACTCAAGGAGGAACACCGCCGGTTGCTAAAGTGGGCCACATCCCTGTATGAGATTGGGTTGTTTTTGACCTATTCGGGCTACCACAAGCATGGTGCGTATCTGTTGACTCACATGGAGATGCCCGGCTTCTCTCGGCAGGCTCAACGATGTATCGCCGCACTTGTTCGTTCTCATAGAGGCAAACCCACAAGGGATAAAATTGCAGAAGTTGCCCCCATGTGGAACCGAAAACTTCTTCATCTTGTCGTATTGCTTCGGTTGGCTGCCAGAATCCACCGGCGAAGGTCACCCAAGAGTTCTCCCACAGTTGTTCTTGGTGTTCAATCAAGAGAACTGAATCTAAGTTTTCCCGACGGATGGTTGGATTCTCGTCCTTTGAGTCGTGCAGATCTTGAGGAAGATGCCGTCAATATTCGCGGCCTGGGCTACACGCTTAAACTCGTCTAATCGCTGTGTAGGTCCAATAAAAACTGCTGCACATGATGTGCTTTTTCGTTGTTTGATGAGGCACGGTTGTAGCTGCCATCAGACTGAAGAACCCATGCATTGACATTGTCTGTGAAAGCTTGATCCAATCCCTCATGGATGACTCTGGCCTTGATTTTGGGTTCAACAATGGGAGAGGCGAACTCCACCCGCCGAAGTAGATTCCGGTCCATCCAGTCAGCACTGGAGATGAACACCAACTCCTGGCCATTGGCATGAAAATTGTAGACCCTGGAGTGTTCAAGAAAGCGTCCCAGAATGGAACGTACATGGATGTTTTCACTGACTCCTGGAATGCCTGGTTTTAGGCAGCATATGCCTCGAACAACCAAGGAAACATGTACCCCTGCTTGACTTGCGCGGTAGAGCGCCTGAATCATTTTCGGCTCACTTAGGGAGTTGAGTTTGGCTTTAATGTGGGCCTTTTTACCCGCTTTTGCAGCCTCAATTTCCGCTTCTATCAGTTCCAGAAGTGTGGATTTGAGCGTGAAAGGGGCATGAAGAAGTCGATGCATCGGCATGACTTCACCCAGACTGGTGAGTTGCATGAACATATTGTGTACGTCTTCGCCAATCTCGGGTTCCGCAGAAAGCAGACTGAAATCGGTGTACAGCCGACTGGTCCCTGTATGGTAGTTCCCTGTTGCCAAGTGGACATAGCGTCGGAGGCTACGACCCTCTCTGCGGACAATCAAAAGCATTTTCGCATGGCATTTCCTACCCACGACACCGTAGGCGACTGTGGCCCCCGCTTCCTGCAGTTTGGTGGCCAAACGAATGTTGGCTGCTTCATCGAATCGGGCGCGCAACTCAACGACAACGGTGACTTCCTTTCCGTTTCGCGCTGCATTGATCAATGAATCCACAATCGGAGAGTCATCTCCTGTTCGATACAGTGTGATTTTAATGGCCAGGACTTTTGGATCGTTGGATGCACGAGCGATCAAGGAGACAACTGGCGCATAGGACTCATAGGGGTGGTGAAGCAATACAGGGCCTTCCACCATGGCAGCCATGGGGTCGGCCTTGGGTCCAAGTCGATCCTGAAAACTGGGTGTGGTGGGCGCAAATTTGAGATCGGGGCGGTCTACAAAGTCCGCAAGAGCGCTGACTCTGTGGAGATTTACCGGACCCTTGACCTGGTACATCTCCGATTCGGTGAGATTGTGCTGGTCCAACAGGAAGTTTTGCGTTTCCTTCTCACAGTTGTCCGCGACCTCCAGTCGTACAGCGCGCCCATAGTTCCGACCGTGCAGTTCACCCTTTAGGGCGCTGAGCAGATCGTCGACTTCGTCCTCATCCACCCACATGTCCGAGTTTCGCGTGATGCGGAATTGGTGACACCCGTAGACCTCCATGCCCGGAAAAATCAGATCCACGTTGCCGTGAATCAAGCTTGAAAGCATCACGAAATGGTGTTCTGCATTTGCCAGTTTGGCGGGCAGGTGAATCAGTCGAGGGAGGCATCTTGGGACTGGGATAATGGCAAGCCCACTGTCTCGATCATACGCATCATGTCCCGACATTTTTACGACAAAGTTCAACCCTTTGTTTTGAACAATGGGAAATGGATGGGCAGGGTCGAGGCCGATGGGTGATAGTACGGGCAGTACTTCTCGTTGAAAGTATCTGCGCAGCCATTCAGATTGTGCTTTGTCGAGTTCATCTCGCCGCAACAATCGAATGCCTTCAGCCGCCAACGCAGGCAACAATTCTTTATTGAGGGTTCGATATTGTTGCTCGATTAGCGCATGGGTTTCGTCGGAGATCTTTCGTAGAAGCTCGGTTGGGTGGCTTCCATCCGGATAGGGCGAAGCCAGATCGAGTTGTTCACGCTCCTTGAGGCCCGCAACACGAACTTCAAAGAATTCGTCCAAGTTTGAAGAGAAGATGGACAGGTATCGAAGGCGTTCAAGCAACGGTACAGACGGATCCTGCGCAAGCTGCAAAACGCGTGCATTAAACTGGAGACTCGACAATTCGCGGTTCAAGTAAAGGTCAAAATCGTCGAGTGCGCGCTTGTGAAGTGACACCAGATTGGTGGCTGTACTTTGATTCTTATTTGTAGACATGTCCCCTCGGTCATCGGCCAGTATACGCTAAAATCCTGTTGAATTGCTGTCAGGTGAGCGCAAGCCGTCATTCATATGGCAAACTGAAGTTCGGGCAGGGTTGATACAATGGGAGCCCGAGACTAATGGGCAAACCTTGGGAGGGAACAATGAAAAGGTTGATTCTATTTGCAGTTGGATTGAGTGTTCTTGTGTCTTGCGGAGACAAAGACACTGATTTGCCCAACGACACAGGCAACCCATGTCCCGATGGATACACCTACGATGACGATGGTGTTTGTAGGCCGGAAGCAGACGCGGATGCGGATGCGGACGCGGATGCGGATGCGGACGCGGATGCGGATGCGGATGCGGATGCGGATGC
>PALY01000132.1 GCA_002707085.1 Deltaproteobacteria bacterium
GGAGCTGATCATGCCCATCGCCATCGAAACGCAACTTCGATTCGCTATCCGTGAAGGTGGCCGGACCGTTGGTGCGGGTGTCGTCTCCGAAGTCGTCGAATAATCCTTTCTATTTTCCTTTCCCGCGTGAAACCTCACGCGGGTCCCTTTCACCCCGGGAGTCCACATGGCCAGTGCACCAAATATTCGCATTCGCCTGAAGGCCTTTGACCACAAGTTGCTCGATCGTTCTGCCAAGGAAATCGTCGAAACAGCCAAGCGTACCGGTGTTGATGTGCGGGGTCCATTCCCGCTGCCAACCACCGTTAGCCGATGGACTGTTCTTCGTGGACCTCACGTAGACAAGAAATCACGCGAGCAATTTGAGCGTCGTACTCATCACCGTCTTCTCGACATTTTGGAACCGTCACAGGAAACCGTCGATGCTCTTTTGAAGCTCGATCTTTCTGCTGGTGTCCACGTCGAAATCAAGATGGCGTAGGAGGATCTGATGCCTAAGGTTGACGTATACAACACGAAAAAGAAGAAGGTTGGCGAGATTGATCTTGCTGAATCTATCTTCGGAACAGATGTCAAAGAACATCTCTTCTACACTGCGGTTCGCTACCAGATGGCGGCCAAACGTGCAGGCACACATGCCACGAAGGGTCGTTCTGATGTCGCAGGTGGTGGAAGAAAGCCATATCGCCAAAAGGGAACTGGACGCGCTCGTCAAGGTACGATTAGCGCCGTTCAATACCGAGGCGGTGGTGTGGTTCATGGACCCCACAACCGATCACATGCTCACAAGCTTCCCAAGAAGGTGCGTCGAGCTGCGCTGAAAAGTGCACTCAGCCGCCGTACGGAAGAGAATGCTCTGACGGTATTTGATGCTTTCAACATGAAAGAGATCAAGACCAAGGACTTCGCAGCTGTGATGACGAAATTCAAATTCGAGGAACTGCTTCTTGTTCTTGCTGAGCAAGATGAGAACGTAGCGAAGTCAGCTCGGAACATTCCGGGTGTAAAGGTTCTGCCTGTTGCAGGTTTGAACGTCTATGACATCCTCGATCACAAGAACTTGGCGTTGACTCAATCCGCAGTAGAAGCGGTGGTCGCGCGGTTGGGAGAGTGAGTCATGGCTGAATTACATGACGTGCTTATCCGGCCCATCCTCACGGAGAAGACAACTCGCTTGGAAGCAGGCGAGAACGTCTACACGTTTGAAGTGGGTGTGGCAGCCAACAAGCACCAAATCAAGGAAGCAGTTCAATCCGTTTTCGGCGTAAACGTCGAAGATGTTCGCACCATGGTTGTTCGTGGTAAGAGCAAGCGGTTTGGCCGATATTACGGGAAACGCTCAAACTGGAAGAAGGCATTTGTCCGACTCTCAGATGGTGACTCCCTCAACTTCTTCGAATCGCAGTAGCGGGGAGCTGAATCATGGGAACTAAGAAGTTCAAGCCCACGACCCCTTCACGGCGGTTTATGTCGAACAGTGATTTCGCAGAAGTCACAACCGACAGCCCCGAGAAGTCTCTGGTCAAGTCCAGGAAGCGGACTGGTGGTCGTAACAACCGAGGTCGCATTACCTCTCGTCACCGTGGTGGCGGTCACAAGCGGCGTTACCGCGTGATCGACTTCAAGCGTGACAAGGTCGGTGTTCCAGGAACTGTTGCGAGCATTGAATATGATCCAAACCGCAGCGCACGAATCGCGTTGATCAACTACGCAGATGGTGAAAAACGCTACATCCTTTGGCCTTTGGGCCTGGATGTTGGTGCAACGATCATCGCGTCGGATGAAGCTGAAATTCAACCGGGCAACACGTTGCATCTTCACGCGATTCCACTGGGTAGTTGGATTCACAATATCGAAATGCAGATTGGTAAGGGCGGACAGCTCTGCCGTTCAGCAGGCTCTTATGCTCAGGTCATGGCGAAGGAAGGCGAACTCGTCTTGCTTCGACTTCCTTCCGGTGAGCTTCGTCAGGTGCATCGCAACTGCCGCGGAACCATCGGTCAGGTCGGTAACACTGAACATGAGAATCAAACCATCGGTAAGGCCGGCCGTTCACGCTGGCTGGGACGTCGTCCGAAGGTTCGTGGAACTGCAATGAATCCCATCGATCACCCTCATGGTGGTGGTGAGGGTCGCTCTAAGGGTCGCCATCCGGTGACTCCATGGGGCAAGCCCACCAAGGGATTCAAGACTCGGGCGAAGAAGAAGCCTTCCAACAAGTTTATCGTCAAGCGTCGGCGTTAGGAGATTACAATGGCACGTTCTGTAAAGAAAGGCCCTTTTGTGGACCACCACGTGATTGCCAAAGCGGCTGCTGCTCAAGAGGGCAGCGGTGGTCAGGTTATCAAGACGTGGAGCCGACGTTCGATGATCCTTCCGGATTTCATTGGATTGACGTTCGCGGTACACAATGGCCGAAAGTTCATACCTGTGTATGTGACTGAAAACATGGTTGGTCACAAACTGGGCGAATTCGCTCCAACCAGGCACTTCCGTGGTCATGCTGCGGATAAAAAGAGCAAGGTTCGATAGGGGAGTATGATCATGGAATCGCAAGCAAAACTTCGACTCGCACGTGTTTCACCGCGCAAGGCTCGCCTTGTAGCGGACCTGATTCGCGGCCGTGAAGTCGGTGAGGCTCTGGAGATACTCCAGTTCACTCGCAAGAAGACAGCTCCTCTACTGAAGTCATTGGTCGAAAGCGCCATGGCGAACGCAGAGTACAAAGCAAACCGTGATGGTGGGAAGATCGATATCGACGATCTCGTCGTCAAGCAGGTATATGTTGACGAAGGGCCTACCCTCCGTCGTTTCCGTCCCCGGGCTCGTGGCTCGGCGAACAAAATTCTCAAGCGCACCAGCCACATCACTGTGGTGTTGGGCGAGGCCTAAGGAGTACCCCATGGGGCAAAAAGTCAATCCCGTTGGATTCCGCGTCGGTATCGTCCGTGACTGGGAGAGTACCTGGTATGCCGATAAAGGCGACTACCAACGCTTCCTGCACGAAGACCTTGCGATTCGTAAGTATCTGAAAGCAAAGTTGTTCCACGCTGGAATCAGTAAGGTTCGGATCGAGCGCGCAGCGTCGAAGGCGAAAGTCTACGTACATGCCGCCAAGCCCGGAATCATTATTGGTAAGCGTGCCAGTGGTCTTGAGGCACTTCGCGGTGATCTTCAGAAGCTGGTGAATACTGAGGTTTTCCTCAATGTCATCGAAGTTCGGAAAGTAGAAACGGATGCACAATTGGTAGCCGAGAATATCGCTGCTCAGTTGGTCAAACGAGTCAGCTTCCGTCGGGCCATGAAGAAGGCTGTTACCCAGGCTCAGCGTTCCGGCGCAAAGGGCGTGAAGGTGATGTGTTCTGGTCGTCTCGGTGGTGCTGAGATGTCTCGCCGTGAGTGGTATCGGGAAGGTCGTGTGCCTCTGCATACGCTTCGTGCCGATGTCGACTACGGTTTTGCTGAAGCCAAGACTACCTACGGTATTATTGGCGTCAAAGTATGGGTTTTCAAGGGTGAGTTTACGTCTTCGGACAGTGAACCTATCGCCTAACTGAGCAATCGCTCGTCCCACGATTGTGGGTTTTATTTTCAACTCCATTACACGGAGAATTCCAATGCTGAGTCCAAAGCGAGTCCGTTGGCGGAAGGTCCAAAAAGGCCGGATGCGGGGCAAAGCCTATAGAGGTTCTGAAGTCAGTTTTGGTGATTTCGGTTTGCAGGCCACAGAATGTGGTCGGTTGACTGCTCGTCAGATTGAAGCCGGTCGTATTGCCATGACCCGTTACGTAAAGCGTGGCGGAAAGGTATGGATCCGGGTTTTCCCTGACAAACCGATTACCAAGAAACCTGCTGAAACTCGTATGGGTAAAGGTAAGGGTAACCCTGAGATGTGGGTCGCGGTCATTAAGCCTGGTCGCGTAATCTACGAACTTGAAGGTGTACCTGAAGAAGTTGCACGTGAGGCCATGCGCCTTGCAAGTCACAAAATGCCAATGCCGACCAAGTTCGTGCTGCGGCGTGAGGTGCTCTAATGTCATATTCATCAATGAAAGAATTGGATGACCAGGCGCTTGTGCATCGTGAACTTCAACTCGAACGAGAGTTGATGGATACACGATTCAGGCTCAAAACTGGTCAGCTTGAAGATTCATCTCGGATGGCGAAGCTCCGTAAGGACATCGCTCGGGCGCGAACCATGCAGCGTGAACGTGAACGTGCTCAGTCTCTGAGCCGGAATTCACTGCGCGATTTGCACCGTTCTTCGTTCAAACCGGGTGCAATCAACACTGAAGGTGAGGGTGCTGCCGGTGGTTTCCTTAAGGGAATCGTTGACAAGGTGACCCCCGCCGAATAGAAGCGGACCTCTTCATGGCCCTCGGGTTGTGGAGAGGACAAATCTTCGTTGCCCATTCGGGCAATGTCGTTGGCACCGAATCCTCGGTGCTTGGCGTGAGCAACGCTGAGAAAGCGGTCCTGCCTCGGCAGGAGACCTTTTTCGAAATGCCCCATCCAATCGTTGTGATTGGTCATTTGCGTTGTTGACTCGTTTTTCGAGGTAGAGAACATGGCTGCTAATCAGGCAACCGAAAGTAGTGAGACCAACACAGGTCGGCGTCAGCTGACAGGTACTGTTGTGTCCAACAAGATGGATAAGACTGCGAAAGTTCTCGTAGTGCGCCTAGTCAAGCATGCGCGGTACCACAAGTACATCAAGCGCAACAAGACATACATGGCCCACGACGAAAACAACGCTGTCAATGTAGGCGACCTCGTCGTAATCGAAGAGAGCCGCCCAATCTCCCGCCAGAAACGGTGGGTGATTGTGGAAACCCCCAACGCTTAGCCTCACGGCAGTGACCCCAGTGGGTCGAAGGAAATCGTCATGATTCAGACTGAAAGCGTATTGGATGTAGCCGATAACTCTGGCGCTAAGAAAGTGCTGTGCATCAAGGTGCTGGGTGGATCGAAGCGCAAGTATGCGTCCGTGGGTGACGTGATCGTGGTTTCCATCAAGGAAGCGATCCCGAACGCCAAGGTGAAGAAAGGTTCGGTCATGAAGGCCGTGATCGTTCGTACCGCCAAGGGATTGAGTCGCAAGGATGGTACACACATCCGGTTCGACACCAATTCCGCCGTACTCATCAATAATGAAGGCGAGCCGATTGGCACGCGTATCTTCGGTCCTGTTGCTCGTGAATTGCGTGCGAAGAACTACATGAAGATCGTGTCTCTCGCTCCTGAAGTTCTCTAGGGGGACCTCATGGCGAAGTTTAAGATTCAAAAGGATGACACAGTCATCGTTACCACTGGAAAGCACAAAGGTGCGACTGGTCGCGTGATCGATGTTCTTGTCGATGAGGGTCGTGTACTCATTGAAAAGGTGAATTTGGTGAAACGCCAAATGAAGCCTCAAGGTGAGCGCATGGGTGGAACCATAGAGAAGGAAGCTTCTCTTGATATTTCAAATGTTTCTCTTTGGAACGCTGAAGAGAGTCGCTTGGTGAAAGCGGCTTGGGGCGTCGTAGATGGAAACAAGGTGCGCGTTGATCGGAAGACCGGCAACGCAATCTCCAACAGCTAAAGGGTGACGACAATGCAACCACGCATGAAAACCCATTTCACTGATGTTGTGAAGCCCGAACTTCTTAAGGAGTTCAGCTACGGCAACGTGATGGAAGTACCTGGTCTTGAGAAGATTGTGGTCAACACATGTCTCAAGGATGCAATCCAGAACATGAAAATTCTGGAAAGCGCTGCCGAAGAAATCGGTATCATCACGGGCCAGAAGCCCATCATCACTCGCGCTCGCAAATCCATCGCGAACTTCAAACTTCGCGAAGGTATGCCACTGGGTGCCAAGGTCACCTTGCGTTCAACCAAGATGTGGGAATTTCTTGACCGTTTGGTCTCGATTGCCATCCCACGTATCCGTGACTTTCGCGGGTTGAACCCAGATGGTTTCGATGGTCGTGGAAACTATTCCATGGGACTCACTGAACAAATCGTGTTCCCTGAAATCAACTATGACCGAGTCAATCGAATCACGGGAATGAACATTACGTTCGTGACCACAGCTAAGACCGATGCGGAAGGTCGAGCGCTCCTGAAGGCGCTCGGTATGCCGCTTCGGGACAAATAAGAGGAGTCGAACATGGCCAAAAAGTCAATGATCGCAAAAGCCGCCAAGAAGCGTGCAACTGTAAAGAAATACGCAGCTCGTCGAGCAGCACTTGTTGCAGTTGTGAAGAGCGCCAAGACCAGCATGGAAGAGAAGCAAGAGGCCTACAAGGCAATTGCTAAGCTGCCTCGGCACTCCAGCAAGACCCGACTTCGGAACCGTTGTAAGATCACCGGTCGCCCCCGGGGTTTCCTGCGTGACTTCGAACTCAGCCGTATCGCTTTTCGTGAACTTGCCCTTGCGGGTGAGCTTCCGGGTGTCACCAAGGCTTCTTGGTAATCCCTTTCGTTTTGTTTTTCCTTTCTCCGATAGGAGAGTCTAATGACTGATCCCATTGCCGATTTGCTAACCCGCATCCGTAACGCGATGTTGGCGCGCCATGGCAACATGGTGGTTCCCCGCTCAAAACTAAAGCTCGAGATCGTTAAGATCCTCAAACAAGAGGGCTTTATCGAGGGCTATGTGGAGGTCGAAAACGAACTCCAAGGCGCCATCAAAGTGTTCCCTAAATACGATGCCAGCAACAAGGGCGTCATTCGTGGTCTTCAACGCGTAAGCAAGCCGAGTCGGCGAGTTTATGTTGGCCGGAATGACATTCCTCAAGTTCGTAATGGACTTGGTGTTGCCATCCTCACGACCCCAGGTGGAGTATTGACTGACCGTCAAGCTCGAGCGAAGGGCGTGGGTGGCGAAGTCCTCTGCTACGTCTGGTAGGGGGAGGTACAATGTCTCGTATTGGAAATAAACCTGTAGCTGTCCCAAGCGGTGTGACCGTTTCCGAAAGTGGTGGTGTGCTGACTGTTAAGGGTCCGAAAGGACAACTGACGCAGAGCATCGTTGACGGAATCTCATTCGATATTGGCGATGGCACTGTAAAAGTGAATCGGGCTGATGACCGACGGCAGTATCGTGCCAACCACGGGTTGATGCGCGCGCTGTTGAACAACATGGTGACTGGCGTATCCGCTGGATTTGAGCGCAAGCTTGAAATCATTGGTGTCGGTTACAAGGCTGCTGTTCAAGGCAACAAGGCTGTATTCAACCTTGGCTACAGTCATCCCGTTGACTTTCCCTTCCCTGATGGCGTGTCCATCTCTGTTGACAAGAACACATTGGTTACCGTCAGTGGAATCAGCAAGGAAAAGGTTGGCCAAGCGGCCGCCGAAATCCGTGGATTCCGCCCGCCTGATTCTTACAAAGGTAAGGGCGTTCGGTATCAAGGTGAGTACGTACGACTCAAGGCTGGTAAGACCGCCTAAGGCGACTGGAGTACTATCATGGCAAAGACCAATCCCCGCACCAAGGCGCGTTTGCGCCGGAAGATGCATATCCGCAAGTCAGTACGAGGTTC
Organism: Deltaproteobacteria bacterium; assembly: GCA_002707085.1. Classification (GTDB taxonomy): domain Bacteria; phylum Myxococcota_A; class UBA796; order UBA796; family UBA796; genus UBA796. The sequence continues at coordinate 7,533 of PALY01000132.1, forward strand.
TACGCTTCGTCCGCGCTTGACTGTGTTTCGCTCAGCGAACCATATCTACGCTCAAATCATCAACGATGAAACGGGCACCACCCTGGTATCTGCGTCCTCAAAGTCTCCCGAATTCGCCAAGGCGAAGGGTCACAAGGGAAACAAAGAGTTCGCATCCAAGGTTGGTGAACTGCTCGCCAAGAAGGCCATTGCGGCTGGCGTCGAGAGCATCGCTTTTGATCGGAACGGATTCCTCTACCACGGCCGAGTGCAGGCACTCGCCGATGCCGCTCGCGAAGCCGGCCTCAAGTTTTAGGAGCTCATTGTGCAAAACAAACGCCGTAATAATCGTCGCGAAGAACAAGACGATGGAATGATCGAAAAGACAATCGACATCAACCGTGTTGCCAAGGTGGTAAAGGGTGGTCGCCGATTCAACTTCACTGCTTTGGTGGTGGTTGGAGATGGAGATGGCCGGGTTGGTGTTGGATACGGTAAAGCTTCCGAAGTTCCTGAAGCGATCCGCAAAGCTGGTGAACGCGCCCGCAGAAACATGGTCACAGTTCCAGTTCTCGATGGAACGGTTCCTCACTATGTGGTTGGTAAGTTCGGTTCCGTTCAAGTTGTCTTGCGTCCCGCATCGCCAGGTACTGGTGTTATTGCAGGTGCCAAGGTTCGTGCCATTCTGGATGCTGCCGGCTACCGCAACGTACTGACGAAGATTATCGGTTCGAACAATGCGAACAATGTAGTAAAGGGTGTGATGGACGCGCTATCGCGGCTGGAATCACCTGAAATGTACGCAGCCCGCTTGGGTCGCAACGCAGACGAATTCATGGACGAATATTCCGTCGGTGAGCGTGTGTGGGGCAACCGCGGATCTTCTGACAACGCTAACGCTTAATTGGAGGCCGACATGAACAAGCTGAAAGTCGTCCTAAAGAGGAGCATGATTGGTTCTACCAAGACCCAACGTGCGTGTGTGGCTGGATTGGGTCTTAAGCGACCGAATCAGGAACGCATTCTTGACAACACGCCGGCGATTCGAGGCATGGTCCGCAAGGTCCTGCATCTTGTCGAAGTACAAGAACTCGACGCGTAAAGCCGCAAAGGAAACCGTCATGGCGAATGAACTAAGTAATTTGAAACCATCTCCAGGATCGACCAAGACTCGCACACGTGTGGGTCGTGGTGAAGGTGCAGGAAAAGGTAAGACCGCTGGTCGTGGTACCAAGGGTCAGGGCGCGCGCAACAACATCCACCCACGATTTGAGGGTGGCCAGATGCCGCTTCAACGTCGGTTGGCGAAGCGTGGCTTCAACAACATCTTCTCGAAGGATTACACTGAAGTACGCCTTGATAAGATTGCGGGTCGCTTCGAAAAAGGCGAGACAGTGGATGCAGCCAGCTTGAAAGAGCGGGGTGTGATTTCCAAAATCGGTAAGAACGGAATCAAAGTTCTGGGTAACGGCGATTTGGGACATGCGTTGACCATCAAGGCCGCAAAGTTCACCAAGACTGCTGCAGAAAAGATTTCCTCTGCCGGCGGCACAGCAGAGGTCATCTAAAGTGTTTGAAGCAATCGCCAATGTGCTGAAGATTCCAGACCTTCGGTCACGCATCTTCTTCACCCTGGCGATGCTCGGCATTTACAGGCTGGGCATCTTTATTCCGGCACCGGGTGTCAACCGGAATGCGTTGGGCGAGTTCTTCGACAACAACCAAGGAACTTTGTTGGGTCTGTACGACATGTTCTCTGGTGGTGCGTTGGAACAGTTCAGCGTTTTCGTGTTGGGCATCATGCCTTACATCAGCGCCAGCATCATTATGCAGTTGATGCAGGTGGTGATGCCGCAGATTGAACGCCTCACCAAGGAAGGCCAAGCAGGTCGCAAGAAGATCACCCAATACACGCGGTATATGACCATTGGTATTGCGATCATTCAGTCGATGGGCATTTCATTCTCTCTTGAGCAAATGAAGACCCTCGGTGGCGTAGACATCGTGTTTGATGCGGGCTGGGGCTTCCGTCTCATGACCATCATTACGATGACTGCCGGCGCTTGCTTCGTCATGTGGCTTGGAGAACAGATTACGGACCGCGGTATTGGTAACGGTGCCTCGCTCATCATTACCTGTGGAATCATCGCTGCTTTGCCAAGTGGTGCGATGAACACCTTCCAAAAGATCAGCATTGGTGAGATTTCACTTCTGGGTGCTGCACTTCTGGTGGCCTTTATGTTCGCGGTGGTCATGGCCATTGTGTTCGTTGAGCGAGGCCAGAGGCAGGTTCCGATTCAGTATGCGAAACGGGTCGTCGGCCAGCGTGTGTATGGTGGTCAGCAGACGCACCTTCCACTCAAGGTCAATGTCGCGGGTGTTATTCCGCCCATTTTCGCTTCATCTGTGATGATGTTTCCAGCGACGATTGGTACTTTTTATGCGCATCCATTGTTCGATGCGATCGGTGCTGCATTCCTTCCAGGTACGTGGACATACAACCTGATGTACATCGGGATGATTATCTTCTTCGCGTACTTCTATACAGCGGTAACTTTCAACCCAGTTGATGTGGCGGATAACCTTCGTCGTCAGGGCGGGTATGTGCCCGGCTTGCGTCCAGGACGTCAGACCGCCGACTACCTTGACCGTGTACTCACTCGACTCACATTGGGTGGAGCGGTGTACCTATCGGTGGTGTGTATTCTTCCAACTGTATTGATNAGTGCCTACGGAGTACCGTTTTACTTCGGCGGAACTGGACTATTGATTATTGTTGGTGTGACGCTGGATACCGTAGCTCAAATCGAAGGCCACCTGATGACCCGTCACTACGATGGTTTGGTGGGTCCAGGTCAAGGTTCGGCTGGTGGTCGTCGCGGAACGCTGGGTACTACATAGGAGTATTTGAGCCATGGATGTCATTCTTTTCGGTCCTCCAGGTGCCGGTAAGGGCACCCAAGCCACTGCCATATGCGGGACTTTGTCCATTCCCCACATCTCGACGGGCGATATCTTTCGCAAGCATTTGAAGGAAGGCACTGAGCTTGGCCAACTGGCGCGCAGCTTCATCGATAAGGGCCAACTCGTCCCTGACAGTGTGGTCTGCGACATTGTGGCTTCTCGATTGGTGGAAACCGATTGTGCGGGTGGCGCTCTGCTGGATGGTTTTCCTCGAACTGTGCCTCAGGCCGAAATGCTCTACGCATGGCTTGAGTCGCAGGGGCGACAGGTGGGCGCTGTGATCAACCTGCAAGTGGATGATGCTGTACTGGTTGCTCGACTTTCTGGCCGCAGGACATGTTTGTCATGTGGTGCCACCTACCATGTGGAACACAACCCACCGGCGGAAAATGGAAAGTGTGATCGCTGCGAAGGTGACGTAGTGCAAAGAAAAGATGACTCGGAAGATACGGTTCGGGCGCGTCTTCAAACGTACGCCAATGAAACGGCGCCTGTGTTGGCTTGGTTGACGCCACGGTCACCTGTACATTCGATTCATGGAAATCAAGCGATCAATCAGGTTCAATCTGACATTGAAGAGGCCCTTCGCGGTTGATTTCTTGACGTTGCTTTTGGTCCCTTGGGGTGTTTTTTTTGAGGGAATTTCTGCGGATAGAGAACTTGTTCGCAAAAAAGCCTGAAACGTTGGACGTAATCGTTGAAAGGTGGCTTGACGTAGGGGCATAGACCCTATAGAACGGGTTGCTCTTTGGGTTGAGCAAGATGTGGGAGGGGATTGAAACCAATCCAATCTGTACGTTGGACCCACCAAAAGAGCGATTGAAGACAATCCTGGAAGCGCAGTTTCTCTGTGGTCGAAGGGTACAAACCAAACCTTCCGTTGAACCGGTCAGCCGGCGAGGAGAGGATAAAATGAAAGTCAGAGCTTCTGTGAAGAAGATTTGCGACAAGTGTCGCGTCGTGAAGCGCCACGGTGTAATCCGTGTCCTTTGCGAAAACCCCAAGCACAAGCAGCGGCAAGGATAGAACCATGGCTCGTATTGAGGGCGTGGATCTCCCACGCAACAAGCGCATCGACATTGCGTTGACATATATTTTCGGTATTGGGCGGCCAACTGCTGCCAAAATCTGCGATGAAGCTGGCGTTGCNCGTCACATCAAGGCCTCTGAACTTTCAGAGACCGAGGTTGCCGCGCTCCGTGACATCATCCAGGACAAGCACCAGGTAGAGGGTGACCTTCGCAAGGAAGTCTCCATGAACATCAAGCGTCTTATCGACATTGGTTCCTACCGTGGTCTTCGACACAAGAAAGGCCTGCCCGTTCGCGGACAGCGAACTCACACCAACGCACGCACCCGCAAGGGTCCGACGCGCTCAGCCGCACGTCGTCGCTAGGAGATTGAATCATGGCGAAAGCACAACGTTCAGGCCGTAGGGTCAAGAAGAATATTCCAAGCGGTGTTGTCTACATTCAGGCAACATTCAACAACACAATCGTTACCGTTACCGATCAAGCCGGAAACACGATCGCATGGTCGACAGCTGGTGCCAAGGGCTTCAAGGGGTCTCGTAAGAGTACGCCTTTCGCCGCTGGTTTGGTTGCGGAAGACGCTTGTAAGAAGGCGATGGACCACGGCGTTAAGTCGGTAGGTATCTTCGTAAAAGGACCTGGCTCCGGCCGGGAAAGCGCTCTCCGCGCTGTGGCAAACTGCGGACTTCGGATCACTCACATTCGTGACGTGACACCCATCCCGCATAATGGTTGCCGCCCTCCTAAGAAGCGTCGCGTATAAACCGCATCCTAAATTTATTTATGACCAGGGCATCCTCTCGCTGAGTTGTGCCCAAACCCTTTTCTGCATGGGTGTAGAACCGGTCGTGGTCTGACTGGAAGAAACCCATCTGGAGTCATCATGGAAGAAGTCGTCGCAGCCANCTGGCGTAGCCTTATTAAGCCCAAGGGCGTTGAAACTAGCAAGTCTACTGACACGTACGGAAAGTTCGTCGTCAAGCCGCTTGAACGTGGTTTCGGTATCACAATGGGCAATGCGCTTCGTCGCATTTTGTTGTCCAGCCTTCAAGGGTGTGCAATCAAGACTGTGAAATTGGAAGGAGTTCTTCACGAGTTCTCTTCGATTCCCGGTGTGGTTGATGATGTCACGAACATCATTTTGAACCTCAAGCAAGTTTGTATCCGTACAGGGTCCAGCGAATTGCTTCGTGGTCAAATCGATAAAACCTGTGGTGCTGGTGAGACTGTAGATGTCACCGCTGGAGACATTCGCTTCGATGGTGAAGCCGAAGTTCTCAACCCGGATCTGGTCATTGCGACTTTGACCGAAGGTGGACGATTCCAGGCAGAGATGACGGCTTCTATGGGCCGTGGATATGTCCCTGGAGCCATGACTGAATCAGAAGAGATTGTTCTCGGAACCATCCCTGTTGATGCACTTCACTCTCCAATTCAGAAGGTCAAGTACATGGTCACCAACGCGCGCGTTGGACACCGTACTGACTTCGATAAGCTGACTCTCGAGGTATGGACCGATGGTTCCGTATCCCCAGAAGATGCGGTTGCTTTCGCTGCCAAGATTCTCAAAGAGCAGGTTCAGATCTTCATCAACTTTGTTGAAGAACCAGAGCCAATGGCTGCCGAGCAAACTGCTCCTGAAGAAGAGTGGAACGAAAACCTCTTCAAGCGTGTTGACGAGCTGGAGCTTTCAGTCCGGTCCGCCAACTGCTTGCAGAACGCTGGAATCGAATACATCTGGCAACTGGTTGAGAGAAGTGTTGCAGAAATGCTGAAGACCAAGAACTTCGGTCGCAAGTCTCTCAATGAAATCCAAGAGATCCTGGCTGAACTGGGCCTCTCATTGGGTATGAAGCTTCATAACTTTCCCAAGAATCGTACGAACTAAGCACTGCGCGGGGTAGCCCGCGAGACTGTGTAAGGAGTCAAAAATGCGACACCGTAAATCTGGCAGACGCCTCGGACGGAATAGCTCACACCGTAAAGCGATGTACCGCAACATGGTCACATCGTTGATGGTGCATGGACGAATCAAGACCACTGAAGCCAAGGCAAAAGAGCTGCGGCGGATTGCTGATCGCGTGATCACCATGGGTAGCCAAGTTCCACCTTCTGCTCTTGAGGGCCTATCAGGTGATGATCTGAAGGCTGCAAGTGCTCGTCGTTTACACTTCATTCGGCGAGCTCGCCGGTGGGTGAACGATAAGGATGCCCTTGAACGCTTGTTCGGGGAATATGCAGAACGCTACAAGCAGCGTCCTGGTGGCTATACTCGTATACTTAAGGTCGGTTTCCGCCCTGGTGACGATGCGCCCATGGCGTTGATTGAGTTGGTGGGTGATTACGATCCCAGCACAGCCAAAGTGAAGGCTGCCCCTGCAGAAAAAGCTCCTGTGGTTGAAGAACCAGCTGAAGAAATTGTTGCTGAGGAAGCTGCTGCTGAAGAAGCACCCGCTGAAGAAGCTGCTGTTGAAGAAGCACCTGCTGAAGAAGCTGCTGCTGAAGAAGCACCTGCTGAGGAAGCTGCTGCTGAAGAAGCACCTGCTGAAGAGTAGAACTTTTGTTGAACACCACTATTGGTGTGTTGTAATCCCGCATTTTTCGTTTTAAGGCCTATTAAAGGTTTTATGGAGGCGAATAGTGCGGGATTCTCACGATGAAGTACGGGCAATTCTTGCAGAGTATATTCAGTCGAATGGTCTAAAGAACACGCGCCAACGGGATGTTATTTTGGAGACATTCCTAGCTGCTTCAGGGCATACGACCATCGAAGAGTTGTTGTTTGCTGTTCAGAAAGTGAACAAAGCCGTCGGGTATGCAACGGTCTACAGAACGCTGAAGTTGTTTGTGGACGCAGGAATTGCCAGTGAACGCAAGTTCGGAGATGGGCAGACTCAATACGAAATTGCAAAAGTCGATGAGCATCACGACCATTTGATTTGCCGAAAATGTGGAAAGATTTTCGAATTCGAGGATGACATTATTGAGCGCCAACAGGAAATCATTGCTGCACAGTTTGGCTTGAAACTGACCCACCACAGAATGACCTTGTGGGGAGAGCCCGTAGACGGAAATTCCTGTTGCTGAAGTCGGTATGGAGGTCATGGGTGCGGATGCGCTGGGTGCATCTATTTTCCACTTCCCACCAATAAAATACCGGGCCGACGTTGGACGTGGCCCGGTAGATATAAATGGTGCGAAGGAGGGGAATCGAACCCCTACAGCCTATGGCCACTAGATCCTTAATCTAGCGCGTCTACCAATTCCGCCACCCTCGCATGGTGAACTCCGGGCTTTTATGACCCGAAACTACGGATGTCAACTACTCTCCGTTGTCGAGTTCGGGGGCAGCATCTCCATCCGGAGTTGTACCTTCGGTAGTATCCGGTGTCTCTCCGGCATCTTGAGCCTCTTGAGCGGCTTGCTCATTGGACAAGATCTCCTCCATTGATGGCAGCGCGGGCATCTCAGACTTGGATGGCATTGGAATACCAAATCCTTGTCCCGAAGCATCCAGCTTATCCTTTGCCCGACGTTCCATGGCATCCATGACGTTGGTACCTGTGCGGATCTTGTCGGAGCTGTACCAAGCCAATGTGATGCTTGTGAACATAAAAAGAGAAGCAACCACGGTTGTGGCTCTACCAAGGAAGTTTCCCGCACCACGGGGGCCGTACATCTGATTTCCGCTCGATCCGCCTGCAAGGGCAGCTCCACCCTCTTTACCAGGCTGAAGCAGGATGATGAGGATCATCGTGACTGCGAGTACAATATGAAGAATAGTAATGAAGAGTTGCATGACTCGTCCTTTTAGGCGCCGGCGCGCACAATGGCAACAAAGCTGTCTGCTTTGAGTGCTGCCCCCCCTACGAGGGCGCCATCAATATCGGGTTGTGAAAGCAACTCGGCTGCATTGCCTGGCTTCACACTTCCACCATATTGGATGCGTGTTTGGTTCGGAACAAATGCGGGATAGTTAGCGCTTAACCATCCCCTGATCTCAGCGNGCATGTCTTGCGCTTGCTGTGGGCTGGCTGTGACGCCAGTGCCGATGGCCCAGACGGGTTCATAGGCGATTGTGGTGGATACCACTTGGTCTGGCGCCAATCCTGCCAGGCCGATGGCCAACTGGGCCGTGACGACGGCTGTGGCTTGGCCAGATTCTCGCTGTTCAAGGGTTTCACCGACGCACAAAATTGGCAGCAGCCCGCTCTTGTATGCAGCGTGTACCTTCGCGTTTACGTCCTCGTCTGTGTCACCAAACAAAGCGCGGCGCTCTGAGTGGCCCACGAGAACATATTCGCAGCCAGCTTCTTTCAGCATGGATCCTGGGATTTGGCTCGTATATGCACCACTTTCTGCTGGGTGCAGATCTTGGCCAGCAACAGTGATTCCTGTGTGCTTCAGGCGTTCGACCACTGCAGGTATAGATACGTATGGGGGCGCAACGAGAATATCGACCCCTGTGTCATCNAGAAGTTCGCTACGAAGAGCATTGGCCAATTCCGTTGCTTGGGTTGGCCCCAAGTTCATCTTCCAGTTTCCAGCAATGAATAGTCGACGACTCATGTGTTCACTTCCGCTGGTTGATGGCTTGAATGCCAGGAAGAGTGGAGCCTTCTACAAAGCTGAGTGAGGCACCACCGCCGGTTGAGATGTGGCTCGCCTTTTCGGCTAAACCAAACTGAGTGATGGCTGCAGCCGAGTCGCCACCCCCAACGACCGAGTAGGCATCCGAATCCGCAACCGCTTGTGCGATGCCTTTGGTACCACCAGAAAATGGCTCCAATTCAAATACACCCATGGGTCCATTCCAGAAAATGGTTTTCGCGTCTTTCAATGCGGCTGAATAGGCGGCCAAAGTTTCCGGTCCGATATCAAGTCCCATTTTGTCTTCGGGAATGTCTGTAACAACTTCTGTTTCAGCATCTGCAGACAATTTGGAGGCGACAACGTGGTCTACAGGAAGGAGTACCTGCACTCCCTTGTCAGCACAACGTTCAAGAACACGTTTGGCATGCCGCACCTTGCCTTCTTCGATGCGAGAGTTTCCAACATCGACGCCTTGCGCCTTCAAAAAGGTGTAGGCCATCGCACCNCCGATAATCAGCGTGTCACAGCGTTTCGCCAATGCATCCACGATATTGATTTTGTCAGATACCTTGGACCCACCAAGGACGCCGACAAATGGTCTTTCGGGGCCATCGATCAGTTTAGTTAGAGCATCGATTTCAGTTCCAACCAAGAAGCCCACGGCCGACTTTTCCATCATGGTGGGGACGCCGGCGATGGAGGCATCTTTCCGGTGCATGGTTCCGAATGCATCATTTACATACACAGAACCCAGACGTGCGAGTTGTCCTGAAAAGTCGAGGGCTCCAGCTTGTTCTCCTGGATGGAAACGAAGGTTTTCTAATACCACCACACCACCGTTGGGGAGGCCGCGCACGATCTCTTCTACGCCGTCTCCTGTGATTTCGGGTGAAAACAAGATTTCGATGTCCAGTAGCTCCGCCAGTCTTGCTGCAGCGGGTTCCAGTGTCAGTGCTTCATCCGCACGTCCTTTGGGGCGTCCGAGGTGGCTACATATGACTGTTTTGCATCCCTGTTCCCGTAGGTGCTGAATCGTGGGGATGGCTCGGCGAATCCGAGTATCATCCGAGATGACACCATCTATCAGGGGCACATTGAAGTCGACGCGAAGCAGGACTTCTGCGCCTTGGAGATCGAGATCGTTAATCGTGGCAGTCATTCGCTATCCAAGAGATGAGATTCGTTTGGTCAAGTCGACCATACGGTTGGAAAAGCCCCATTCGTTATCGTACCAACAGAGAACTTTTGCCATGTGAGAACCCAAAGTCTGGGTGGAAAGGCCATCGATAATGCTTGAGTGTGGGTTGCCCACAAGGTCGACAGATACGAGAGGCGCTGTGGAGTACTCCAAGATGCCTTTGAGTGGTCCGTTCGCCGCAGCCTCCAATGCACCGTTGATGGTATCTACAGTCATTGGCTTTTCAGATTCGAAGACCAAGTCGACCAAAGAGACATTGGGCGTGGGTACTCGGATCGCCATTCCGTTGAGTTTTCCATTGAGACTGGGAAGCACAAGGCCCACAGCTTTCGCCGCTCCGGTAGAAGTGGGTACCATGTTGAGGGCCGCAGCTCGGGCGCGTCGCATATCTTTGTGCGGGCCGTCCAAGAGGTTTTGGTCCATGGTGTAGCTGTGGATGGTGGTGATGAGTCCAGCCTTCAAACCAAATGTTTCGTCCAACACCTTGGCGGCAGGACTCAAGCAGTTCGTCGTACAAGATGCATTCGAAATGATGCGATGGCTCGACTGAAGAACTTCATCATTTACACCCATGCATACGGTGACATCAGGGTTGCCCGCTGNAGCCGAGATGATGACTTTCCCTGCACCGGCTTCAAGGTGCCAGCTGGCCTTTTCACGGTCGCGAAAAATGCCTGTACATTCCATGACTACATCGATGTTGCTTGCTTTCCATGGAAGTTCCCGTGGATCACGAATTGCACTGGTCGTGATGAGTTTTCCATCAACTCTGATTCCACCGTCTACGACTTCTACATCAGCGTCGAAACGGCCGTGAACTGAGTCGTTCTTGAGAAGGTGAGCGAGCATGTCGTCACTGGTCAGGTCGTTGATGTGAACGAACTCAATGCTGGGGTCATTCCAGGCAGACCGAAGTACATTTCTTCCAATCCGTCCAAAACCATTTAAAGCAACACGAATAGTCATGGGAAAGAGCCTCAACTGAAGTGACCCAAAAACTATGGGTCTGGTGGTGGAAACGTTGGGACCCCCGGCCCCTACGAATTGGCGCGCTGTTTAACCCATACACGCGCTCTAGCCATGTTGAAGGTTACGGTCTTTGTATGACGCTGTTGGTTGCCGAAGTAAAGTGGGCGGGTCCGGACGATGATCCGGTTCCGGAAATTGCCCTTAGATTGGGGGTGGAACCTGGTGTTGTGCAGTCTTGGCAGTTGATCCGTCGAACGGTAGATGCACGGCGTAGGCCGCCCCAATGGATTGCTAATTATCAAGTTGATTTGTCGGAAGGCGAAGCGGAAGTGCTGGCCAAGAACCTGCATGGGGTAAGGCCGACATCAGAGCGGGATCACCAGCGTTTTTCGATGGAAGACCCGCCAAGGCCCGTCCGCCATTCTTGGCCGCGCGATGTGCGCCCCATTGTGATTGGAGCCGGCCCGGCGGGCATGTTTGCTGCACTGCGCTTGGCAGAGGCGGGCGCCCCTGCCATTTTGCTGGAGCNAGGCGATGCGGTGAAGGGACGTCATTACCGGGTCCGCGATTTTTGGCGACATGGAACGCTTGATCACGACAGCAATGTGGTTTTTGGAGAAGGGGGTGCGGGTGCATTCTCGGATGGCAAGATTTACACTCGGCGTCGCGACGGAGACTTGNGTTGGATTTTTCGTCGGCTGGTCGCAGCGGGTGCAGAGCGTGAAATTCTTGCAGAAGGATGGGCGCATTTGGGGACGGATAGGATCCGGGAGATATTGCCGAACCTACGTCAAAGGATGATCGACTTGGGTGTAGAAGTGCGTTTTGGGACGCGCGTGGACTCATTGATTGTAGAAAATCAGCGTTCTGTTGGTGTGATTCTCGCGGATGGAACCCAACTTCGTGGTGGACCTGTCATCGTGGCCACAGGACACTCTGCTCGGGATGCATGGCAATGGATGTTGGATGCTGGCGCAGCAGCAGAGTCTAGACCTGTACACATCGGCGCCCGCATTGAACATCCGCAGAAGCTGATTGATCGTTCTCGTTATGGTCAAGAGAGAGGTGCTTTTCCTCCTGCCAGCTATCGTTTGCAATCAAACCCAAAGCCGACGTCCAAGGTCGTGAAACCGGCTCGTTCAGCACACACCTTCTGTATGTGTCCAGGGGGAACAGTCGTTCCAGCTAGCAATCATCCGGGGCGGGTGGTCGTGAATGGAATGAGCTACTCGAAACGGCAGGCATTCCATGCCAATTCAGCGGTCATCGTACCCGTGGAGGTTGAAGATTTTGGTGGTACGGATCCGCTATCTGGGATGCGTTTTCAAGACGAAATAGAGAAGCGTGCGTACGCGGCGGGGGGCGGTGATTTTCGAGCGCCAGCCCAGCGGGTGAGTGACTTTCTGGCGGACCAGCCGAGTGTGGATTTACCGAAGACATCCTACATTTTGGGAACCAGTCCTTCTGATCTTCGGGAGGTCTTGCCACCGTTTATTATCGATGGCATGAAGGCGGCTCTTCACCACTTTGACAAGCGCATCAACGGATTTGCGGGAGACCAAGGAGTGTTGATCGCGCCTGAAACACGAACGACCGCTCCTCTGCGTTTTGTAAGAGATGAGACCATGTATTCAACAACCGTGGCAGACCTGATGCCCATTGGGGAGGGCGCCGGGTATGCGGGTGGAATTATTTCCGCTGCACTGGAAGGGTACCGCGCAGCTCAAGTGTTGGTCGAACGATTCTGTCCGAGGAAGGCTTAACGGAACAAAGCAGACTCGATGCCTGCTTTTCCAGCAGTCACTTTTGCCCGTGTCTCTGTACCGTTGTCTCTACCAACACAGTCTGTATTGGTCACTTTCCATGAGATCAGTCCGGTCGATGCATTTTCAACTTCTTCGATCACCCAAGAGCCAGACTCCACGCACTCCATGCGTTCATCCATTGCTTCAACGTAGCCCTCTGCCATCCAGCTTCCGTCACCACGGAAGGTCAGCTTGGTGTATTCAAAGGTCGCACCATCATTGTCGGATGGTGAAAAGTTTTGTGTTGGCGCGCCTATCATGGCCATGGCGAATGCCTTTGCTTTGCCACCATCGGGAATTGCCATGGATAATTGTGATGTGGCGGGAGCCGCAGCAGCGCCTGTGGCGGCGGGTGTTTTCTCTCCGCAAGCAATGAGAGAAGCCAAAGTAATAACGGTCGCGAACATGTTGCCTCCGGGGTGAACACTCAACTGGCGTATCGTGTCCACACNGTAGACTCCACCAGTCTGTGTTTNGTCCGGTTAGTGGCACCGGTATGCACCGCACTCTGCTCCCTTTTCTTGTTTACCTACTGGTCGCGATCACCGTGACATGGTCGGCCTTTGTGGGTGTGGGAGAAGTCGTACCCGGTGATGTTCGAACCGATGTGTGGAACAGCTTGTGGTCTCTCGATGTTGTGGCCACTGCCATGGAGGAGGGGCGGCTGCCATTTGAGACACAGTCCATCAATTTTCCAGATGGTGGAGTATTTGTGGTGAGCGATCCCTTGGGAGCGCTTTTGGCGACACCGATTGTTTGGATGAGGGGGTTGAATACAGGTTTTTCTTGGTTGGTGTGGTTCCAGTTGGCCTTCGGTGGAACCATGATGCATCGATTCGCAACGGAGTACTTGTCGTGGCGTCGAGGGTCTGGCAGTACTCGTCTTGCACCATGGCTCAGTGGCATGTCGTTTACGATTGCTCCATTGATGATGAGCCATGTTCAGAATGGGGCGACAGAAGCCCTATCGGGAGGCTGGACTGTGTTGGCCGTGTGGATGTGTTGGCGTGCATCTGTTCGTGGTTCAATATTTTCGGCAGTGGTCGCCGCTTTCTGTTTGTTCTTGGCATCTGTCGGGCATTGGTATGGCGGTGTTGTTGCATTCCTTTTCGCCGGCTCGCTGCTGGTCATGGGCAACGGAGAGGGGCGTTTACACCACATACATGCCAGAGCTTTATCGTTGCTGTTGGGGATGGCCTTTGTCCTTCCTCTTGCTTGGGCTGTTCAAAACCTCGCTACGGATGCAGACTCCTTACTGGTCATCAAGAACGCAGAAATACTGGAGTCGATGAGGCGAACCTTGGGGCCTGCAGATCCGCTGGGGTATCTCGTGCCTGGGGAGTTCCGATCTCCTGACTTTTACGAAATATCTCGCAACGATGAACGGTTCGTTCATTCTCATTACCTTGGATGGTCGCTGATTGGGCTATCGGTTTGGGGGGTTGTGCGTCGCCGCCGCGCCACAGGTTTTCTGGTGCTATCCGCAATCGTTTGTGGGGTTTTATCGCTTGGCCCGGTATTGGTTTCTGGAGGCAGCCCGGTGGTGTTTGCGGGAAGCCTGGTGGTGCCACTGCCATTCTTTTTGGTTGAGAGTATGCCAGGTTTCAGTTCTCTTTCGCTGTTGTATCGATTGGCGCTGGGACCTGTGATTGCATTGTGTCTTTTGGCTGGAATGGCCATCGACCAACGCGGTAAACGAATGCTGATCGGCGCCCTGGCTCTGGTGTGGATTGAGTTGCGCTGGCTTTCTCCTGTTGCGTCGTTGCCGACCACTGTGAATGTCGTTCCGTACACGAGTTTGGTTGCGTTGGCAGATGCGCCGGATGGTGCTGTGATGAACTACCCACTACAGCCAGGTCGGGCCTATTTGTATGAACAGACCATTCACCGTAAACCTGTTGCTGGTTCTCTAAACAAGGTCACAAACCGTCAAAGTGAGCGTTTGTGGAAGCGAATCATGGCAGAGATGAACCAGAGTCCCGACGCATTTCATCGCGCCGTATCGACCACGGCCGAACGATTGGGAATACGCTACCTCGTTGTCCATACCGACCCATATGCGGAACCTGATACGTATACTGAGGCGGTTCGAAGACTTGAACGTTTGTTCCCACCAGATGATTGGGGACAGGGTCAGGTAAGGGTGCTCAAGCTGTGGTAATGCGTGCGAGAAACGATGTGATTGCGGGACGCTTTGAATATGGCGTGCGATTGACTGGAATGTCCGGACCCGCCACAGAACGTCCATGGTTGGGGCAAACCATCGGTTTGCGGCAGGATTGGGCCTTTGTTGAGGCGGGCATTCCATTTCATGGTGAAGAAGACCTCCCTGAAAACAAAGGACGCTTTCTGGTTCGATCCGATATTGCCATCACTCATCAGGCGGTCAAGGCGTTTGCAGAGGCTGTGACAGACACCGATTGCCAGTGGGCGCCCACGGGGAGAATCGGTGGTTTCATCGAACAGGTGGCTTTTGGCGATGATGGTCCGTGGCTGGTGTACTTGGCTCCTGGTGGTGCCGTTACGGATGAACGTTTGAAGAGCGCGCCCAAGATAGAAATAGACCCAAAGGA
>PALY01000133.1 GCA_002707085.1 Deltaproteobacteria bacterium
GTTTGGCTGGATTCGCATTTTCCAGCCGAGAGAATCGGACCGAACACTGGCAAGCATGGGGCGATGGAGCGCTGTGTCTCCCGGAAGTTTTAGTTTGGCGATGTGATGGCCAAACATGGGCCGTGTACACCATAGATACAAATGAACACGCGATGGCGGAACGCTTGCCGCATCTCCGCACCATGTTGATGGACTGGAAACAGCGTGCTGTAAGTACGATGGCCCCTCCTGCCAACGGTACTGTGATGCCACTGCACAGCCATGAAGACGCCTGGGAAACTTGGAAGTCCAATGTCCAGGCAGCTCAAGCCACCATGGCAACGGGTTCGATTCAGAAGGTGGTCCTTGCCCGAGCGCAAGCGTACCGACCCGACGCCACCCACAGCTTCGATCCTCTGGCAACCGCCTGGGCCCTGCGCGACCGGCAAATTGATTCCACGACATTCTTAATACGCCGCAAGGATGGCCAAGCCTTCTTGGGCTCCAGCCCTGAGATTCTTGCGCGTCTGGAGTCTGGACAAGTAGAAACGGTTGCCCTCGCTGGGACTCGCCGTAGAAGTGACACCAGCACAGACGACGAAGCCCTCGGCACCGCGTTGCTGGAAAGCACCAAAGATCGGCACGAGCAACAACTGGTGGCCCAAGCCATCGAAGAGGCGCTCACTTCCATGGTGTCGAACCTTGAAGGCTCCGACACCCCCGACGTCGTACGACATCCAGATGTACAACACCTGCGAACCACCATTCGAGGTTCTGTAGCTTCAGATGCAACGATTTTCGATCTTGTGAATAAGCTCCACCCAACCCCTGCGGTTGGAGGTCTACCTCGAGAACATGCATTGCAATGGCTTGATCTCAACGAACATTTAGACCGGGGCTGGTATGCCGGCCCCATCGGATGGATCTCCCCATCCGGCGATGGAGAATTTGTGGTGGCCATTCGTTCGGTATTGATGGCGGATGATCAAGCTGCGGCATTCGCAGGATGTGGTTTGGTCGCCAGTTCGAACCCTGCGGACGAATGGGAAGAGAGTCAAGTTAAACTCCAAACGGTCCGCCAGGGGCTTGCGTACCAAGCTGGAATCGAATCGTGAGCGCCAATGCCGAACTCAACCGGCAACAGGCAATCACGATGGTCGAAGCTGCGCTTGCCAACGGGGTTGAACATGCTGTTCTCAGCCCAGGGGGTCGAAATACACCCTTGGTATTGGCTCTTCACGACATGTGTGAAGCGGGCCGGAAGCTCATATTGCACTCTGTGATCGATGAACGTACTGCTGGGTTTTACGCCCTTGGTTTGGCTCAACGGTCCAACAGCCCTGTCCTGCTTTCGTGTACGTCTGGCTCCGCAGGAGCACATTATTTACCGGCGATCGTTGAAGCCTCAGCGGGTCAAGTCCCGTTGGTGGTGGTGACAGCAGATAGACCCGAAGAGCTGCAATCGCGGGGCGCTCCACAAACCATGCCACAAGGGGATCTGTTTCGCCCCTATGCTCGATTTGTATTCGATTTTGGAACACCATCTTCCGATCAACCAGCGCGTTGGACTGCAGGAATCATGGCACAGGCGCTGGCCGCAGCAACCGGTCATCATCCAGGGCCTGTTCATCTCAACACTCCGTTTAGAAAACCACTGTGGGCGCCGGGATCAACAATCCCCGAAATAGATCCCCCCATCCTCCACAAGGTTCATGTAGGCGTTGTTCACCCCACAGCAAGAGACATCGATTGTTTGATTGAAGACGCTGTGGGCAAACGCGGCGTGGTGGTCTGTGGCCCTGATGCTTCCGGACGAATCAGTCCCCACGATGTGAACGCAATCGCAAATTTTTTTGGATGGCCCATCTTGGCTGCCCCTGTGTCTCAATCGCGTTTTGGTGCGAACCAAAATGTGGTCCAACACCAAGATGTACTGCTCCGATCACCAAAAGTTTTGGAACAAATGCAACCAGAGATGGTCATTCTGTTGGGAGACACACCCAGCTCTGGCTCCCTTCAAGCCTTGCTTCGGAACACCCCACAAATGGTGGCCATCGATGTAAGCGGAATGTGGCGAGACCCATGGCATAGCCTGGAATGGACCATTGCATCCGACATACACGCTACTGCGAAAACCCTGACCGAACGACCAGCGATTTCTCCCCCAAAGGGGTGGACAAGTGAGTGGATGCGATTGAATCAGGTGGCCGCTTCTGCAATCCAAGAGTGTTGTTCTGATCACATCTGGGAAGGTAGTATTGCGCATCACCTGGCGGCATCACTGCCGGATGGGGCGTTGCTTCGAATGGCCAGCAGTATGCCCATTCGTGACGTAGATAGTTTCGCAACGGATGGAGGAAAGAGGATCTGCGTGAGCAGTAACCGTGGCGTGAATGGTATCGATGGCTTCATCGCAACCACATGCGGCGAAGCCAAGGTTCATGACGGACCCGTCGCAGCCTTGTCCGGTGACCTCAGCTTTCTCCACGACGTGGGCAGCTTGTCGACGGTTCCCCGCCCCCATCAACCTGTGGTCATCACGGTGGTCGATAATCAGGGGGGTGGAATATTTGGCTTCCTGCCTGTGGCAGAACATCCGACAGGTTTTGAACCCTGGTTCGTTACCTCGCACGATCACGACATTCCAAGCATCTGTGCGGGCCACAAGGTCCCCTGCACCAGCGTGACATCCTTAAGTGAATACACATCCACGTTGAATGCATCCCTGAAAGAGAATGGACTCACCGTGATCCACGTTCGACTGGACCGCGCCGAAAGTACGGAACTGCACCACACCACTTGGGCCTCCATCCAGACTCAAGTTGAGTCCGCTCTGTGACGAGCCGTATGGGAGCTTGGTGGTTGGCCGCTCGCCCCAAAACCCTAGCGGCGGGATTGGCACCCGTATTTGTGGGTACTGCCATTGCACATCTTCACGGAGGCATAGCGTGGATGCCCGCCATTGCTTGTATGTTGGGCAGTCTCCTGATCCAGGTCGCAACCAATTTGGCCAATGACTACTTTGATCACAAGAAAGGTGCAGACACCGAAGCGCGACTGGGGCCTGCGCGTGCGGTTCAGCAAGGCTGGATCACCCCAAAAGCAATGCTGAACGCCACCATCTTTGTTCTCTTGATGGCCTTTGCCATTGGCCTTTACCTCATATCCGTCGGTGGCTGGCCCATCGCCGCCATCGGGATTGCGAGCCTTATCTGTGCAATCGCGTATACCGGTGGCCCCATGCCCCTTGCCTATGTGGGACTGGGAGATGTTTTTGTGCTGGCCTTTTTTGGTTTGGCCGCTGTTGTGGGGACGACTTGGGTGCAAACATTGTCCGCACCCCCTGCCGCATGGATTGCTGGATTATCCATTGGGCTGTTGGCGACGGCCATCCTTGTGGTCAACAACCTTCNAGACCGAATCACAGACGCGCAAGCAAACAAAAGAACGCTTGCCGTTCGATTTGGTGCCAAGGCGGCCAGGTGGGAACACACCTTGACCATCTGCATTGCCTACGTCGCAGTGGCCTTTGGTGTGTTGAATGAACTCGTCCCTACATCCTGGCTGCTGGTCATGCTGTCGATACCCATTGCGATCATCGAGATTCGGGCGGTATGGAAAAAGGATGGTACCGATCTAAATCCACACTTGGGGGGTGCTGCCCGCCTTGAGATGGTGTTTGCTCTCCTTGTCTGCATCGGGTGTGTATTGTGATCACCTTGCACCCCTTCACCCTTCCTTTGAGACAAGCATTTCAGTCGTCCTTGGGCACCTTTCAGCAAAGACAAGGCCTACTCGTACGTGTAGAGGCAGATGGATTTGTTGGGTATGGCGAAGCGTCCCCACTCCCTGGGCTTAGCAAAGAGAGCATAGAAGAGTTGCACGCAGACCTCTTGCCTCTCGCGGCCACCGATCCTCCTGTGGGGCTACAGCCCAGCGAAATCGACGATTGGGTATCTTCGAAAGCACAAACCGCATCGGGTCGCCACGGCTTGGCAACCGCACTGCTCGACCGCTCGGCTCGAAAAAGAGGCATTCCTTTGTGCCAGATCCTGCACCCGAGACCCATGGCAGAAGTGCCAATCTCTCATTTGTACACAGACGAATCCGTACTGTTTCACGCCACCATGCTGGGTGTTCAAACCGTCAAAGTGAAGGTGGGAATCCTTCCACTGGACAAAGAAATAGAACGAATCCGTATGATTCGTTCTGTGATTGGCCCGGACGTGGCCATTCGTCTCGATGCAAATGGTGCTTGGACCGAAGAAGAAGCTCGGGCAGCACTGACCCAACTCGCTCCCTTCCGCATCACAGCCATCGAAGAGCCTGTTCAAAATCGAGATCTGGAAGCGATGAGCCGACTGCGTTCAACCGGTGTTGCAATTGCAGCGGACGAAAGTGTCCGAAACGTCGACGAACTCCACAAGATCATCTCTGCGAACGCAGCAGATATTATCGTGATCAAGCCCATGCTGATTGGCTCTCCCATCACCGCAGTTCACATGATGCATTCTGCAGCCAAAGCAGGATTGGACGTCTTTGTTACCACCACCATCGACGCTGCAGTGGGTCGATTAACCGCACTCCACATCGCAGCGGCGGGGCCGCGAGAACAGATGCGTTCATGCGGCCTAAATACGGGTGGTTGGCTGCAGTCTGACAATGCCGACACACCGGAAATGGCAGGCTCTCATGTCAATGTACCCACAAGCCCAGGACTGGCCGTGGAGCCAAGCCTGTGATCGCTTTGGAGTTTGGCAAAGAACGGTGGTCAGGCATTGACTTTCATAGACAAATAGAGGGCGCAGTCGCGGATCTGCTGAACCGATCAACAGGATCCAATCACATCGAATTTATCGATGCACACAGCACACCTGAGACGGTTTGGCGTGTGCATGCGTGCAGGAAAACAGACACCCAATGTGTCATCATTCCTCCACAATCCACCGCAGAACAGCGGGAACACATCCGTACCCTTGCAGAAACCACCATCCAGCAAGGCGATCATCCAGCTTGGTTATGGATTCCCACTTCGGGGACAACAGGAAGCCCACGACTCATCGGTCTTTCAAGCGTTCAACTGCAGTCGAGCGCAAACGCCAGCCAAGCACGTTTGGGGCATCAGGACAGCGATCGGTGGTTGTGCTGTCTGCCACTGCACCACATCGGTGGTTTATCCATCGCACTGAGGACGTTTCAGTACGAAACCACAATGGTTCTACACCCTCACTTTTCTGCGGCTGAAGTCTCTGATGCCATCGATGGTGAAAGCATCACTCAAGTTTCTATGGTGCCCACCATGCTGAAACGAGTCTTGGATCATCGTCAAAACCGGGCCTTTCCACCCCACCTGCGTTTCATTCTTTTGGGCGGTGCCCCTGCTTCGCCAGCGTTGATCGATCGGTGCAGATCTCTAAGGGCGCCGGTTGCAATCACCTGGGGAATGACTGAAACAGCATCGCAAGTCGCAACGCGTTCACCCGGGGACCTTCGGGGTGATCCAGACGTCGGACTACCATTGCCGGGCATGAAGGTGACCGTGCAACAAGGCCGATTGGTCGTTCAAGGCCCCATTGCACCCGGTGGCGAATGCACCACATCTGATCGTGGCTCTGTAGACGATCAGGGAAGAGTGACTGTGTATGGTCGAGGAACAGACCTGATCATCTCGGGTGGTGAAAACATCGACCCAAGCAGCATCGAAAGAGCCATCGAACTTCATCCCAACGTGGAAGAATGTGCAGTGGTTGGGAGAGCCAGTGAAGAATGGGGAGAGCGCCCCATTGCTTTCGTCGTTGGTACACCCACCCAAAACTTGTCCGAATGGATCGCAGACAAACTCCAAAAGTTTCAACAGCCAGATGACTTCATTTGGATAGACGCGCTGCCCAGGACTTCGATGGGCAAACTTGATCGGGCAACTTTAGTCAATAAGGCCCAAGTCTCTCATCGCGTCAGTAAAGGCAGCGGGGACTGAACGGGCTTTGAATTCAGTCAGCTCTACGAAAGCATGTCGGAGCTGTACTTTGGTTCTTACGACGCCATCAGCATCTACCATTCGATATCGAAAGGACACACTGCCTGCGGTCAGGTCGTCAATCTCTGCTTCCACCCGCACGGCCTCTCCAAGTCTCCAAGGACGCCGATAGTCCGCTTCAGAATGAACCAAAGGCATGCCCCACTCCCCCTCGGAAAAAATCTTTTCCAGAGGAATGCCTGCCTTTCGCATCAAGCTTTCGTAGGTCTCGTGAGCCAGTTCAAAGAAACGGCTGAAATACATGACACCAGCCGCATCTACATGCCCAAACTGAATTCGAGTTTCGTAGACGTAAGGCACGATTACTCGTCGTGGAAAATAGACGGGGAGATGAAGAGATAGGTCTTGCCTTCATCCGAATCGATACTGTCGTGCAGATACGCACCTATCAGAAGATCACTCAGCCCATCACCATCGAAGTCACCATCGCCAGCCACGGAATACCCACTTGAGTCGGCAACATTTTCACCCGTAAAGGTGTAATCGGCTGTGTCCAAGGTGAAGGAACCACCCTCATCGGGGATCGAAATTCCGAGGACCAGATACGTCCGACCCGCAGCAGAACCACCCGAGTCATGGGCATATGCGGCCACAAGAATGTCTCCGCGGCCATCTGAGTCGACATCACCGGCCCCCTCCACATCATGACCCACACGATCACCGGCCGCTTCTCCACCCAATGTGACCCAACTTTCATCCAAGTTGTGTCCACGGAAAATCCCGAGGTCACCACCGCTGATGACGAACGCCGCTCCTGAGTTGGAACCAAAGGTGTCGACACCTTTCGCTCCAATCACGAAATCGTCGTAGCCATCTTTGTCTACATCTCCGAGTGCAGAGAGAGCATGTCCCGATAAATCATTGGCGTTTTGTCCATTGAACAGGTGATCGGCCTCGGACCCAAGGGCATGCGAGGTGTCATCAATGGAGCCAGCCAAGAACAGATAGCTTCGGCCAGCCCTGGACTCACCACCCACATCGTTTGAAGGCGCTCCCACCAATAGATCCGCCAGACCATCTCCATCTACGTCTCCGGCTGTAGTGGCACGAAGCCCGACTTCATCACCCGGAGATTCAGCTGTAAATTGTACGCTCGCGTCATCCTCCACCCAAAGAGTATCTCCAGCCACCGCCAGATCCTCACCCCAGAACAAGTAGGTGACACCGCGGCCACCAGAAGCATTGGGGGCGCCCATCAGAACATCCGGTATTCCGTCGCCATCCACGTCTCCGGCTGACTCTACAGAATGGCCCAGTTGACCATAGTTGGGGCCTTCAAAGATGATGCCTGCTTCCGTATCAACGCTTGGAATGAATGGAGATCCGTACACAGACACTGAGCCACCCAACATCAGATATGCTCGACCATTTGGTCGGCTGGTGTCAGGGTCTTCGTACAATGGCTCCCCAATCAAGAAGTCATCCAACCCATCGCCGTCCACATCTCCAGCAGAAGCAATGGCACGACTTTGGACATAGCCACCAAGGTTGTTTCCTTCTGCGGTTCCCGTCCAGGCAATACCAACGTCATTGAGTGGAATCGTAGTTTCGGAACCCATGTCCGCGGCTCGCACCAAATACACTTTTCCTGCAGATGTGTAGGCATCGTCATTATCTGGGGCCGCCACCAAGATGTCGCTTCTGCCGTCAGCATCGACATCACCAGCCCAAGCCACCGTACGACCAGAATAATCTTTGCTGTCTTCACCGATGATGAATCGGTCGGCATCTGCAAGAGATGTATCTACGGTCTCCCACCCTTCGAAGATGGCTTGAACCGTCACAGAGTCCGTTCCAGCTTCACCCAAATCGTCACCATCATTGGCACGAACGAGGCACGTCCAAACTTCATACGCTTTGATGTTTGTCCGATAAACACCATCTCCTGTGAGTGTTGTGGTCATGTCACCCATGACTTCAAACTCATCGCGTTTCCACGTGACCTCATACGAGAAGGAGTCCCCATCGATGTCCGAGGAGCCACTGTCCACCACACACAACAAATCGTCCTGCCCTGTGACTGGATCGATCGGTGAAGCCGTTACCGTTGGCGCAGATGGAGGTGTGTTCTGAATCTCGATCGTTTCTGAAGTCGTTGGATCACCGGCATCTTCGCCATCAAACAGCACCACTTCCACATAGACCCTATCGCCTTTGTCAAAGTAGATCTCGCCATTCAACACCGGTGAAGTGGAAACCAGAATGTCGTTTACATACCAATCGTAGGAAACAATGACCTCGTCCCCATCCGCATCCGAGGTTGTCACTGTAGCCACCAAGGTATCGGTGGTATCGGCCCCATCGGGCGTCAATTCAATCAAGTCAACGACAGGCAGACTGTTGGAGATGTACACCGTATTGGAGTCTGTGTAGTCACCTTCATCGAGCCCATCATCCGCATTTACAGCACAACGAACCTCTTGGCCTTTATCAAAATAAGCGGAACTCAATGACGAACTTGGCCACTCCATTTCTTCATCATCTATCCACCATCTGTAGCGGTGAACAAAGAACGTTCCACCATCCAGGTCTGTCGTCGCTCCCGGAGTGCAAGTCAGCACATCGCCTTCATAGGCGGGGTCTGGACTCAATGTGACCTCTTCGACCACCGGAGGCGCATTTTCAATGGTTACCCATTGATTCCATTCTGCACCTTCGTGCATGCCATCGAATGGAACGACCCGACACCGGACTTCATCGCCAGGTACAAATGTGGATTCCAACTCAAAGTCGGTTCCAACCGTTTCGCCCTCGTGGTACCACCTGACCCACGTAGAGTCTGGGTCACCATCGGCATCGTAGTAGCCTTCCCAAGTACAGGTCAGCGTGCTGTTCTTGTACGCGGGTGATGGTGTAATCGTGACACCGGTAATGGATGGAATTGACGGTGAAATGCTTCCATAGCCCGTGACTGTATTGCCGGTATCTGTGCCGTCAAAGGCCGTGACCGAACAGGAGATATCGTCCAACTCGTCTGCAGTTCCACCCGACAACACAGGGCCGGTGGCAACCGGAGAACCTTCTACTCTCCAGACAACTGTAGACGCGTCCGTTTCGCCATCGGCATCTTCATACCCTTCCCAAACGCAGGTCAGATCGTTGTTCCGGTACAGCGGTTCTGGAATGATGCTGGCCGACACCACAGTGGGCGCTGTGTTGTCCACAGAAACAGAGCCAGAAACAGGAATCCCTGAACTCTCACCATCCGATGGGGTCACCACACATTCCACGATGTCTTCGTGTACAAATCCGCCAATAAGCTCGGTGCCAGAACCAACGGGTACACCGTTTACGTTCCAAACTGGAAGCGACATGTCGGCATCACCTTCCGGATCGGAGTACCCAGACCAACTGCATGTCAGGGTATCCGCAGCCACCGGTGTATACGGAACCACTGTGACGGACATAATGGTCGGTGGTGCATTCACGACTTCCACGACCCGACTGACCGGTTCACCTTCACCCAAACCATCGTATGGGGTGACCGTACAACCCAGTTCATCACCGGACAAAAACCCGCCCGTGATGGTTCGGTCTGTCGATACTTCCACACCATTAACAGTCCAGGTGACCAATGAAATGTCCGCGTGTCCATCCGCATCATCGTACCCAAGCCAGTCGCAAGTGACCGTGTCCCCTGTTTTGGGCGCCACAGGCGTGAGCAGTACCGCAGACACACTGGGGGCGGTGTTTTGAATCTCGAGTTCGCCCGACACCGTATCGCCTGAATCGGTTCCATCTGATGGTGTGACCAAGCAATGGACCATCTGTCCACCGACAAAACCGGAACTCAGTGTAGGACCAGTACCGACTTCAACACCATCAACGAACCACACCATGGTGGACTCATCAGAACCACCGTCTACGTCATAGAATAAATCGTAGTCGCATGTAAGGGTCGAATCGACCGTTGCATCCACTGGGGTGATGTTCACACCTTCAACGATTGGAGGCGTATTGTCGATGGATACTGTTGCAACCACAGCATCACCCGAATCCCAGCCATCCGAAGGAATAACGGTACAGGACACCACGTCCTCGTACACATATCCACCCGTGAGGACCGGTCCGATTCCAGCAAAAAGACCATTAATGGCCCAACTCGCCATTGAGGCGTCCGCATCACCATCGGCATCGTAGTAGCCATCCCAGCTGCACAGCAGTTCGTCGGATGCGACGGCGGGATCGGGTGTGATGGTGACATCGCCAATGGTTGGCAGGGTGTTCTCAATGGTCACAGAATCAGAGACCGGGGCGCCATAATCGTAGCCATCGTAAGGAGTGACCGTACAAACAACATCATCTCCGGCACCAAATCCACCGACCAACTCAGCCTCTATCGATGCCAACTCACCATTGATGGTCCATTCAATGGACACAGTCTCTGGGTGACCATCTGGGTCAACCATTTCTCCCCAAACACAAGTCAACGGGGTTGCGGCAGTGGCCGGATCGGGACCTGCCAAGACCCATGGAATGACCGGAATCGTGTTCTCTATGGTCACACTCGTGGTGACGGATGGACCCGTGTCATGGCCATCAAAAGGCGTCAGTGTACATTGGACGACATCACCACCGGCGAAGCTTCCAGCCAGTGTTGGGGATGTTCCTGCTTCGACTCCATTGACCGTCCACAAGCGGGTAGAGAGGTCTTCATCTCTTGAATCTGGGTCGGTATACACTTCGGCTTCACATGTAAGCGTGTTCAACACCGTCGCCGGAGATGGGCTGATCACCGCCGCAGAAGCTGATGGTGGCGTGTTCACGATGGTGATGGAGGTCGCCAGTTCCGTACCACTCGCGGTCCCATCAAATGCGGTCACCGTACATGTGACCAAATCACCACCGGAAAACATCGACGACAAAGTGGAGCCAGTACTGACCGACTCGCCATTGACCGACCATTCAACACGAGAAAGGTCTGCGTCTCCGTCCAAATCATACCAACCGGTCCACGAACAGCTCAGTGTATCGGTAGAAAGGGCTCCACTTGGCGTGATTTCAACACCCGAAATCGTGGGAGAGGTGTTTGAGACCACGGTGTTCGCATCGACGACCTCGCCCTCATCTTCACCGTCAGATGGGGTGACCAGACATGTGATTAAATCGCCTCCTGAAAAACCACCGTCCAGGGTCCAGCCCTCACCGGCAAACTCACCATTTATCTGCCACGAGAAGGTGGAAAGGTCAGGTTCTTCTTCACCATCTGGGTCATAAAAGCCATCGTATGAACAACTCAACACATCGCCTGTGGAGACCACTTCAGGTGAAATGGATACTTCTGCAACACTCGGCGCTGAGTTGGAAATAAGGCGAATCGAAGATGCCGTTTCCGGTCCCCAGTCCGTACCGTCCCATGGAGTCGCAGCACAACTGACCGCATCGCCCTTCTGGTGGAAGGTACTTGGCAACACCGCAGATGTTTCCGCGGATGTCGACCCATTGACTTGCCAGGTGTAGCTGTACGACAGCTCATCCCCATCGGGTTCAATAGACAAGCCCAATGCACAGGTCAGATCATCATCTGTTCTGGACGGATCGGGGTCCACAATAAGATCGGAAATCACAGGTGCTGTGTTGCGAATAATGGTGGAATCGTGTCCAGCAAAGCCATCACTCAATGAGTCCGCCGGGGTCACCATCACTCGCCATTCTTCATCCCGCAGTGTCGCAGAAGCAGACAAACGCGAGTCGGTCATTTCGGGAACCAACTCACCGTCGCGATACCAAGTGTAGGAGTACGTGATTGGATCGCCATCGGGGTCGACACTATCCTCGGTCACACATGCAAACAGATCATCCGTAGTAAACAGGTCCACACCCGCACACTCAGCATCCGCAATGGACGTGATTTGAACTGTGGGGGCTGATGGCAGTTCATTGACGATAAAGTTCACAACTTCAGTAGAGAACAATCCGCCCATGTCGGTGGCTGTGACCGTCATGCTTTGAGGCCCTGGACTGAGCGTATCAATCACGAACTCAACTTCACCGGTAGAATCAGCGCCTTGTTCGGAGAACACGCCATCCAATGAACTTGACCACTCTAGGCCAATGGAGTCGGGGCTATCTTCACCATCCACGACAGTCGCTTCGATGGGGAGAGGCAGCCCGTAGCCATACACGCCCCCCTCTTCGGGCGATGTAACAATCACATCAGGTGGTTCACCCACTGTCAGCATGATGAAGTCTGAACAGCGGCCGCCCACTTCATCTTCAACCTGCATTGTCACCACATGGGTTGCGAGCCGCATGCCGGTAACGGGCAAAATGGTCTGCCCGGCCGAATCGGCCTCGCTGGTTCCGAGTACGCCTTCCAGGCTGCTCACCCAGGTGATCTCAAGGTATTCTGAACCCACGTTGACATCATTCGTGACGCCTTCCAACACGACTGTCTCAACAACATCGACTGCTGAGCCATTGGCGGGAGCGATAATGCTGCATGTGGGCGGTGTGTTCGGGCCACCAACGGTGACAAAAATCTCTTCCAGCGCCACACCACCGTGACTGTCCTCAACCCGAATCGACAGGATGTGTTCGCCTTCGGTCATGAACTGGGAACCCGTAATCATACCGTCGTCATGCACGGTCACTGAAAAGGCCCCATCCACATCGGATTCAACAAGAATACTCAAGTCGTTAGGGTCATCTTCAGCATCCCAGATGGTTCCCAACAACTGTACTTTCTTGTCTCGATAGTAGGCCATTCCCGAAAAGGGTGTTTCCATCGTAATGGTCGGCAAGTTGTTTCGGATGGCTGTGATTTTCACGGTGTCTTCACCGGTGGAACCCATCGGGTCACGCACTTCCAGGCGGACTGTGGCTTCTGCACTGTCCACCACCAGTTCACACTCTACGTCCCCATCCAGTTCAGGTGTGGACTCACAGCCAAGTTCACCATTCACATACCAACGGGCGATCAAGTCCGATGTGGAATGGTCGTCGTCATCCACAGTTCCAGTGGCCAAAAAGGGTTCATCCAGGGCCAACTCGTCGCCTTCGGCAGGAAAACGCAGTGTCGCATCGGGGTCATTATTAAACTTCGTGACGCCATTTTCTTGGCAGCCAATCGCTGTACTCGCGCACGCAAGAACGCACGCGAGGGCACGCGCACGAGACTCAAGCAACAAATGAACCCATCTCTTCACCGAGACCGATCCCCCAAAAAAATAACGACTAGCTCCCCGCCACTCCGCTGCAATGTATAGGATCAATCAGGGAGATCGCAACAGGCTTATTGTGTTTTCCAGTGCCACCCAAAATGGCAATGGGTGCAATCAACCGACGAGTGTGCCGACTTCATCCGTCTTGCTGTATCGCTCAGACCATAGATTCACGATGCCCACCAAGGTTCCACGAATGTTGGACGGAAGACATGGGAGCAGCTCAGCAAGAGCTTGAACCAGGGCCAAATCTTCTTCATCCAAGGCGGTGGTCGCCCGAAGGATCGGAGCTTGTTTTTTATCGATTTGAACCGCTGTATCGCCGTCTTTCTTTGGGTGGATTCGCACCGTTAGTTTCAGTCCAACTGCCTTGGAGAAATCTTCCAAGCGGTGCAATGGCGCACGTTGGCGCGCCACTTCAATATTGTCGACCTGAGCCCGACTACAACCCATGATGTCTGCGACTTCAAACTGGCTTAGTCCAAGCCGTTTTCGGGCAGTCCTCAACGTACGCCCCAGTGACTTGTAGTTCATACGAGGCCCCCCTTTCCTTTCCTGTAACTTAAACGTAACAGAACGGGCAGCCGAGACAAAGTCTAGTTAAGGCACGGCAACGCTCCCGTAGCTCAGCTGGATAGAGCATCGGCCTTCTAAGCCGAGGGTCGTTGGTTCGAGTCCAACCGGGGGCGC
>PALY01000134.1 GCA_002707085.1 Deltaproteobacteria bacterium
ATTCCAATCAACAAGTTTTGCCCATTGCGAGATGTGCGCATCTTGATGGAATGCATGATGACCAAACCCAACACTGCGCTGACTGCGATCAGTTGGGGGTCGAGGGGCAGGTCGAGCGTAGCGCCGAACTGACCGATGGCGATGGCATTGATGGCCGTTGGTGCCGCAAAGCCGATGAATAAGGAACCCCAGCCTGCTGCACACCCCAAGATGGGGTGCAGAATATCTGAAAGGAACCGATATTCTCCACCAGACTTTCCAACAGCCCGGGTCAATCCGCCATACGCGAGTGCCCCACAGAGTGCCAGACCCATTCCTACAACCCACGCCAGTAAAACCATTGCGGCACTTAGGTTTTGGACGAGAAATCCGGCGCTAAGCAAGACGCCCGCGCCGATCATATTTGCCATCACAAGACCCATACCGGAGTACAGGCCGAGGTGGCCTTTTGAACTGTTATTTTCCAATGAATTTAGCCTCTTATGTGTTTCTTAAAGAAGATTTCCGACACTATACGACAAACGGGGCTTCCCCATGATCAGGCGCAGGCTGTATTCTCCCCGGGATGGAAGAGGCCATTTCAGATGGCACAGAATTTATTGGCAAGAATTGTCGCTGAGGAATCATGAAGAACGAACAGTCGAACACAAAGAAAAGCCCACGCCTTCACCTTCGTACTGGATTGAGTCTGGGTGCGGTGGTTTCAGTCGGTGTAGGTATGATGACCCTTCTGCCAGGGTGCGGTCCGAGTTGTGATTGGGAAGCGTTGGAGAGTTCATGGGGTGCATCGGCAAGCCAAGATGGCGGCGCAGTTTTGGGTGTGCTTCAAGAAACGTGTTCTTCTCCGCCTCCGGAGTTTGTGGGCAAAGAGTCTGAGGAAGGCAAGTCCTTGGTGGCAGACCAGCTGTCCTGTTCAAGTTCCGCTGCCAGTTTGAGCACAAGCGATGTGATCAGCAAAACGCAACGAAAAGAACTGTGGGATGCATGTTCTGTTGCCGACTTAGGCTTGGGCAGCGAAGCGAACTTTTTGCGGGCAGAAGGCAATCCCGCCGTNGCNGTTGCTCTTAGTCGTTGGTTGACCTCCAAGGGTGTCAGTNNTTCGACTGCGGGTGCAATGGGGAGTGCAGTGCTGGGAAGCAGCCTGNTGCCACTGACCGANGGTTTTTCACCGATNGCTTTGCCAGAGTCGGCCAAGAATGCGGCCTCGCCAGCAACCAGAACCGTGAAAGAAGGGGAGGGCGCTCGCATTGCTGTGACAGAGAACGACACCATTGATGCTGTTTTGGCTGCTGGAGGTGAAGCTGAAACGATTGTGCTGATGGGAACTTCTGCTGACGATGAGCGCGTTGTAGAACTGAGCTTGGGTCGTGGCGAAGGTCAGCTATCCGTGACGGAAGGTGCGACGAGCGTTTGGCTCTCAAAAACAGGCCTTACCGTTTTCAACGGAGACGAGTGGTCGACAGGCAAAGATGAAAAATGTCTCACACATTCAATTTGTGCCGCTGAAGGTGGCGCAATTGACCACAGTGCCGTTGGTGCTTTGCTCAAGGGAACAGGACCCATCCGAGTGGGATCGACCACACAGAGTACAGTGAAAGACATCCTGCCCCTCATTCAGGCGGTTTCCAGTTCGGCCCCTGATCGGCCACTTCACTTGGCTCCATCTTTGGATTATCGAGAACGCAACGATGACCTCACGGACTTGGCCTTGTGGATGGGCGGGCTACCGTTGCTGGATGACAAGACTGCCCCAGGTGGTCGAACATGGACACATCACTCTGAACGTTTGAGTGCTGGGTGGGCCAAGTTTGAGAAGAAGACACTAAAGCCTTCTCGAGAGTGGGCAGAGAAAAATCTCGACCTGCCGAACTCCACACTGTTTTACCCCTTCTCAGGGCCTGACATCGCCAACGGTGTGAACTTCTTCCCGGACAGACCAAACTATATTTTGGCCGGTCTTGAGTCCATTGGTGAGCTGATGGAGAAACCGGGTGAAGGCAACATCGCCCAAGGTTTGGGTTCACTTCGCAAGGCGCTCAATACGATTTTGGGCGTGAATTTCTTCAGAACCCGAGAGATGTCCGGTGAATATGGAGGCAACCGTTTGGGGGACAATGCTTACAACGGCATTGGTTCAGCCCTATTTGTGTTTCTTGCACGCACAGGGAACGATCTGATTTCTGCTCGTCATGTGACCCTTTCTGAAGACNGGANAGTGGTTGATCGCNAAGGGAACAAGGGNGGCCCNANGGCGGTAGANGTGGTGTTTCGAAAGCACTCTGANCTTGTACCAAGTCCTCACCGTACACAGAGCATGATCTACTTTTCCGGAAACATTGCCGATGGCGCCCTCACGAGGTCTCGCGGTTTGGTGCCCTACATCGAGTCCCAGGGAGAAATGGTCACATTCCTCAAGGCGGCGTCATACCTCATGTACAACCGAAACTTTGACGATATTCGTAGCATCATCATGAATCGCAGCACCCATGTCATCATGGAGTCTTCCGGTATTCCGTACCACTTTTTTGCCAACGACACTGAGAATTGGAAGGTGGACTTGTATGGTGAATACACAGAACCGATTCCCATGTTTGCCAACCGCTGCCAACCAGACTTGAAAGCGGCCATTAAGAAGAACAGAACGGGTGATTTGACCTTCCGGTATGGGTACAACTCCTACCGATCACACCTGATCTTTGCGACACGCAAGACGCCCATTATTCCACCTGTTCTCGATAAGAGCGGTGGGCGTGGAACGACGACAGTGTTTCATGGTGATGGCAAGGCCTGTGTTGGTGGACGACTGGCGATCTCGGCCAAATAGTGCATAAGGTTCTCTTCGGGCTGGCTCTGTGCGTTTGCACTTCATCAGCCCTGGCCAGTCCCAGCGATGCTGATGCTCAACCTGTTGAGGGTGAAGCAGATGCGGCTGAACCGTTGACTCTTCAAGAGAAGATGGATTTGGTGTTGCAAGAACCCTTTATGGAGGGGGCAGAAGTAGGGGGGTTGGTTTGGAACCTGGAGACAGGTGAGGAACTGTGGAGCCACCAGGCGGACGTACCGATCAATCCAGCATCGGTTCAAAAGGTGATCACCACATTGGCTGTTCTGGAACATTTGGGTCCCAAAACCACACTGGTGACTCATGTGAACTACGACGGAACCATTACAGATGGGGTGCTTGAGGGAAACCTGTATATGGTTGGTGGTGGCGACCCAACCATGGTGATCGAACGCTTGTGGAAGCTCGCTGCGGATGTTTATGCTGCCGGTGTGGAACGAGTCACGGGTGATTTGATCGTGGATCCATCTATCCTGGGCGATGGGTCATCAATTCCAGGTTGGGCTGGAGGGACCGACACGGATCGAGCGCCCCCATATGAAGCACCCATCAGTGGTTTTCCTCTGAACTACAACAGCGTGACTGTACTGGTTCAGCCTGGAAAAGAAGTGGGGGCGTCCAGTGAAGTCCGCATCAGTGTGCCCGACAGCTATTTTAGTTTTGAGAACACCGCGTTGACGGGAGAGCCTGGAAGTAAGACGTCCTTAGAGGTTGCGCGGAAAGACTCCAATATCATTACGGTTAGCGGCAGCATCGCTTCAGATGCAAGCAGTCATTACTCGTACTTGAGCGTGGATAAGCCCACACCCTATGTGGCCCATAGTTTTAAGTCTCTGTTTGAAACATTGGGTGGGAGCATTGAGGGTGAGGTAAAGAGCGGGAAGACTCCTACAACAGTGGAGAGGCTTGTCACCCACCGGTCAGACCCAGTGGGCTTTCAACTGAGTCGCATGAATGCATACAGCAACAATCAGATTGCTGAGCAGTTGTTGCGTTTGGCTGCACGCAAAGCTTTAAAGGACGGAAGTTCACAAGGCGCGGTACGCCTTTTGGAGAAAACGCTGAAGGACCATGGCATTTCTTTGGAGGGTGCGAAGTTTTACAACGGTTCAGGGTTGGCACGAAATGCACGCTTGACGGCGAAGCAGGTGGCGGCTGTTTACAACGCCTTGTACCATCACCCGAAGTGGCAGTGGGAGGGACTTTCAAGTCTTTCCATTTATGGATTGCCTGGGGGCGTTCAGCCGAGAAATAAGGAAGCGGAATACTTGGGCTATGTGCGGCTTAAACCCGGTACTATTCAAGGTGTGTTGACCCTGTCGGGCATATTGTTTTGCGAAGATGAAGATGAAGCCTATGGTTTCGTTCTCTTGAGTCAGAAACTGAAACGAGCATGGCCTGCGCGAGACTCCTGGGAAGGTACGATGCAGGCAGTTTGGGAGCAATGTCCCACCCCTGAATCCAACTGAGTCTGTCTTTTTTGGGTGCAGAGCCGTGAAGCCGATTGACTACTGCATATAGCCAAGGCTTTCCAGTTGTCGCCGTGTCTCTTCATCGATCTCGTTTACTTGCCCGCCTTCTCTGACTGGTGGGAGGTAGTTGAGTAGCCGTTCTACTTCCTGAGGGTGGCTATGGGCGAGGTTGTCGATTTCTAATGTATCTGTGGACAAGTCATACAACTCATTTCCCCATCTGGTTTCGATGAGTTTCATGTTCTCAAGTCGTACCGACCGCTTTTCGGTACCAAACCGCATCGCCTGGGCTCCGACTCCTCGGTCTGCCCCCTCTGCTCGACCACCCAAAACTTCCCACAAGGGATCGCCATGGGTCTCCATGGGTTTGGACTCTGTCAAAGCCAAGATCGTCGGGACCACGTCGAATGCTCGCACGGGTCGGTCGACGACTCCTGGCTGAATACCCGGTCCCCGAATCAACAGTGGGACATGAAGCAACTCTTGGTACAAGGTGTGACCATGTCGAGTGAAAGGCCAGTGGTCGTTGGGGTAGGGGTCGTCGTGTTCTCCGAACGTCTCTCCATGATCAGAGGTGACGATTACAATCGTGTTTTCATCCACATGGGAGAGCAATCGGCCCAGTTCCCGATCTGTGAAATGAATCTCTTGATCGTATTGATTCAATACCTCCATCTTATGGGGCGTTCCAATTTCATCCACACTGGTCTGTGGCGGATTGTAGGGGTCGTGTGGATCCATCAGGTGGAGCATAAGAAATCGCGAACCGCCCTCCATCTGATCCCACCATGTAAGGGCTTCGTCCACCATCATGTCCGCTGGGCGATAAAAGTATCGGCCGCCCATCACCGGAATTTTCAGCATTCGAAGTGGTTGGATGAACATTGGCGTATGGGCGAGGCCCAATGCATCTGAGTACGTATCGAAGCCGCGGGACAAGCCGAAACTGTCTTTCAGGTATGGATTGGTGACGATGGCCCCTGTTCGGTAACCCTTATTTTGGAGTTGTTCGGCCAATGTGGGTACATCTGGGTCAAGTCCGGATTGGGTGTTTTTCTCGCCTGTATTGATCCCAGCACCATGGCCCGATGGATATCGACCCGTCACGTATGCTCCAAAGCTGGGCAGGGTCCAAGACGCGGGAGACCCAGCTTGCGTGTAACGAAGGCCTTGGGCTGCAAAGGCATCCAAGTTGGGTGTGGTGTCCACAGAATGCCCATATACGCCCACGTGATCTGCCCGAAGCGTGTCGATGACCACCAGCAGCACATCTGGCGCGGATTTCTCCTTCGCGGGAGGCGGCAAAACCGTAGCGGTTGCCATCTGTACAGAAACCGTTCCGCCTCCGACCAACAATGCCACGACTGCCACGGCTGAAGTGGATGCCATGCGGGTATGCCACCGCCAACTCAACAGTGCCACCACGCCACATACGGCCAGCAATACGGCATCTGCCATTAATGCGTCGGGGTGAAGAGGGGAGCCATATGCATTGATGTTCATGGCACGGAACGCGGGGACGAATATCAGGCCTGACCACGTGAGTGCTGTACGGATGCTCGGATGGTTTCGAGTGAAGCGCAGTGTGAGCCAGAGTCCGGCTGAGGCCAGCAAGAAGCCCAAGGGATAGCCCACTGCATTGGCTCCAGTTTGACTAAAGTCCTTCCACCAAAGCTCTTCAGCGATCTTTCCACCAGCCATAAATCCACCGGTTGCTGCCAGCAGGCCGAGTATGTGGGCAAGCGGTGTCCGCAGCCGAAATAGAGATAGGCCTAAAATGGCCATGGCTCCCGCATACCAAGCAAGCAGACTTCCAAGCTCGCTGAGCGTGAGTGCGGGTTGATCGACCAAGAAGTTGGTGACTTCCTCTATGGAAAGTAGCAATGCGCCAAATAGCGCTCCTCGAATGCCACTGCGCAGCAGAATTGAACCGTTCATCATGCCATCGCAGGTTGTGGCTTTTCGCCAATGGCTTCAAGTTCTCCTGGCTTCACTTTGGAAGCAAGGTTGTTCTTTTGGGTCAGTTGATTGTATTCGGCAAATAGGAGTCCACAAATACACCAGTAGTACCAACCCGGTGATGTCCGATGGACGAAGCTGTTGGAGACTGCGTTGGTACACACGACCATGACGGTGAGTGCGGCCACAAAGTTGGCAAGGTGCATGGCGAACGGATCGTTTGTGGCCAGTTTGCGCACCTTGAGTGCAGCTTCAAATACTTTCCACTGAAAACCCAGATAGATCAGCACGCCAAGGGGTCCAATTTGGTACAGAAGCAACAGCAGATCATTGTGGGGATCCAACGTGATGTGGTGAGAGTGAAACAACTTCACCCAATCCAGAGTCATCTCTCGCTGTGCCCCAAGTCCGGGTCCCAAGATCATGTCCCATGCGGGTCTTTTCAGGAATTCTGACATGGACATGGACCAAATTCCCCATCGGCCGGAACCCAGTTTGCGTTTGTCGAGTGCGATGTTGTCCGAATCAAACAGCAAGAGCAGATCGCCAAAGCGATCCTGCATGTCGGAGCTGAAGAGAATGAATGTCGCCAACCCAGCGATGGCGAATGCCAAGACTCGATAGTTTTTGCGCATCAAGAGCAGCATTCCAATGAATATGGCAAAGCCCAACAGGCCGGTTCGGATGTATGTCTTGTACAGTGTGAGTGTTCCAAGACCGATCAGTCCCAGGTAGATGAGCGAATGGAACAGTGTGCGGGCTTTGCTCAACCAAAAGATCCAGATGGTGACGAACAGCAGTGTCATCAAAGCCATGTTGTGAAGGTTTTTATAACCACCCAACAGACGTCCATACCCATGCAGGGTGTAGGTATTCATCTGGCCACTGGCGATGTGGTACATGCTCAGGATCAACGGGATGATGCCAATGAGGCCGATGATCGTGAGCAACGACATTCGAAGTTTTTGTTTGTCGAAGTAGATCGACACCATGAAAAACAGAATGAAGGGACTGGTATATCGGACAATGCTGTCCACGTTTCGTGGGATGTCTTCACATCGCAGGACTGCGATTGCCATCAAGACCAAATAGCCCAACAACAGTTTGAAACATGGGTGAGACTGTAGACGTTTCAGGTCCAAAAATAGCTGTGTCGCAAGTAGGATGAACACAGATGCGGAGAACAGTTGAAGCATATTCAGGCCCGCGATGGTGCCTGGGATCCACCACAGCAAGTCCAGAACACCGCGCAAAGCAAAGATGGCGAACAACGCGAACAGGGGCCGTGTAAAGAAATAGATCACGATCAAAATCGACGCGACACTTACGGCCACCTGTAGAGGCGGTACCAAAAACATGATTCCTGCCAACACAGACAACAAGATGAAGCCTGCAGCCATCTGAATGGCCAGAATGTCTGGCCGTTTGGGGAGCGATAGCAGCGTGGCTTCCCACAAGCGTTGGCGAATGCTGGTAATGGTTTGGCCCTCAGGAGCGGCTTAGGCCCGCAAGTCTTTTCGGTGTTCTACTGGAGTCAAGCCCCGTAGGGCGCATATCGCCTGTGCTAGCGCATCCGCCAAGATTCGACCGAGAGCATGTTGGTGGGGGTCGAAAATGCTGTTTTCCTGCAACCACTCCAGTTGAAGCGTACCGAAAATAACCTTGCCTGCAGCAACGGTATATTCGGCTTTGACCATGGTTTGAATGTGGACAGAGTTTCCTTCACCCGCACGACTGCGTTTCCACTCCAAGCTTTTCTTCTCCACCCCAGGACCATCGGTGGAAAGCACATTGAAACGGAATGTTTCCAAGTCCAGCGCTTTTCCAGCAGGAACAAGGTATCGCCAGAGGTCCTCTTCATCGGCGGCTTCAAGCATCTGCGCTCGGATCTCATCGACCCTTAAAGCACGTTCTCGTGCGGCTTCTTCTAACTTTCCGAACAGCATTGAGCGTCGGCCTGCACGAATGATATCGGCATACCCAAGAAAGTGAATCACAACGACAGTCAGGGCAGCCAGGGCAACAATGCTAAGGGCTGAGATGCGGTCGGAGCTGTAGATGAGGACCAGCGCAAATCCACCCAAAATCGTCGCTCCGCCAAGCAGGGTGATCGCAGCTTGACGCTGACTCAAACCCTTGCGAAGCAAGAGGTGGTGGATGTGGTACTGATCCGCCCCGAAGATCTTTTTCCCGGTAAGGAACCGTCGGATCACAGCCATGGAGAGATCAAATATTGGGAGAGCAAGCGCTACAAAGGCGGCAACGATGGAGAACAGGGCAAAGCTCTTCTGAGAGCCGTGTGCNCTGACGGTAGCCAACAAAAAGCCCAAAAACAAAGAGCCTGTGTCACCCAAGAATATGCTGGCTGGGTTCCAATTGAATCGTAAGAATCCGAGCGTTGCTCCGACCATGGACACCATCACGAGCGCGCCCACTACGTTTCCTTGGACAAGGCTCATTACAAAAAGTGTAAGGCCCGCTAAGGTTGCGACACCACCCGCCAAACCATCCAAACCATCGATCAGGTTCAACGCATTCGTAATGAGAACGATCCAAAAAATGGTGAAAGGGAAAGACCACAGGCCGAGCTTCATGTAGCCCACAAAGGGGATGCTGATGACATCGATTTGAACCCCAGCATGGAACACCACCATGGCTGCGGTGATCTGACCAATCAGTTTGATCAGGGCGCCTGCACCCTTGAGGTCATCATGAATGCCCAATGCCAGAATCAGTGCACCACCACCGGTCAGGGATATCAATAGGCCGCGTTCGGCGAAGAACGCTGCAGAAATATCGTTGTTCCACAGTGCCAAGCCAACGATGGGCACAAAGAAGGCAATGGCGACGGCGATACCACCCAGTCGTGGGATGGGCTGGCTGTGGATTTTGCGACCTTCCGGTTTGTCGTACAAACCCGCTCTAATGGCAAGATTCCGGATCACCCAAGTCAGTGCGATCCCCGTAAAGAATGCAAGCGCGAAAGCGATCAGGAATGTGCGCATTCGAACCTCAGCCTGTTTGACGTTCCTCTGGAGGATCGCCATACGTAGAGTTGTAATCGTAGTAGTAGTAGTAGCCGTAGCCAGTACGTCGGATATCCAACTTGTTGACGATGGCGCCCAGGATGTTGGCCTCTACCTCTGCCATACGGGTGCGGCATTGGAGTACGTGATCACGATTGGTCTTGTTGGACTCGACGACCATCAGTACCCCATCAACAAAGCGCGACAGAATGAGTGGGTCCGCAACAGCGCCAATGGGGCTGGAGTCGACAATCACGAAATCATAATCAGTAAGCGTGTCCAAGAAACGGCTCATCCGAGTCGAACCAAGAAGCTCTGCAGGGTTGGGTGGACGCGGTCCTGAAGGCAACAGATCCAAGCCAGGCACATGGGTGTGAATCACAGACTGTTCTAAGGAAGCATCGCCAACAAGAACTGAACTCAACCCGCGCTCATTGACCTGTCCGAACAGTTTGTGNTGACTCGGGCGCCGAAGGTCGGCATCGATCAACAACACACGGCTGCCGGTCATNGCGATGATGGCCGAGAGGTTGGAAGAGATGAAACTCTTTCCTTCCCGTGGAACAGCGGACGCAATCAATAGGCGCTTTTGTGGGCGTTTGTCGGGTGTGCGAAAAAGAATATTTGTGCGAATGCTGCGCAACGCCTCGGCTGCGGTAGAGCGCGGGCGGGCATGAACGTAAATAGAGCGATCTCGGTCGCTTTCCAACGAAAGAAGATCCGATGACGTGAGAACGGGGACTGCGCCCAAGAAGGGCACGCCAACGACTTCTTCCAAATCTTCGCGGCTCTTGATCGTGGAGTCTACGTACTCCATGAAGAATGCGAGAGCGACACCACCAAGTAGACCCACCAAAAAGGCCATGGGTAGGTTGGTGGTTAGCCGAGGACGCACCTTTTCGGCACTTGCTACCGCCGTATCAATAAACCAAATGTTGTTGGACTGGACCAAGGATGCCAGGTCAACTTCGCTCATACGGGTGTCGAGGTTTTCAAACAAACCCGCATTTTTCGCCGCGGCAGCCTGTAGGAAGTCGAGCTCAATATTCTTCTTCTCTAAGCCTTTAAGCGCGTCTTCGATGGAATCGACTTCTCTTGCAAGCGCTGTTTCCCGTTCACGGATCATTTTGATTTCGGTCTGCTGCCCACTCATCAATTGGAGGACCTGCGCCTTCATCTGAGTCCGAAGGCCTTCAACCTTTGCCTCCACTCGAACCATCTTCGGGTGATCGGGCAGGTACCGTGCTGAAAGCGTGTTTCGCTCTTGCTCTGCCGTGCGCATGGTCTGAAGCAAGGTCTGTAGAACAGGGCTTTGCTCACTCAGGTGTGTAGCCAGACCCGTCCAAGCGTTGGCGGATGCCAAGCTCCGCGCGCGATCGTAGGTGGCTTCAAGACTGATCCGTTCGGCATGTGTGGTACTCAGTTTGGAACGAAGTTCCGACAATGTACCTTGAACGGCTTCTACCTCTTCGAGCTTGTTCTCATATTTGAAGTCATGAACCTTCTGATCGGATTCATACTTTCGTTGACGGTAGACTTCTTGTTGCTCGCTCAGCCAAGTAAACGCACTTTGAGATGTGTCCAACGAACGCTTCAGGTTCAGCTCGATGTACGTCTCTGCAAGGGTGTTTGAGAACAAAGCGGCTTTGTCTGGGTCCGGGTATTCGACGGTGACATGAACCAGCCGGCTGTCGAGTTCAGGCTTGATCTCAAGATTCTGTTTGAACGCTTGGAAGACATTTTCGACATCATCGAAATCGGTNATTCCGTGCCGTTCCTGCAGCCTGTGAACNGTTTCTTCGATGACNGTTCGGCTCTGCATGATCCGATATTGNGTCGCGTAGTANGCACGGCGNTCATCTTGCGCGCTCAANCCCACCACTTCGGACATGTTGTCGTGACCCANTACAGATGGGTTGTTTGGNCTGATTTCTAATGTGGCAGTCGATGCGAANTATGGGGTAGACANCATGGTNCCGATGGCNACCGTTCCCATTAAAATCCCACAAAAGAGGCCGACAGTAAGCTGTCTTTTCTTTAGAATCCGCCAGTAATGAAGCAGTGTGGCTTCGCGCTGATTTTCATTGTCTGCTTGAAACATGTTGATCCGATTATCGGTAATCACCGTTGATTGGTTCAGTCCCTTGAGAAAAGAATTGCTTTTTTTTCGCCCGCTAGGGTCAGAAAAAAGCAAAGCTATGCCGTAACTGAAGCAACAAACTACCACGCAATGTCATCTCCCACCATGAATGAAAGTCGCACACCGCAGCCCAGTACAGTTGTNGGGCTGNTGCTGATACTGCCCATCGCGA
Source organism: Deltaproteobacteria bacterium (assembly GCA_002707085.1). Lineage (GTDB taxonomy): Bacteria > Myxococcota_A > UBA796 > UBA796 > UBA796 > UBA796. The sequence continues at coordinate 11,612 of PALY01000134.1, forward strand.
TGCTCGCGTTTGGTGCAGTGCATGTTCCTGCCCGCGCCGGATTGGCTTTGTTGACGGCTTTTGTCGGTGGCATGTTGGCCAGGCGTGGCCGGTTTCAGNCGCACAAGGGACTCCAATTTTCTATGTGGGCAGCGTTNCTCGTGTCCGCGCTTCCTCTGTTGCCTGTGGGGCCTGAAATACGTGCNTTCTTGCTCGGTGACTTGGCCTCCTCAGTTCAAGCGGTNCACGATNTNGTNGGCGGTGTAAAACGCCCATTGGCACTCGATCCNTTCGGCGCAGTNCTCGGNTTGGCAGAAGCCCTTTCTCTGTTGTTGTTGGGNCTNGGTGTNGCCAGTTGGACGACGCGNGCNGGAAGNGTTCGACAACTGGTNTGGGCATGCTTGGGCGCCGGCGTGTTGCTGGTTGTTGTCATGATTTCTCATCGTGTGTTCAACATTGGCAGNNTTTANGGAAGCGGAATCCCAGGCGCACTGCCNGAACCATTCTTCGCACCGTTCATCAACGCGAACCATGGCGGTGCTTTTTGTGCNGCGTTGATGCCATTGGCGCTTGTNCGTACTCAGGATGGTGTTGTTCGGGANCGTNTNNTNGGCTTTGTTGCTCTCGGGNTTTTGACTTTCGGTGTCTGGGCTGCGGGAAGTCGNGGTGCTGTGGTGGGGGCAGGACTCGGTCTGAGTNCAGCGTTGTTTGCCGCTGGAAGCCGCANTGTNCGAATCATGGTGGGCTGTACGCTTGGTTTTGTGGCCCTCAGCGTGATTGCCATTGGGCCAGAACAAGCGTTGGGTTTGCTCAGTGATTTGGTAAACCCAGGCGTGTCGGTGTCTGTGGAGCATGGGTACACGGACCTTACGACGGGTCGTACACTCCTGTTGAACGATGCGGCAAAAATCGTGAAGCAAGTGTTGTGGCTTGGTGTCGGGGCGGGTGGTTTCAACGAAGCCTATAAAATTGTTCGTACGGATCCGTCTTTTAATATCAGCAGTCATGCTCACAACGAACCCATTCAATTGTTGGTCGAGCATGGATTGATNGGCTTTCTGTTGGTAATGGCATCGTTGGCCATGGTTGTTGCTGTGGGAATCAAGGCATTTCGAACNTGGAGTGACCGTCCAGATCGGCGATGGATGATCGCTGGATTCATGGGGTGTCTCACCACATTGNCTACGGTCGCGATGGTGGACTTCCCGTTTCGTCTGGGTTCGCATAGCGTTCTGGCGGTGTTGACGATGGGGAGCATCGTNGGCCTTGCTCGTCCCCAACGAGTGGGTCGGTCACTATCGAAAACCACTCGCCATGGAATCTCATTCGCAATGTTGGCCGTTTTGGTGCTGGTGGTGGCAGTCATCAATGGCGGCGGTGGGATTTGGGGGTCGGGAAAACAGTCTCGATTGGATGGGCAAGCGTGGTTTGAGGCCGTAGAAAAGGGCGCGGATCGNGGNCAAGGGNTGGATGCNGCAGCNAAGCATTTTGAAAATGCGGCAGGCCGCGACATGAACCGGCGCTCGTTCCAGTGGTTGGCGCGGATTCGTGTGGCGCAGGGCCGTTACGATGATGCAGATGCTGTGTTGGCCGCAGGCATTGGTGTGTACCCGACCATGCCATGGCTCTGGAGAGACCGGGCTCGTCTCGCACAACGGACTGGGAATGCGGACCTTGCACGGGANTCTTGGGCAAGAATGATTGCACTCGATTTACCGAGTTCGGTGAATCCGACCGATATTCTNCATGAAGCNTTGTTCGGAGGCGAATTCGATACCCCCATCGACCAGGCGCGCGCCATTTTGCCNGAACGACCCGACAGGCANNGGCAAGCGGCCCGTGTCATGGATGAAATGGGCTTAGAAGAAGAGGCGGAGGCGTTGTTCAGNCATGCGCTTGCAGAGGAGCCAGGAAGCGTATTTTCATATGCCACAGCNNTGGTTCGGTGGGGCCGCTCTGCCGATGCGGTTTTGATCTTAGACAAACACCATTCCGGTTGCGCAAGTGAAACACTGTACGCGAGAGCGCTTCTTAATGTTGGTCAAGCAGAGCGTGCNGCNAAAGCATTNTCTGATGCGCTTTCACATTGTGGTGTTCGTTCATGGAATCTTCGGTCGGGATTGACGCATGCTCGTTTGCTGGCGGGTGATCCCAGAGGNGCTGAAACGATTGAACACTTGTTGGATGAACGTCCAAACGCACACCACCTTCGTCGGGTTTGGCTCCAGATTTTGTCTCGAAAAGGGCGTCCTGGAGCAGCAGTCCCACATTTAGAACACTTGCGGTGGGCAGGCGTGATGCGCGCGGATGAAGCCGCTGCATTGGAACGGGCGAATGCTGGACTACCGTTCCGTTTGGATTCAGGGAACAGCGTTCCGGATTAAATCGTGTTTTATGGTACGCTGTCATCGGTTCTAGACGGGGAGATGTGTCGTGCTGTTTCGAGTTTTTTGTTGTTCTCTCTTATTGCTGAGTGTTGGATGCAAGAAGGTCGAGGTCGACCCCGACGCCCAATGGAATACTTTTGTTTCTCGATATGCTGAGTCGTATTGTGATCTCAGAGAAGATTGTGATCCCTCCCAGTTTTCTGATGAGTTTAGTGGTGACGAAGAGGTATGCAAGCGTGCTGTGGTCACCAACGAAAACAAAGGAAAGTCGAAAAAGGTTGAAGATGGCTGCGAATTTGATGCGGACCAAGGAAGCCTTTGTTTGGATGCCGCTCAACAAATTGGGTGTCAGGATTGGGTTGATGGCCAACTGGAAGAAGTTTGCGACTTGGTATGGACGTGCAACTAGCGTTTCTGTTGTTTCTCGGCGCTTGCGCAAAGGTCGATGAAGGGCGCGGTCCAGTCTCTTCCTCCAATTACGAATCCGAGTACCCTGCTGCTTTTTGTGCGATGTGGGCGGAGTGCAATCCGGACAAGCTGATGGATTTGTATGACGGCGACACGCTTCAATGCGAAGAAGATTTGGCGGATGATGTCGCCTCTCAGATAGAACGCGGGTGCAGCTATGATGATGCTGCAGCAGGCGAATGTTTGGACCAACTGGACACCATGGGGTGTGCAGACTGGGAAGAGGGTGAGGACAACATCTGTGGAGATGTCTTCGATTGCTGATCAGCTCACAGTGGTGGGTGGTTCTTCACCTGTAATGATTCGATCAATGTTGCTTCGGTGGCGAACGAAGATGCCAATGGACAAAAGGATTGTGACCCAGACGATGTCGGGTTGAATCCACAGTGCCACCAGTGGAAGCAGCATGGTGGATACGATGGCCGCTACGCTGGAACGTTTGGACCCCAGAAAGGTCACCATCCAACATGCCGCAACCAGAAGTGTGACAAAAGGAGCGAGTCCCACCAATACTCCGGTGGCGGTCGCCACACCTTTCCCGCCTCTGAACTCGAGGTATGCTGGCCAACAGTGGCCGATAAATGCGGTCAGTGCCACGATGCCTGGAAAGGCAAACCATTCAAAGGCATAGGGGGCAAGTAAAACAGGGATGAGGCCCTTGAGGATATCTCCAACCAATGTTGCGATCCCGAACCGTTTTCCCAGTACGCGATTAACGTTTGTGGCCCCAATATTTCCGCTGCCTTCTTGGGTCACGTCTACATCGGCGTACAGTGTGGCCAAGATGTGTCCGGTGGGGACGGACGCAATCAAGTAGGTGAACAGTAGGAAGACAAAACCAGTGATCATCTGACAGTCTGGGTGTGGTTCAAGCGAGCTGCAATTTGGCGAAATGCCTTTGCTTTTTCAAGATCGCCCATCTCTTCTTCGAGAGCAACAATATGGGCTATTGTTCTTTGTAGTCCGTTCATATCGCCAATACGGATTTGTGCGTTCAACGCGCGCCGATAATGGTTGATGGCTTCGTTGGTATGCCCCTGTAGGGATGCTGCATCACCAAGCAGTCGCATGCATCGACCCGCTGCAGCATGGTGTCCATGTTGCGCGTAAAATGACCGCGCATATTCAGCTTCAAGTGCGGCAGTGACAGGATCTCCCGAGCGCAGAGAAATATCGGCTCTTCGCCGAGCGCAGTTTGCAACCACCAATGCGCATTGGTCGCCAACCCTAGCGGCTTTGTCGATATAGGTTTTGGCGCGACTCAATTGTCCTTTCGCAGTGAATAGCCCAGCCCAGCCCAGGTGTCTGTTGGCCTGCTCTATGTCCGATGTAGTGGTCATTTCGGCTTGATCGTACAGTGCTTCTGCACTGATATTTTCTCCAGCAGCCACTGCCAGGTCTGCGCTGCCTCTTAACGTGGCTGCCATGCCTTCCATGTCGCCTCTACGCCGAAAGAGTCCCCGTGCTGCTTGGTAGTTTTCCACCGCTTGTTGAAGTTCGAAACGGGTGGCCAACGTATCGGCCCATCTTCGGTGCATGGTGGCCAGCAGAGACAAGTCGCGGGACATATGCACCAGTTGGGTAGCGTCCTTGAATCGTTGTTCCGCCCGATGTGAGTCTCCCAAATCGAGTTGTACACGTGCCTCCGCCCACACCACCAACGCCCGATGGGCAGGATCCGCCAGCATGTTTTGGCCGAGGGTCTGCGCTATCCGTTCAAGTGCCTCTGTGGGTTGACCGAGACAGTTGCGCAAACGAGCTTCAGCGGCTGCGGCGAGACACGAAAAGTTACTGTCCGACCCATGTTCTGCGATGAACCGAAGAGCAAAGATGTCCATGGGGTTGTCGATCTCAATGCTCATGTTCCCTGTGGCCATGGATAAAAGGTCTTCGTGCTGCGCGATCATGTGTTCGGCGAGTGCATCATTGGAATGGCGGGGATGCTTTCTTATGTGCGCCACGATGTGCGGTGACACGCATCCTATGGGGGCATCGGGGGATTGATGGTTGTCGTCGAGTGTAATGCCCATTCGTTGAGAACCAGGGAGGATGGCAGCCAGGGCCGCTTCGATTGGAACCTCGTTGGGGACGGGTTCTGTTTTATTTGCGGTGATTACCTGAGTTTGGCCTGACTGTTCTTCCAGTGTCGCCACCAACCAAGTACACGATACGGTCAAGGTTGAAAGGGCGTCTCGTAGAGCGAACACTAAATCGGATGTGACGGTGCGAGCGTCGACGGCAATGGTCAATTCTCCCATAGCAGCCAGGGTGGCACCCACACTTACAGGGCTTCCAGGGGACTGAGCGTTGATGGCCCAACCCACCTGCAACACCGCATCGGCAAGGGTTCTACAGCCGCCCAAACGAACGAATCGGCTGGGCGTGTCTGTTTCAATAAGATGGTGTGCAATCCATCCCATCGAACGTTCGCCGCAAACAAAGGCAATGGATTCAGGTGAACACCCGATTTCCCGGATCTCTTTTAGTAGCGTGGGGCTTTGTGCGGGAGGGTCGGACTGAAGCCACGGTGGTAACGAACATTTCACTCTTCCATTCTCGTTGGTCTGAGTGTTTGCAGCAAGCTTGGACGGAATGAGCAGTTGAGGTTGGCCTAGCCCTCCGTTATGACCCGCGCCCAATTGAACGGGCATCAAGGGAGTTGATCATGGCAGAGATACATACCATTGGCGTTGTAGGCGCTGGACAGATGGGAAACGGCATTGCTCACGTGGCGGCTGCAGCTGAATATCAGGTCTGTTTGACCGATATTAGTCAAGCTGCACTCGATAAAGCGAAGTCTGTGATCGAGAAAAACTTGGCGCGGCAGGTCAAGAAGGAGCGCATATCTGAAGCGGATGCCTCCGCGACATTGGCTCGAATTCGATTTGATACCGACATGGCTGCTGTTGGTGATGCTCAGTTGGTGGTGGAAGCTGCGACCGAACGGGTGGAACTTAAATACCAAATTTTTGAACGTCTTTCGGAGATTGCGGCAGAAGGAACCATTCTTGCCAGCAACACAAGTTCAATATCCATCACATCCATTGCGTCTCACACCGACCGTCCAGAATTGGTGATGGGAATGCACTTTATGAACCCGGTTCCAGTCATGAAATTGGTGGAATTGATTCGTGGTTTACAGACATCGGATGCGACCTTCTCTGCTGTAGAGGCGGCATCACATCGGATGGGGAAAACCACTGTGGTTGCACGCGATGTTCCGGGGTTTCTCGTGAACCGTATTCTTATGCCTTACATCAATGAAGCTTGTCAGGCGCTGTATGAAGGCATTGGAACACCAGAAGACATTGATGTAGCCATGAAGCTTGGGACGAATGTTCCCATGGGACCATTGACTTTGGCCGACTTTGTGGGTCTGGATACATGCTTGGCAATCACTGAAGTGCTTTATGAAGGCTTGGGTGATGACAAATATGCGCCGAGTCCATTGCTGCGTAAATACGTTGAAGCAGGCTGGTTAGGTCGCAAAACGGGGCGTGGCTTTTACAACTATGCAAGCGAATAGGGGTTGTGATGGAGAACCTTCTCTTTGATGTTTCAGACGGCGTAGGGATCATTACCCTCAATCGGCCCAAGTCTTTGAATGCGCTCAACCCTGCTTTGATGACCGAACTTGGTGTGTTGTTGACCGAACAGGCGGATGCTGGACTGACAGCGTTGATTGTTACCGGTGCTGGCGACCGTGCATTTGCTGCCGGAGCGGACATCAGTTCAATGTCGACGATGAGTGCCATAGAGGCGGAAGCATTTTCTGCCCATGGGCAAAGCGTCTTGCACCAGTTGGAAACCTTTCCAGCGCCCACGATTGCGGCCGTGAAGGGTTTTGCCCTCGGTGGCGGCTGTGAAGTGGCAATGGCCTGTGACCTTGTTTTGGCTGCACCAACGGCTGTGTTTGGTCAGCCAGAGGTGTCCCTTGGTGTGATTCCTGGTTTTGGTGGAACCCAGCGTTTGGCACGTAGGGTGGGCCGACAACGCGCCTTGGAACTGATGCTCACTGGAAGAAATGTTCGTGCGGAGGAAGCGGTCAGCATTGGGATTGCATTGAAGGTTGTGGATGAAGGCGACGTGATGGATGCGGCCAAAAGCTTGGCTGCCCGCATTTCCAAAAATGGTCCTGCAGCGGTTCGTTGGGTGAAGCAAGTGGTGCATGAAACCGAAGGTAGGGATGCCGAATCGGGAATGTCTGCTGAGCGTTCGTTGTTCGCACTTTGCTTCTCGACTCATGATCAGAAGGAAGGTATGAATGCGTTTCTTGAGAAGAGAAAAGCCGAATTCCAGAATAAGTAGAAACTTTATTCCCGGGGGGGGAAATGTTTGAACTAAGCGAAGAGCATTCGCAGATACGAGATATGGCGAGGGATTTCGCTCGTGGTGAAGTGATGCCAGGAGCCATGGAGCGTGACAAGACGCACGAGTTTCCAACGGACTTGGTTGACCAGTTGGGGGAACTTGGATTCATGGGCATGTTTGTTCCTCCGGAGTACGGTGGGGCAGGGATGGACGTGTTGTCCTACGTCGTTGCTTTGGAGCAGATTTGCTATGCCGACGCTGGGGTTGGCGTCATCATGAGTGTCAACAACTCTCTGGTGTGCTGGCCCTTGATGACCTTCGGGACAGAAGAGCAAAAGCAAAAG
>PALY01000135.1 GCA_002707085.1 Deltaproteobacteria bacterium
AGACCAACGAAGAAGTGTCGTTGTTGGGAATGATTAAGACCATCGTCATGTTTCAAATCATTCCACTCGCCGGAGCCATCTATTTTAGACACCGATATGAACGCAAAGCTCTTTGGCTGCAACCTCGTCTAAAAAAGGCGTCCCAGATATTGCTTGCTGTGTTGGCGGTCGGCATAACAGCCAGTGAATTCAAAAACTTATCGACCCTTCCTGGCAGCCTGCTCATCGCGTGTAATGTCGGTGTCTTGGCCTCACTCATCATTTCCTACGCCATCACCCCAGGCTTACAAACAGATAAAATCGCCATCAGCCTCACAAGCACATTTCGCAGTATAAGCATTGCGTTGTTGCTTCTGGCAGCCTGGGTGCAAGAAACGGAGGCCATATTGGGCACCATGGCCTATTCTGGCACCATGCTGTGGATGTGTTGGCTCGCCTCACTCGTGATGGGGAGAAGAAAAGCCTAAGTGGCCGACTGCTCCTCAGCTTGGGCAGCATCCGCATACAGGGCGCCCCAAGTCAGTCCAAAAAGCAGATAGAAACTACCCAAGAACAACAAATATTCGGGGTACAGCTTGAGCGGCACCAAGATGTATACAAGCCCCATATTAACGATCTGAAACGCATTCACGGGCTTGCTCCACCGCAGTGAAAACTTGGGAATCCGAACATTGCTGACCATCAACCCACCGAAAACAACAAGGGCAACCGGTAGGCAGGCGTTAAATGTATCCATAAAATCATAGGCTTGGGCGGTCAGCCAACCACTTCCCAAGATCCCGCCTACCAGCGTGGTAGGAACACCAAAAAAGACCCATTTAGATCCTTCTGGCTCAGACACGTTGAAACGAGCCAGTCGAATACCAACGGCCAAGGCATAGGCAGCACAAGCACCGGCTATTACCCCCTCGCCAGGGTCAACGACCCCATCCGTGAGACTGAAAAATGCCAGAGCGGACGGTGCGATTCCAAACACCACAAAATCCGCGAAACTATCCATTTCGGCACCGAATTCAGAACTGGCATCCAACATCCTGGCGAAGCCGCCATCCAATTTATCCAGCAATACACCCCACAAAATCAGCCATGCGGCATCCTCGAAGCGGCCGGAGGCCGATAACGCCACACTGGCCAGCCCCAGCACCAAAGACAGTGCTGTACAGCTGTTGGGCACCAAATACTTCAAGTTTGTCATCTTCTTCTCTTCCTAATGCGGAATGCTTCTGCAAAGAGCCGTTATCGCGCACAGCATCCAAATGCACAGGCAGCTACATCCAGCTCCATTCATGTTAGCAAATACATCTAAACAGAGGCGAGTCATGCATCCTTCACCACCATTTCAAGAAATACCGTACGGCCGTCCCAATATGGATGTCGTCAAAACTACAGCCGAAACACTCCTGGAGCGGTGGGACCAAACCACCAGTTGTGCAGAGCAAATTGCTCTTATTTTGGAATGGGACAAGAATCGTGGGGAGTTCGAAACCAATCGCACCATGGCGATGGTTCACTTTCGACAACACACCACAGATCCCGCATGTAAAGCCGAACAAGAACACTATGACAATGTCATGCCGGTGATTCTGGAGCAGAACGTCGCATTCCTTGAGCGAGTAACGTCGTCCCCGATACGCGCAGAATTAGAAAAAGAACTGGGCTCGCAAGTTTTTGCGTTGTGGGATTGCTTTCTCGGAACATTCAACCCAGACATCGCTGAACACAAACGACGTGAAGCAAAACTTCGAAATGAGTATGCAGAACTGCTTGCAGGTTTGGAATGTGAGTTCCAAGGAAAGACGTACACGCTATCCGAACTGCAAGCATTTTATGGCGACCCCGACCGCGCCACCCGTCTTGCCGCACAGCAGACAAAAGATCGCGTGATGAGCGCCATCTCGGAACCACTGGATCGGATTTACCACGATTTGGTTCAAGTCCGGCACGAAATGGCGCAAGCCTTGGGGTACGAAACGTTCACACCTCTCGGCTACCGGAACATGGACCGAACCGACTACAACGCCGAAGATGTAGCCGAGTACCGAAAACAAGTCCGAGAAACCGTGGTCCCACTGGCACAGAAAATCTACAAGAGAAGAAGCCAAGCCATTAATATTGAAGAGATTTCTTTCCACGACGAGTCAGTCCGAGACCTCAAAGGAGTCCCATGCCCCAAAGGTGATCACGACTGGATGATCGAAAGAGCCACAGAGATGTTCGACACCTTAGGCGACGACTTTGGGTACTTCTTTCGAATGATGACCGACTGTGAACTGCTCGACCTAAAGTCACGTCCTGGGAAATCAGGCGGCGGTTTTTGTGCAGACATACCGAGATATGGAGTGCCGTTTATCTTTGCGAATTTCAACGGTACCCAGGATGACGTGAATGTATTCACTCACGAGTGTGGCCATGCCTTCCAGAACTGGTCTGCCCGCCATCACACACTTCTTGCCTACCACTGGCCCACAATCGAAGCTGCAGAAATCCATTCCATGAGTCTTGAGTTCCTTACCTACCCTCACATGGAACAATTCTTTGGGGATGATGCCGCCCGGTTTAGGGAAGGCCACCTGGAAGGAGCGATCCTGTTCATGCCTTATGGCTGCGCAGTGGATGAATTCCAGCATCGGGTCTATGAAAACCCAACCATGACCCCAACCGAGCGGGCTGAGGTTTGGAAAGAATTGGAAGCAATTTATCTTCCCCACCGTAAATACGATGGAATGGAGCACAACGAGTCTGGGCGCCTGTGGCAATCCCAACGTCACATCTATGGAATGCCGTTTTATTATATCGACTACTGCCTGGCTCAAACCTGCGCACTCCAGATGTGGAATACGGCCAATCAAGACCGTGATGACACGATGGAGCGATATCGAAAACTATGCAGCCTCGGCGGCTCCCTGCCCTTCACCAAACTGCTGGATGAGGTGGGACTGGTCAGCCCCTTCGACGAAAACTGCCTGAAAGATGTTTGCGCAGCCGTTCAAGAGACGCTTGGCCTTTCATGAAGATTCCCTTTCTCATGCTCTGGGTTGCCGCTTGTACCCCAACAAAACAGCCCAGTTACGCCCGAACCTCGGGTCCCATGGGTGTCACGAATAACGATGCCCAGATCGGTGAACCACCACAGGATACTGGCGATGGCGACACCGGCGATGGCGACACCGGCGATACTGACAACTAAGTTTGACTACTCGGCCTGCGCGGGTTCACCCGAAATCGGAAAATTTAGGTCCAAGTTGATCTTTACGTCGTCTTTAATGAGATCGTCTTTCTTTCCAGCATAGCTCACACCCCAGTTTTGACGGTTGATGTCGAACGATGCAGCCACAGTCACCGCCGCTGCGCCAATTTCGATTGTCGCTGGAAAGTTGACTGGCCGCCTTTTTCCATGAAGCTGTAAAACACCTGAAACGATGTGAGTGACAGCGCCTGGATTGTCCGCCGGCTTAATATCCACTGAACTGAAAATCGATGTTGGATAGTTTTCAGCGTAGAAAAAGTCTTTACCCAACAGGTGTTCGGTCAGTTTTGGGTGATCTACCTCTACACTCGCCATGTCAATGGTGAACGATGTACCCACCACTTCGTCACCCTTCATCACAACCGATCCGTCAAACGTGTTGAACAGCCCATCGTGACTGCCGGTCACCTTGGCCCCTGTAAAAGCAATCTTACTTGCAGAAGTGGACACTTTTAACGTTTGGTCGCCTGAAGGCAGTGCGGGCAAATCGACATTTACATTGGCGGGCGGGGGTGGCGCCGCAGCAACCGGCACAGTCGGCCCATCCGGCACGACAGCAACATTTTCCACAGCATCATCGTTACAGGCGACAAATACCACCAACAAACACAAGAATCCAAGCCGACTCGTCATATCCACCTCGGTTCGCATTGTAATTCAAATAATCCAAAATGGGATTAGTCAACGATGAAAGCTTTAAACTGATACTCTGCGTACGAGGGTCTTCATGCGTAAACTATCAATCTGCTGTTTCCTGCTATTTGGCTGCCCCACTGCAGATAAACAAGGAGACACCGGGGCGCATACCGATGCGGATGCGGACGCGGATGCGGATGCGGATGCCGATGCCGATGCGGATGCCGATGCCGATGCCGACACGGGTGATTCTGGAGACGCACCTCCAGTGGAAACCTTCCCAAATGACGGCTCCCCATTGGGAATCAATCTAGATTCAATCGCCAATTCTCATGATGCTTGGGTTTTCGTGGACCTATTCAAACAGAGTCAACCGTGGTCACCACAAACGGTCGATGGCAGTGAATGGGACACAGGCGAGCCATTGATGGTCGACGAACTGGGGTGGATATCCATGCTCGGTCCAGGTCAGGCCGCAGGCACAATTCTGTCCGCAAACACGAGCGGGAACTACCCAGCCGGCGACTACACATTGTTTTACGACGGAGAAGGCACCATTGAACTGTCCTGGGATGCCATCATCATTGAAGAGGAACCCGGAAAACTCACCGCAGACGTGTCGCCTTCGGATGCAGGAATCTACCTAAAACTCGTCGATACCAACCCTGAAGACCCAATTCGCAACATTCGGTTCATCATGCCAGGCTTTGAAGAAAGCTATGAAACCGACCCATTTCATCCTGCATTCCTCACGAGACTGGAACGCTTCAGCACCATCCGGTTCATGCCGTGGCAGCGCACCAACGATGACCCCAGTGGAAATTGGGAAGACCGAACAACACTTGAACACGCAACCCAAGCTGGCACAGAAGGCGTGGCCTTAGAGTACATGATCGATCTTGCCAATCGACTCCATGCAGATCCCTGGTTTTGCATGCCCCACAGAATCAATGATGAATCTGTTTATGAATTCGCATCCATGGTTCGAGAAAACCTGGACCGGGGCCTCAACGTATATGTCGAATACTCAAATTCAGTATGGACCAATGACCACCCTCAAGGAGCCTATGCGGAAGAACGAGGGGTCACGATGGGCCTCGCAGACAATGCCTTCCAAGCACGGTTGCGGTACCAATCNCAGCGCTCGGTCGAGATGTTTCGTATTTGGCGAACAGCTTGGTCAGGGTCGTCTTACATCAAACATGTCTTGGCTGGCCAATCATCACTCGCGTGGACGGGCGCGGAAGTGATGGAGTGGCAAGAAGCATGGGAACAAGCAGACTTTCTGGCCATCGCACCCTACTTTGGCCAAGAGTTTGGAGAGGAAAGCACCCAAGATGAAATTGCAGCGCTCACCATAAGCGACCTGTTTACCCACTTAGACGAGTCCGTCAGACAAGTGGCTGACGATATCGATATTAATGCGACCAATGCTCGAGTAAATGGCCTGGAACTCATCGCTTACGAGGGCGGACAGCACCTGCTTGGACTGGGTTCGGCACAAGACAACGAAGCGTTGAACGAACTATTTCTTGAAGCCAACCGTTCTCCTTTAATGGGTGAATTGTACACCCGTTATCTGGATGCCTGGAGAAGCAACGGTGGACACATGTTCGTCAGCTATGCCTACGTCGGAAACTGGGGTTCTGGCGGGTATTGGGGCGCGCTAGAATATCAAATCCAAGACATTTCCGAAGCGCCCAAAATGAACGCCTTGATGGAGTTCATAGACAACAACTGGGAATGGTAGTTTACCGATACGTGATGGCAAACCCAACACTGGTGCGCCACGTATCGACCGTCAGCCCATCATTGTAGATGGCAAATGTATAGTTGCCCGTGTGTGGTGGAGTGAACCGCAGTTCTGCACCGCTTCCGCTGGTCTCAACACCGGCCAAATCCCGCTCATATTCATCAAAAACGACAAACTCCAACCCTTGCGAGTGTTGATCGGAACACAGGGATACCCGATATTCGATCCCCTCCATCATCGTGACCGTAAAGCCTTCGGCATCATTGGCACCAATACGAGTCATAGCACTGCCTCGCAGCGACCACCCCTGCTCATATGCCGCCACGGTCTGATCCCTTAAACATGACTGCGCTGCCTCGGCATCTCCCATCAAGTTTTTGAGTGGAATGGATGGGGCGTCAATCTCCAGTTCATTTCCTAAATCACGCTGGGCAAGACCATCTTTCACCAAGAATGCACCCTGCCCAAAACCACGAAGTCGATCACCATCTAGAAAGACGACTACGTCTTGACCCACCGAAAACACGGGCGCCCCGGGAATGGTCAAGCTCAAGTCTCCAACGGTTCCTCCCGGAACCCTGAAAGTCACCTCAGGGGCATTGCTGTGATGCAGGGTCTGGTCCGCCTGTAAGGTAACGACCGTGTAGATCAGACCGTCATCACCCCACTCCGTAGTGGTGTTGCCAACTCTTCCATTGACCACCTGTTCAGCGCCATCCAACATTTCAGGCATTGAAAGCTCGTAGGCATACTCTGCAGCTTGAGCAGAGCCAGCAATGGAAAGAATTAGAAGTCCAAGTGACACAACAACTCCTCGTCACTCCTTTAGATCGGATCAAGCAGGCTCACACATAAGTCCACTGCATCGATTTTATCAAAACGCCATCAATTCAGGATGACTTTCATCGAAAACGAAGGAAGTTGACCCGCTAAAAGGTCGCAACATCTCTCATACCAGACCCTGGTACTTACCCTGCGAAATATGCCCGTGCATCCGAAAAGGCCGCGACCAAACTTCCGGTTTGGAGGTCGATCCAGACCAAGTAGTCACTCGCATCGGTCACTGCATGAGCAGCAATCAGCGCACCAGTGGGGGCGCGCTTGAAACTATCCAACACCCGAGTCGCAGCAACGGCGCGTTCAAGTTGGCCATCACCGAGGAATTTTGAGCGGTGGCCCTTCCACAATGCGACCAACACTTCTCTTTCATCGATGACCATCGCCGCTTGAACAGAAACCGTACCGATACCCGGCAGGCTGGACACGATGAGTTCTTGAATGCGATCAGTCAGGGTCCGGCTGACTTTTGCCTTTTCCTCAGTTTCATCCTTGGCAGCCTCTCGGGCGGCTTCCAGCGCATTTTTAGGGCGAACCGCACGAGCGGCCAACCGTTCGACCCGAGACAGGCGCTGCCCATACCGAGGTGCAGCCTCTTCATCTGGATCAGGCTTCGGCACTTGATTCAAAGAATACAGCGCTTCAGGCTTACTCTCGGTCCAGTCATCACTTGCAGGCAAGTCACCAATAAACTGCACACCTTCTTTCGACGCCTTGGGTCGAAGCGGGCCTGCTCCAGCGATCTCACCCTGAGTTGCAGGCGCTACCGTTTCAGGAATTGGCGCCATTTCAGTTGGAGCATCTTCCAGCTCCAGCCCAGCATCCAATGCTTCATTCCGCAAAGCGTCGGGCACCTGAATACGCCTACCAGGCTCTGTTAAACCTTGAGCTGATGCCTCGTCCTGTTTTACCCGCCCAGCATCTGGAGCATCAAATAAACTAGAGAGGGGGTCAAAACCTTTTTTCCGGTTTGTCATAACGTACCGCCGTGTTTGCCCGGATCGAAATATCCGTTCTTCGGGTTATTCATTAGCTCATGCAGGACCCCATCCGCAACGCCATAGAATTGAACTCTCTGTCAGAAGAGGGTGCTGTGCCGATTTTCCTTATCCGTCATGGCCAAACATCCTGGAATAAGCAGCGACGCTTTTTGGGGCGTTCTGACATTCCCATGGACGAAGAGGGGCTGACTCAAGCTGCGGCTGCTGCAGCCGCGATTCAGCACATACCGCTCGCAGCCGTGTACAGCAGCCCACTCTCTCGGGCATGGGGTACCGCTGAAAAAATTGTGGCAACGCGCACGCTACCGATTCAACGAGTTGACGACCTTCAAGAGCTACACCAAGGGGACCTTGAGGGCCACTTGAGCCACATTCTTGTTGACCAATATCCAGACTTTCTTGCAGCGTGGCAAAAGGATCCGACGCACGCACGATGCCCGGGTGGTGAAACGCTGGATGAATGTAGAGTCCGGTCGGTCACAGCGCTGCGCACCATTGCAGGCAATCACGAACCTGGTATGCCCATCGCAATCGTCTCACACCGCATGGCCATTGGATGCATCATCTGCGAGGCGCTCGGAATACCGCTCCGTTTCAATTCGATGATCGGACAAAGAAACACCGCCATCAACCTATTGAGCTGGAAGCACGGATCCATACGACTGCACCGGCTCAATGATGCATCGCATCTGGATCAGCCACCGTTACCTCCAATGGGCGCTTAACGGGCCTTTTCCAACGCCTCGGTCACAATGCCGGTCGTGATCAACTCTGGAAGTGGGATGTGTTCACGGGTACGGTCCGCCGGGATCACCAAGTAGAAAGGTACACCTGCACGCCCGTACCGAGTCAGCCACTTGGTGATTTCTGGGTCTCTGCGGGACCAGTCTGCCTTGAGTGGCACCACATTATTGTCTCTCATGGAAAACCGTACAGTTTCGGTTGAAAGAACTCCCTTCTCATTGGCCTTGCAAGACAAGCACCACTCTGCCGTGAAGTCCACGAACACTGTCTTTCCTGCAAGCGCTGCAATGCGCTCTTCACTAAACGGCTGCCATGGAACTTCTTCCGAAAAGTCCAGCGTCGTTTGAACTGGAGCAGCATCCGCACACCCCTCTTCCTCGGCGTACTCAGTTTCCAAAAACTTCCAACCAGCCAATGTCGAAATCGCGACTGCCACAAGCAAGGAGATCACCTTCGACTTGTCGGAGGCAACCAGTCCGCCCCAACGGCCTACAATCCAACACCCCATGCTGACCACCATTAGGAATGCCAAAAAGCCCATGGCACCGTCAGCACCGGTTTGTACGGCAAGAACGCCGACCAACCAAACCGTGGTCGCGACAAGCGTAAAGCCCATGAACTGCTTGAATGTGTCCATCCATGCGCCGGGTTTCGGCAAAAACTTAGCCAAGGCGGGGACGTAGGCAACCAAGAGGAATGGCGCCGCCAAACCCAAGCCAGCAACGCCGAAAAACAGCAGAACACCCCAGCTTGGCAGCGTGAAGGCAAAGCCCATACCGGTCCCCAAAAAGGGAGCGGAACACGGAGTGGCGAGCAACGTGGCAAACGCACCCGTGAGGATGTGTCCAAGCATCCCTTCTTTGTTTTGGGCTTGGGACATCTTCGAAGCCCCAAATGCCGGCACCTCAAATACGCCAAACAAGGACAGGCCAAACACGAACACAATCGTTGCCAGAGCAATAACGTAGGCTGGAGACTGAAACTGATAGCCCCACCCGAGCTGCATACCCAGCACACTCTTCATCACAATGACTGTGCCACCCAGCGCCAAAAAGCTCGCCAACACACCGATGGTATAGCCAATACCAGCCTTTTTACGTTCGCCAGCGCCGGCGTCGGAATGTTCCACCAAGCTGTAGATCTTCAGGCTCAAGACCGGCAGGACGCACGGCATAATGTTGAGCAACACTCCACCAAGGAATGCCAGCAACAACATGAACAACATGTTGCGATCATCGGCTGGAGCTGCGGGAGGCGCACTGGTCTTTGCTTCAGCACCATCACCAACGGTTTCGGCTGGAGCCTCAACTCCGGAAGTCCACACCAAGGGAATGGTGTACTCAGTCCGAATGACTTCTCCGCCGACATTGAGCATGAACAAGCCACCTACCGTATCGAATTTTGGCAACTCTTCTGGTTCAAAAGTTTCCCCTTCCAACAAGATTCGAGTGCCGCCCTCTATCGACTCAAATTGCAGTGAATTGATCATCCACTGATCACCCTTGATTGGGGTGAAAAACGGCCAGCCGGACTCATCATGTTTGACCGGGTCTGTATGAAGAACCTCAAAAGTTGCCTTAAACACCGTCTCTGGCGCGACAGTCTCTTTGTCCATCGATCCTGTGATCTTTAAACTGTCGGGTACAGAGACCGGATGAAAGCGTTTCGCATGGTCAAAAAGCGGTGCAGTTGTACTGGGTGTCGCGGTCCCGCCAGAGACAACTTCAATGTTTCTCTCTAGCTTCACGGCACCAGGAATACAGGACACCTCACAAGCCAACCAGTTGGCTTCCAGCCCAATGGTGGTGGGTCCCAAAGCCGCCGCTTTCGAGAACGTCATTTCCGTAAAGAGTAAGACTCCCTCTTTATATCCATAGGAAGTAGACACGGGAACAACAAACTGGTGCGGGACGGGGAACTCAAATGGCCCTACACTCACACCCGCTGGCGTGGCCCATGCAATTTCTGTGGGCAACCCTGTGTCGCCAGGACTCTTCCAATAGGTATGCCAGTTCTTGTTTTGCTCTAAATGAAGTCCAACACGAATGGTTTCGCCCGGCCGCACATCTTTTTGATCGAACAATAGCCGCGCATGGACCTCATGTGGCTTTCCCGGAGCGTTGTCGGGACGCATCTGCGCCGCACCCGTGACGTGGTCCAACGATACCGCGGGTGGATCCTCCCACCCGATGGGCGCATTTACCGTGCCGGCACCTTCAGCCACACCACCCAAAAAGAGAGCAAAAACAAAAGAAAACATTATTTTTTCTCCACAACTTTTACGGTTGCATCAACCTGTTCCGTTTGAGGCATCCAACACAACGATTTCTTACACCCTTGGTACTCGACCAAAAGGGTAATTGGGTACTCTCCAGGCTTCGACGGCCCGGTTACGGGTAGCTCAATGACAACATCCATATCGTACTGTTCTCGTTCGCTCGTTGGGTCCGCAGGATCGGCCTTTTTCATGCCGGGCGGGAACACAGCCTCACCCACCACTACTGACTCAGACTTGAGGACCCCTACACTCATCATGTCTTTATATAAATGGTGTTCATTTGGAACTCGTATGATTACGGACACAGCACCCGCCTCTCCCGGCACTACCTCTGCGTTTGTCGCCTCTACTCGGAATGGATTTTTCGTTCCAGCCATTGCAGGACTCGGAACCAAAAAATAGCCAAAAATAAATAGTAAGAGACGAAACATGTTTCCTCCGAGATATCCAACACTAACCAACGGTAAAGATGCCGGATAAAGTGACAACCCGCCAGTCACCCTAAGTTGTACCAATGATTCAACCCAGTCGCGAACAACTAGCTTGCCTTGACCCGTTAGAGCGGTTTTGGTTCCGTGTGACCGATTTTGCACTGCGTCGTTTAAGGCCAATCAGCATCTTGTGGAATCGTATTTTCATGGTGCATTTCTCGTTTCTCATGACGGGGCCTCGCGTACACCGATATGGACTTGAACACCTGCAAGGTTTGGGACCAACCGATAGAATCATTGTGGTGTCCAACCACCGCTCCTTTTTCGATTTTTATGTAATTGGCCCCATTCTGTATACAGCCAGCAACTTGTCCAAACACATTCTGTTTCCGGTCCGTTCAACCTTTTTCTTTGACTCGATTTTTGGCGGGATATTGAACGGAATCATGAGTGGATTCTTTATGTTTCCACCGGTCATGCGCCAAAGCAGCAAACGCATATTTAATAGCTACGCGCTGGACCGCATGACGGCTGAAATGGAGCGCCCAGGGCAACAGTTGGGCATACACCCAGAAGGCACACGTGGCCAAAGTGAAAGCCCCTACGAACTGCTTCGTCCTCAACCTGGGGTCGGCGCCATCCTGATTCGGTCGCCTGAAGCACGTGTCCTGCCTGTTTTCATTACGGGGATCTCCAATTCAATGGTCGCTGAGTTCAAACGGACTTGGTTTGGCCCCAGAAAGGACCATCCAATTCAGGTTTTATTTGGTCCCGTTGTCTCTTTTGAAGATCTCCGAGAAAAGGGCGATCGGATCGCCGTTCACATGCAGGCGGCTCAACGCTCTATGGACGCAGTTGCAGTATTGGCAGACCAACATCGCACCATGTTCGCTGCTGGCAGTGAGCAAAAACAGCGCAAGAACCAAAGCTAATCGTTCCGTTTGGTTACAATCGTAACCATGTCTTCCCTGTTTCTTGCCATCACCTTTATGGTCGTCGGAATGGCTGCATTCCTGGCCGGCCTAAAAGGTCTATATGTAGGGCAAAAGACCGCCCAAGAACAAGGGCCAAATACATTGATACACTACCCTGCCCCCATCCCATGGCTGCGCTCAAAGGTCAGCTCAGCACGGTGGGTGTCTTGGATAGGTCGACTGTACTCTGCCACCGGTCTGGTTCTCATCACTTTGGGCGCCATCAATCTTGGACAGGACACATCGGACCCAAGACTGGCGCCTTGCATTTCCCTCCTGGACACGATCTCTCCCGAGACTCAAATTCATACACCCATCATTCGTCAGCCCGATACCGAAGACCAAATTGGCTGCCAAATCTCGGTGATTGATTCAGATCAGGTCATCTGGCTTACTGTTTCATCCACACCAACCAATACGCTGATTGGCGATAACTTTGGCCACCAAACCCAAGAGTTAGCCCGCAAAGGGTTTGACGTGACCAAAATAGCGATTTCCGAGCGCCGCTCTGCTCTTGCGCGCGCTCCCAGTGAAGGCAACAGCGGCCCCGTATTGATTGTAGAGGATAGCGACGGCTGCAACACAATCGAATTCAACCCGAATGTGACGAGTGAAGCGCTGATCGAGCAGACTATTTCTTCTCTTCGTTCAAAACAATCGGGAAAGCTGCCGTCAGCCATGTAGTATTTAAGTACACCTTGGGGGTGTTGAATGCTGCTGCTCATGACTACATTGACCGCCTTTGCGTCTGCACCGTTGATTCCCTGTGGAACTCCGCAGCAAAGTAGTCACTACCTTTCCCACCCTGTTCGACCACCCGGGCCTCCGGTGACCGACTTGGTCGTGAGAGACTCCCACGGCGATATTCCCAACATCATCACCTCGGATCACTTCGCACTCAAATGGGGACCAGACCTTGTCCTCACCGAAGCGCAGTCATCCGAAATGATCGGCTACTTGGAATATGCGTGGGACAACCAGGTGCTAGAATGGGAAATGGAGGATCCTACGGGTGTCGGCGGGACGTATTTCAACGTGTACATTGGCGACACTGGAGGCGCAGTACCGTCCGTCTATGGTAGCGCTGGATATTTTACGACGGACGATGATGGCTACCCCATGATTGTGTTGGCCAATTTTCTACACGAAGATCCTCCATACGCAGAATCCGTCATCGTTCACGAATTCTTCCACGCAGTCCAATACAAAACAGGCTCATTCTGGGTGTGGGAAACGGGGGGCTGGTTCTGGGAGGCAACCGCTACGTGGGCGCAAGGGGAGCTAACGACCCACTGGGCCTACTACTCCTTCCTTCCATTTTACGCGGTGCGGCCCGATTCTGGCCTATACCATCACAGCACAGAGTCCCACGGTGGTGCGCCCCCCGACCTGCATCAATATGGTGCGTTTATCTTTCCGCGCTACCTTTCAGAACACCTGGGCCAAGGGGAAGTGATTCTCAATGCCTGGCGAAGTGGTGAGACGGAAGGAGATCCAGTCGAAATACTTCAAGATCTGCTCACTGAAGAAGTGTTCTCCGCCGCCTTGGCTGACCATGCAGCCCACAACCTGAGGTGGGACTATGCGGATGGAGAAGGCTACGCTGCACATGTGGGAGAAGTGGCCACTTGGTGGCCAGAAACGGACCATAGGGTCACCAATTTGCAGCCCCACGAGGACCCGGAGTGGCAAACCATCCCTTCTGACCACGTCCCGCAGGCCTGTGGCTACAACCTGATTCCACTCTCCTCGGATGTACTGGAAGGCGACCAGCTCACCTTTGCGGTTCGGCAGGATGTGCCAGACACCGTCAGCACGAGTGTAAACTTCAGAGCGACAATCGTTGAAGTTAACGATGGAGTACCCACCTATCATTCCACCGATCCAGACCAGTCCCACACGGTCCTGACCGTGAATCCAGAAGCGGAACTGTGGGCAGCCGTCGCAAACGTGACATCACTGGGAGATATTCGCGGCACTCGAGCCTACAAAGTACGATTTACCCCGCCCCCGGACCCACCTCCCACGGATACTGGAGACCCACAAACCGACACGGGAACTCCAGGAGACACAGGTACCGATCCCGACACGGAAGATGAAGAGATTGCCGGTCACACCGAACTTGGCAATGCAGACTCTGGTGAAAAGCCATCCGGATGCGCGTGTAGCGCGACCAACGGCAGCCGCTCCATGGGTTGGTTGGTACTACTCCCACTCATCGCCATTCGACGAAAAGCTCCACGAAACAAGTGAATGTAGATCTATCGCAGGTTGCAGTCGTCATCCCTGCCTTGAATGAGGCAGAGAGCCTGCCTCTCGTTCTTAAAGACATGCCTAAGGTTGGCTGGGTTTTTGTCGTAGACAATGGCAGCAGCGATGGCACAGGAGCAGTCGCGCGACAACTGGGTGCCACCGTCTTGCGTCAACCCAATCCCGGATATGGAAACGCATGCCAAACGGGCATCAAAGCGGCAACCAAGCAAAACGCTGATGTAGTGGTAATTCTCGATGGTGACCACAGCTTCGATGCATTGGAGATTCCCAAACTGGTGGGTCCGATACTCGATGGAGAAGCGGACATGGTCCTCGGCGATCGCACGAACACAGCCGATCCTGGCGCGCTTGCAGTTCAACAAAAGTTTGGAAATTGGGTAGCAACTTCCTTGATTCGTGGCATTACAGGGCACCAGTACGCGGACATGGGACCCTTCCGCGCGATCCGAACCCAGTCGTTAATCGATATGAACATGGAGGATCCCAATTTTGGCTGGAACGTAGAAATGCAACTGAAGGCTCTTCGACATGAAATGAGAGTCATAGAAATACCGGTCAAATGCCGAAACCGGGCGGCTGGCGAATCAAAGATCAGTGGTTCACTTCGGGCTGGGATTCGCTGTGGCATAAAGATGATGGCGGCCACCTGGCGATACGCAAAATGACCACAGAAATCGTCGTACTCACAAAAGCGCCCATCCCCGGCCAAGTGAAAACGCGCCTGATTCCTGATCTGGGTGCCGAAGCCGCAGCCAAACTTCATTGGGAAATGGCTTGGGCAACACTAGAGCGTGCCACCAAGACCGGCTTTCCTGTCCGGGTATCCTTGGCTGGTGACACAAGCGGTCATGATTTCACAACCCAGCTGGTTGAAGCTGGCTATCCAACGGAACCGCAGGCCGATGGAGACTTAGGCCAGCGAATGGCGCATGTTTTGCAGAACCCTGGGCGCCAAATCATTCTGGGTACAGATTGCGTCGTGTTTGAACCCGAATGGCTGCATTTGGCAGCAAACAGTGCAGCAGACATCGCTATCGGTCCAGCTACAGACGGGGGCTACTGGAGCATCAGCGTCAACGGGGTACGTCCAGACCTTACTGAACTCTTATTTGATGGAATCCAATGGTCCACAGATACCGTTTTTAGCACCACCACTTCACGCTTAGAACGGTCAAAGAGTCCCTACACTCTTCTTCCAAAAGCCTATGACATCGACGCCCTACACGACGTAAAACGACTGTACTCGGACCCAAGATGCAGCCCGCGAATCCGAAGATTTTTGTCTTCTATTTTCCAGACTTAGCCGTAAACGGAATCAATACTTTGTCGATTTCTGTGTTCCATCCCTGAGGAGGGGCGGGCAATCGGCCCACCTTGTTCAAGGCCTTGAGTGCGGCAGCATCAAAATTATTGAAACCACTTCGTTGAGGTGCCGCCACCCCAAGAATCAAGCCAGTTTCATCGACCTTCACAACAAAGGTAACTTCAACTTTTGGAGAAGCCTTCACCACACTCTTGGGTGCCTTGAAAAAGGGGTACACCGCCTTCTGACACTCTTTAAGATACCCATCATAGTCCAGCCCTTGAACCTCTACAGGCTTCTCCTCTTCCACCGTAGGATCAACAGGAGCCACAATCTCCGGGATGCTGTCCAGCATCCCTTTTACATTCCCATCATCTTCTTCATCTGCCGCATATGCGCCAAATCCGAAAATACTTACAACAAACAGCAAGCTGACAACCATATCGTACCTCCATAGGCATTATGTTCCATTCGTACACCGCCCCCACTCCAATGCCAACCCCCCACTCGGAGGAATAATGCCTGAGGTCCAGCGTCTACCCGACGGAACGCAGACCATACATATCATGGGTATCGGTGGAACCGCGATGGCCGCCCTAGCGGGAATGCTTGTCGATGCGGGTTACTCCGTGACCGGCTCGGATGGCAACAAAGTCTACCCCCCCATGAGTGATTACCTATCGAATCTTGGGATTCATCCTATGGAGGGTTTTGCGGCCTCGAACCTGGACCACGACCCGGATGTAGTGATCGTTGGTAATGTGGTTCGTTCCACTTACGAAGAAGCGGTGGCAGTAGTCGAAAGAGACTTGCCATTTATGAGCTTTCCGTCGCTTTTGGGCGCGCTGTTCTTGGAAAAGACCCGAAACATCGTAATGGCGGGAACCCACGGCAAAACAACCACAACATCGATCGCATCGTGGCTATTGGAAGCTGCAGGAAAGGACCCTGGCTTCTTGGTGGGTGGCGTGATGGCCAACTTTGATCGCACAGCCCGAGCAGGAAGCGCGGAGCACTTTGTGATTGAGGGAGACGAGTACGACACCGCCTTCTTCGACAAGGGACCCAAGTTTCTGCACTACCGTCCA
>PALY01000136.1 GCA_002707085.1 Deltaproteobacteria bacterium
CTGGCAAATATGCCCCAAACACCTTCACGATGCTTGCCCACTGGTCGCAACCGCTGTTGTTTATGGTCGTATCGAGCCATGCCTGTTTGACCCGGGTTGTCATCCGCCTGCAGCAACAGAAACTGATTGGGATAAACGTCGCCCTCATCCCACGGAAGCCAGCCCTGACTATAGAGCGAACCCATTTGCTCTGAAGAGACGGTTCGTTCCGCAATGCCCGTATATGACTCATCAAAAGTGATGTGCGCGTGTTCATAGTCTTCAGCTAGAATCCCCAAGGAATCCGCCTTGATTCGCATATTCGTATCGCGAGTGACCAAAATCACATCACCACGATCACTTTCTCGCGACAATTTAAGCGCAACGGCAAGAATTAGATTGTCGTTGATACCATCCCGAAATCCACCCGGCATCTGTTGATCATCTCGGGTCGGGATAGCGACACGCAGCATACCGCCGGACGGTAACTGAACACCACGAGAAAGACGTCCAGACTGGCGAAGCTCATCCAACCGACGTGAAACCATTCGCGCGTTTCGACCGGTTTCGTTCAGGTCCTTTTTGAAGTGGTCAATTTCCTCTATGACCGTGATGGGTATGACGAGTTCGTGTTCTTTGAACACCTCAAGTGCATTGGGATCATAAAGAAGAACATTGGTGTCCAACACATAGGCACGAACACCCGGTTTGGGATTTTCTAAAGATTGTACGGCAGCCATTATACTCAGCGGAGAAAAGCAAACAGAAAGGGGCTTCAGGAAGGGAGATGACCGGTGCTGAACCGGGGGATTGAAGATATTTGGGGAGAGTTTTGGAGAGATACTGTCGATGACAGGGGATTGCCATCTTGGTGCAGCAAGAGTTGCCACGTCAACACTGTAGCGTGGATCTCAGCTTGGCCAAGAGAACCCAAAATATGAATTGATCCAACCACTTAGACGATCGTGTGATGTCTCCCGTATACGAGTAGAATCACGAACTTCTTTTACAGAAAATACAATGCTCTTCGGTTCGGGCGAACCGTGATTTACATCGTTTTTTAGGTCCAACGAACACCGTCAGAAATGAACCAAAACCTGATCACTGATTTCTCAGTCGATGGCGATCTGAACAACCTGAACATCTTTGGCTGGACTCTGGGAGTTTCGCTTGAATTTGATTTTTGGCTCGTCCTGGGAAACCCGGCCACCATCCACCGATCCGGTACCCAAATACAGAAATACAGCTCCACCGCCCGATTTCTTTCCGCGACTGATAAACCGAATCTGATTGTCACCCATGTTCAGGTATGGACCCGTATCGAAAATCAACGCCTTGCCTTCCGACTTAAATGTCTGAATCACGGTTCCGTTGATCTCAATGTCGATCACATGCCCCGTGGACTGATTGTCTTCAGAAATCAACCACCAACGGTTCGATGGTACTTCTCCATCACCCGTTGGAGCTGGAGGCTTCACGACATCTTTCTTGTTGGCCTTCTTGTCCTTGGCATCGTCACCGATGGCAACGTTGTACTGTGGTGCCAAAACAAAAACGTCTCCGTTTTCATCAACTTGAACAGTCACATTTTTGAGTTCGACATTGCGCAACCCTTCCACAGGGGTACCGTTTACGTACAGGGTGGTTGCTTGAGCACTCAATGTAAGCGCCAAAAGAGCTTGGATCATGAGTTTTCCAAATCCTTATTAATGAGTTCACGAAGAAGTTTGCTGACCTTGAATACAGGCAACACCTTGGGGTTCACTTTGATTTCCTCACCGGTTTTGGGGTTCCGACCCGTACGCCCTTTGTAGCGTCGGACCTTAAAACTTCCAAAGCCACGGATTTCGATTCTTCCACCACTCTTGAGTGAGTCGCGCATACCATCGAATACGACATTCACCACTTCTTCAGCCGTGCGGCGTGAAATACCGCGCGACTCAGCAAGCGCATCCATAAGTTCTGATTTAGTCATTGTTTGTGCCTCGGAACGTTTATTCTATGCGGGACCATGGGGTGAAGGTCAACCTTACAATTCAGGTTGACCACCTTCACGGGCTTGCCGACGCTCTTCCGAAGCCGAAGCCGGAGAAGCAGCGGCTTCCGCATCAGCGGCAGCCTGCNAAGGTGTAAATATCTTTGATAGGTAGGGCTGGAAATCTTCCATCGCCAAAATGGTGGGACTCGCCACCCAAATTGTTGAATAGGTACCAAAGACGACACCCAACAAAATGGCCAGAGCAAAGGTCTCGATCACAGGCCCACCCAGCACCAAGAAAGCAGTCATCGCTGCACCGGTGGTTAGCGACGTGGCCAGTGTACGAGCCAAGGTTTCATTGATCGATGTGTTGATCAATGCTGCGGTATCTTTTCGCCGGTACCGCGACATNTTCTCACGAATNCGGTCATAAATAACGATTGTATCGTTGAGTGAATACCCGATGATTGTAAGCAGGGCGCCAATCATCGGCAGGTTGAACTCATGTCCCGTAATCGTGAAAATACCGACCACAACCGTCACATCATGAAACAACGCCAACACCGCACCGGGTGCAAACGCCAAGTCGAAACGGAAACCGACGTACACCAAAATAAGGGCCAATGTCGCAAGAATGGCAACAAAACCCTGCCGACGAAGTTCCCCACCGACTTTGGGTCCAACCGCATCCACTTTCAATACCTTGAAATCGCGACCACTCAACGTGTCACGCAGTTTCTCACCAATCTGAGATGCCAGGCCAGGTAGGTTCACATAAACCATGTTTTCATCAAGTGCTGGTGCTGCCACCGCACCGGACACACCCGATACCGATCGCTGCACGTCTTCCACCGTTACCTGTTCACCGTTGTAGCGAACCGTCAGACGAGCCCCGACTTCTGCGGAATAATCGGTCTCGTTAATCCAATCGCTTCCAAACTGACTCGTGAGGGCCGCCTCAACTTCGGCACGCATTTCTGCAGTACCAAACTCAGGGTCTTGGATTCGAATGACATACTCGCCTTCATCCTCCGCACCGATCTGCTGCACGGTATCGCTGGAAAGTTCCAACTGTGCGAGCGCAGTTCGAACTTCACCAATATCAACGGCATCATTAAACTTAAGGTGAACCTCGGTTCCACCTGTGAAGTCGATACCCCAGTTGGGTCCTTTTACGAAGAACAGCACAAGACTGCAGGCAACCATTATGACCGACAAGACACCAGCTTTCTTACGGCCTGCGACGAAGTCAATATTAGTTCCAGGTTTGACTAAATTCATGGCAACCTCAAATGGACAAACGGGTTGTGGCTTTCCGTGTCAGGAAATCCATCATGGTCCGCGAAACAAAGATTCCGGTAAACAGTGTGGTCACAATCCCAATCATCAGCGTGACGCTGAATCCCTTGATCGGCCCTGTACCGTATGTGTAGAGGACTACGCCCGCGATGAACGTAGTAATATTGGCATCAAGTACGGCAGTAAGCGCATTTGAGAAACCCGAATCTACGGCAGAACGCGTGGTTTTACCCAATCGTAATTCCTCACGGATTCGCTCATAAACGATGATGTTGCAGTCCACCGCCATACCCACGGTCAACGCAATACCCGCGATACCCGGAAGCGTCAGCGTGGCTCCCGCACCGGCCAACAGCGCCATAACCAGCATGATGTTGAAACTGAGCGCCAAGCAACTGACGACACCGGCTGCCCGGTAGTAGATCATCATGAACAACAGGACAAGAACTCCGCCCACCGCAGTCGCACGCTTTCCAGCAGCAATCGCATCCGCTCCGAGACTGGAACCGACTGTACGAACGTCCCCAATCTCAACAGGGGCCGGCAAAGCGCCGGTACGAAGAACCAACGCCAAAACCGAGGCCTCAGTCAGTCCTTGATTATAGTCCTGTACACCCAGTTCAATGCTCGCCCGTCCACCACAAATCGCTTCACGGATAACCGGTGCTGATCGCACCTTCTTATCCAAAACAATCGCGAAACGGCGTCCAACATTTTCTTGGGTAAGGTCACAGAAAATCTTGCCACCTCGTGGCTTGAACTCAAGTGCAACATAGGGTTCGTTGTATTGGTTCATCGCGGTCGAGGCGTCGTTTACGTCATCACCGGTCAACACCACTCGGTCCCGAACAACGATGGCTCGTGTTCGAACATCACCCATTTCACCGCGTTCTTCGTATTCAAACATCACACGAGATTTGGAATCGATCTTGCCCTGACGAACCAGCCAATCACTCACATACAGGTCATCGTTAAACTGTTCTGGTGTCAGCGTATCTTCCGCATCCAGCAGCCCCTTGTCGAGTGATGCTTCATCTGCATCCTCATCCACCATCATGAAGTCCAGCACAGCCGTGGTACCAATCGCTGCCACCGCCTGCTCAATGTTTTCGATACCCGGCAACTGCACGTTGATGCGGTTTCCACCCTTAAGAACGATGGACGGCTCCTTGACGCCTGTTTCATCGATACGAGAGCGAAGCGTCTCAAGAGCCTGCTCTACTGCACGATCACCAATCGACTTTGCCTGAATCTCTAAAAGACCGAAAGCCAGGTATTCTGCACCATCGACCTCGCGAGTATTCAGAAATTCATATTGATCGAAACGCTTGGTCATAAACCGACGAACTGCGTCATCCCCCACTCCATCAGCGGCACGCACCAACAAGACCGGTTCGCCGCGAGCGCGTCGGACATCAGCGAGACTAAGGCTGTCATCTGCAGCCAGTGTCTTCAATGGTGCGACATCCCGATGAACCGATGAAATGACGGCTTCATCGACCTGAACATCCAAGGTCATGTCGATGCCACCCTGAAGGTCGAGTCCCAGACTAATGCGGCTTTCCGCCATCAAACTTTCCCACCACTCCGTGCGCGGGTTGAACGTCAAAAAGTCCGAATCTTCATCGTCGAAAAATTCATATTCAGTGAAGTTCTTTTCCATCAACTCCACAACTTCATCTTCATTCGAAGCGCGGCCAACATCCAGAAGAAGCGCGTCATTCGCACCCCGTCGAACTTTTACCGAGCCAATGCCTGCAGCACTGAGTTGTGATTTGACGGCCTCGACGACTTCATCTTTGTTTTGTGCCGATTCAGATGCAGCTTGGGCATCCGAAGCTTGGGCCTGCAGCCGACTTTGGGTCGACTCTCCAGCAAATGTCGGGACCAACATCCATACGCCCCACAACACCACGCCTAAAATAACAAATACGCGGCTCCACCAGGTACCAGCCATCTTATTCCCCTCCCTGCACACGACCCACGAAGACTTTGTCTACGGTGATCTTGACCTTGTCCGAAACTTCCAAATCGATGGTTGAGTCTCCCACTGAAGCAATCCGCCCATGTACACCTGACTTGGTGACCACGCGCTGCCCTTTCACAAGTGAAGCAACCATTTCATCGTGGGCCTTTCGCTCCTTGTTCTGTGGACGAATCAACACAAAATAGAAGATACCCACCATAATTATGATGAAGGGCAAACCACCCAATGGGTTCGCATTCGCCGCAGCGTCTTGCCAATGCACCGTCGTCTGCGGGACTTCTACGGTGATTGCAGTATTTTCGGACATGAACCTAAACTCCATTTTGGTGCGACTTTACTCGGGCATTGGGGCCGTCCAAATCTCAGCTTTTTTCCGTAATGTTTCGAGGGCCTCGGCCCCCTCACGGATTGCGTCCCGTATTTGGGACATCAAAGACTGGTAAAAGACAACGTTGTGCAGTGAGATGAGTCGCAGGGCAAGAATTTCTTTAGATTGAAAAAGGTGCCGGAGATACGCCCGGCTGAAAGACCGGCACGTGTAACACGTACAGGCCGGATCGAGTGGTTCTGAATCGTCTGAGAATCTTGCATGCTTAATTGCAAGCCTCCCAACCGAGGTAAACGCATAGCCGAAACGACCGCTACGGGTAGGAATTACACAGTCAAAAAGGTCAATTCCTCGAATTACCGCTTCCACAATGTCGGAAGGATAGCCAACCCCCATCAAGTAATGAAGTTTATCTTTGGGAAGATGCGGAACCACTGTCTCGACCATTCCAAGCAATTCTTCGGTGGGTTCGCCAACACTCAGCCCACCAACGGCATAGGCATCAAGGTCCATTTCAACCAGTTCTTGAGCATGCGCAATCCGCATGTCCGGATAAAACCCACCCTGAACGATCCCAAGCAAAGCCGTATGTTCGGGCCGCTTTCTGGCATCGAGACATCGCTGGAGCCATCGAGTGGTGCGCGCAGTCGACGCTGCGACATGCTCTCGGCTCGCAGGCCATTCAATACATTCATCCAACGCCATGGCCATATCCACGCCGAGTGTCTCTTGAATCTCGACACACGTTTCTGGCGACATGAAGCGATATTGCCCATCTACAGGAGAGCGAAAACGAACGCCCTCTTCGGTGATCTTTCGAAATTCCTTCAAAGAAAAGACTTGAAAACCACCTGAATCCGTCAAGATGGGGCCATCCCAGGCCATCATCTTATGCAAACCACCAAGGGCGCCCACACGTTCATGTCCGGGACGCACCCACAAATGGTAAGCATTGCACAATAAGATCTCGACCTGCGCCTCGCGCAAATCCACCGGAGTCAAAGCCTTTACTGTTCCTTTGGTTCCGACAGGCATGAATGCAGGCGTCTGGACCTCTCCGTGTTGGGTCGACAATAGACCCGTCCGGGCTTGGCCCGTTCGAACACCTTCAGTAAAGGTCACAGCGCGCTTCATTGCGTCAACTCCGACGAATCCAAAAACATTGCATCTCCATAGCTATAGAAGCGGAACCCACTCTCTATGGCCTGCCGATAGCCCGCCAACACATGTTCGCGCCCCCCAAAAGCACTGACTAGCATCAACAAAGATGTTTTTGGCAGGTGAAAATTGGTCAAAAGGCGATCAACGACCTGAAATTCAAACCCTTCTTGAATGAACAACCCTGTTTCGCCCGGTCCCGAACGAACGCTTCCGCACCCATCGGCTGCTGATTCAAGACACCGGGTAACAGTGGTCCCCACGGCCGTGACACGCCCACCTCTCAAACGAGCCTTTTCTATCGCTAGCTTTGTCTCATCCGGAACGAAGTACTGTTCAATGTGCAATCGCCCACGATCTAAATCTTCGCTGCGTAAATTTCGGAATGTGCCAGGCCCCACATGCAGGGTGACCGGCACTATCACCACCCCCATTGCTCGCATTGAATCCAACAATGCCGTGGTTAAATGTAAGCTCGCTGTTGGTGCAGCAATCGCACCAGGCTTCGACGCAAAGACAGTCTGATATCGATCTTCATCCGACGACTCGGCTTCACGGCGCATGTACGGGGGCAGTGCAACTCGGCCACATTCAGCCATCACAACAGAAGACTCTGCAGACAAGGTCACGACCCGTTGTCCGTCCTCAAGAGCGTCACCAATGCATGCAGTATATTCGGTGGCCTCTCCAGCGCGATCCAGCAGATTGATCGTTTCTCCCTTCTTCAATCGCCGACCGGGCCGAACCATCGCAGGTACCGGATTATCACCGCCATTCATCAATAAAATCTCGACTCGCCCTCCGGTCGCGCGACGGCCAAACAGTCGTGCTTGCAATACCCTGGTATCGTTTACCACCAGAACATCCCCATCACGAAAGTACGAGATCAAGTCTGGAATGAGCCGCTCTGACCACTGTTCTTGGTCCGACACCAACAGACGTCCCCCATCGCGATGCTCTGGTGGATGCCGCGCAATCATTTCTTCGGGCAGAGCGTAGTCAAACTGATTGATTCGTGGATCCGTCAGGTCCATTCTAGTCCTGCTCACTCGTGCTTTCTTGTTCCGCGGCCTCTTCAGCAGAAAGCCTGCGTAGCGTCACATCTCGTGGGGCATCAATACACAAACGAACCCAGTTTCCCTTGATGCGCTTTACGTGAATTCGCACATCCGGCCCAATTTCTAGGATCTCCCCTTCTTTATGGGTGAGTACCAACATTTATTCGCCTCCGCGCAGATGAGGCGGCCCCGTAACCCATAGTGGAATAGACAGGAGTCCCTTGAGGTGAGACATGTCAGACAATCGCATCCGTACCATTCGTCGCCGCACCAAGCCGAAAGGCGAGAAAACCGACGAACAGGCGACCGAAGCCGCTGTTGAAACAGCGGCTGAACCCAGTGCTGAACCCGCAGTAGAACAGCCTGTACCTAAGAAGAAAAAGGCACGTTTAGGGCCAACAATGGACGTTCAAGCCCTAGAGGCAGAAGTCGACGCTTTGGGACCTGACGCAATGGGTAAACTGTTGGGTTCCGCTGTGCCCAACGATCCAGAAACAGGACAACAAGTCTCTGGAACGGTGGTAACCATCACAGAAACGACAATCTTTGTTGACATCGGCGCAAAATCGGAAGCCGCGATCGACCGGGCCTCTTTTGCCAACTCAAATGACCTGGAAATGGGACAAAAGATTTCCGCCTACGTCGTCCGTGTAGACGATAGAGGAATCCAACTCGCGCCGAAACTGTCTGGAGCAGGGGCGCGTGAAATGTTGGCTGAAGCACACACCAATAAAATTCCCGTAGAAGGAAAAGTGGCCAGCCGAAACCCTGGTGGTTTTACCATCGAAATCGCAGGCATCAGCGCCTTTTGTCCAGTTTCCCAGATTGCGCGATACCCCGGAGACGATCTGGACAGCTATATCGGCCAAACCATGTTGTTCCGCATCCACGAGTTTAAGGAAAGAGACGTAGTCGTCAGCCATCGGGCCATCCAAGAAGAAGAGGCCGCCGGCGAAGCGGCAAAAGCATGGACTGAACTCAACGTTGGTGACGAACGGGAAGGGGTTGTCACCGGCACAGAAGATTTCGGTGTCTTCGTCGACATTGGAGGCATCCAAGGCCTGCTTCATAAATCTGAATTCAATGTTGGAGAAGGCAGTAAAGCACCCGAAAAAGATGAGAAAATTACCGTACGGGTCAAGTCGATCGATTCAGCAAAACAGCGGGTCAGTCTGGCGCTAGCAGGCGAGCAATCAGGACCATGGGCGCAGGTAGGTACGACTTTTGTAGAGGGCGGAACATACACGGGAACCGTCACTCGAGTCGCCGACTTTGGCGCGTTTGTGAAGCTGGGTCCAGGGCTAGAGGGCCTTGTCCATGTTTCACAACTCGCTGATCGCAGAGTGGACCACCCTCGAACTGTCGTCAAACAAGGCCAAGAAGTTCAAGTGAAAATCATCGAAATCGATGAAGATCGGGCGCGAATTGCGCTGAGCATGAAGAAAGATGCTGCGACAGGTTCTTCCGATTGGAAGAAGCACACGGGTTCAAAACAAAAGAAACAGTCTTTGGGCACATTCGCCGACTTATTGGGCGGCCTGAAAATCAACTGAGGCGTTTGGCCACTTCTTGTAAATCTTCGAATGTCTCTCTCTTGGCACCATGCTGCCCGCGTGCAGCCATTGCCAAGAGTGCCTCTGGGTGATGCGTCAGGCGTGCTGCGGCTGCTCCACCAGACCACTCAACCTGCTGCCACTCCCCTCGCCCAATCTGCATGCTGGCTTGCTCGCCCAATAAAGCTTGAGCGCTGAAGGTACCCATGACCAAAATCAAACCGGGTCGCAGCTTCACAAGGTCACGGCGCAGCTCCTCTCCGATCATTTCAGGAGAGCGAGAATCGCGAACCAGGTCCACTATCGCCACCTGTGTTCTATCGAGCTTGATCACGTTCTCAATCATTCGCTCAAGCATCGTTTCTGCATTTTCGCTTGAACCCGCGCCTCGTACAATCATCAACGGCGCGTGAAGAGGCCCCACAATCTTGTAGGCAGCACCACCCGTCATGTACGCATCCCAACTCGCAGACAGCCCAACATTTCCTGAAGCACCGGAAACAGTGTCCGTTTTTTTAATCGTCTGGGACTTCTTTTCTGGAAGTGCAGGCGTATTTTCTGGAGGCGCTGGCGTGGACTTGGCGACAGGTGCAGCGGGTTCAGCACGGCGAGCCACTGGTGCAGATATCCGCTGGGGACTCCGGACAGTACTCGGACGACGTGTACGTGATGGGACCACTGGAGCCCGCTCAGTACGGGGAATGTTTTCGAATGGCAGAACGGTTGAACCCAAGGACTGTTCCCACTCCAACAGTGCTTGAACATCTGCGCTCAACGCAGCAAACTCGTCCCACGGATTGCTCACTGACCACCCGCCAATCGCCAACCACGCTTGCGAAGTCGACCAATCAAATCCAGTACAGGAAGCCCAAGCACGTTCAACCAATCTCCTTCAATGGATTCCACAAGCCAAGAACCTGTGCGCTCTACCATGTAGCCACCCGCGCAACCTTTCGCCTCCCCTGAAGCGATGTACAAGTCCAATTCGGTATCACTGATGTCATCCCTAAAACGAACCTTGGTGGTGACATGAAAGACTTCAGTTCCGTGGTCGTCCACCAACGCCACTGCAGTGGTCAAATCATGAGTGCGCCCACGCAAAGCGATCAACCTTTCCTTCCAGACAACATCATTTGAAGGCTTTCCGATGGTCTGGCCATCCAGATCAATCACCTGATCTGCTCCCACGACAATGGTGCCCGAGTCTGGCCGATCGATTGCTTGTGCTTTGGCCTCTGCCCGAAGCCGTGCAGTCTCTATGGGAGTTTTCCCAACAATCTCAGACTCCACCACATCAGGCTCTGCGGTCTCGCAACGAATTCCTGCATCCAAGAGCAATTGACGTCTCCAGGTACTTGTAGATGCCAGTATCAAACGCCCCATTTCGTGGTCCTCTTCTCAAGCTTTGAAAGACATGCGCTGTAAAGTGGCACAACGCGGTTGTCCTTGGTACGTGTTTATATCCTACCAACGCCGCATAAAACGCTGGACTGACCACCATGAGCAACCGCGCGGTCGGCATCGACCTCGGAACAACATATTCTGCCATTGCCCAGGTCAACAAGCATGGCGTCCCGGAGATCCTCGCCAATGCCGAGGGGGACCGCATTACGCCGTCTGTCATATTGTTTGACGAAGACGATATTGTGGTCGGAAACTACGCCAAGCAGGCCGCGATTGCATACCCAGACCAAGTCGTTGACTTCATCAAGCGACAAATCGGTGATCCAAATTACGGGTTTGCATACGGCGGCGAAGTATACACCCCCGAAAAGCTTTCCAGCTTTATCTTGGCCAAACTAAAGCACGACGCTGAAATGCGCCTCGGCCACCCCATTGAAGAAGCCGTCATTACGGTCCCCGCTTATTTTGGAGACCAACAAAGACGGGCCACACTGAAAGCGGGAGAACTGGCTGGACTGAAAGTGTTGAAACTCATCAACGAACCCACCGCCGCCGCATTCGCCTATGGGCTTGCGAACGCTGGCAAGGACATGAAAGTCTTGGTGTTCGACTTGGGGGGCGGCACCTTTGACGTCACCTATGCAGAGATCGTGGGCAAGGACATCAAAGTCACTGCAACGACAGGCGACCATCAACTTGGTGGTAAAGACTGGGACGATTCGCTGATTAAATGGGCTGCGGAGCGATTTGTAGCAACGCACGGTATCGATCCACTCGATGACATCGCGGCGTACCATGACCTGCGACAAAAGTGTGTCAGTGCGAAGTTGACACTCACTCGTCGCCCAAAGGTGAATCTATTTTTCGACTATGAAGGGAAAATACTTCGGGAAGAAGTGACTCGCGAGATGTTTGAGGAACTCACATCTCCTTTGGTGGCACGATGCGAAGCCCTCACTCTCGACGTCCTTCAAGATGCCAACGCAGAGGCCAGCGAAGTGGACGTGGTCCTATTGGCCGGTGGCTCCACTCGAATGCCGAGGGTTCGAAAGCTGATTGAAAATATGTTCAATCAGGCGGCGGCAACCGACATCAATCCAGACGAATGCGTGGCGCTGGGTGCAGCATTGACTGCCGCCCTTGAGAGCGCTCGACTCTCTGGAGAAGCCCCTCCTGTCGACATCAGAACTCACGACGTCACAAGTCACTCACTGGGCATGGTGGTCTTTAAAGACGGCGAACTGAAGAACAGTCAAATCATCCGACGAAACACCCGCATTCCCTGTGAACGCACCCGGGACAACTACGTCACGACACACGAAGGACAATCAACCATGGACCTGTGGCTGGTTCAGGGTGAATCGACGAACCCTACAGAATGCAATGCGCTGGGTCATTTTGAGTTCTACGGGATCCCACCAAGACCTGCCGGCGACACGCGATTGGCCGTCACCTTCCGATACAACGCCAACGGCATCGTAGAAGTGGAAGCCATTGATCTAAACAACGGCCAAACCCTGGGTCACCGTCTCAGTGATTCTGGAATCAGCCTGGATGATGTCACTCGTGATCAAGTCCCGATGCACATCGCCCTTTTAATGGACTGCTCTGGCTCCATGTACGGACAGAGCATCACTGCAGCACGGAAGTCGGCCGCATCCTTTGTGTCCAAAACGATGGGTGGCCAAACCAACCGAAAGCTCTCACTGGTCGCCTTCCCAGGTGGTCTAAAAACTCCAGTAACGGACAACAAAGACCAAATTCTAACCGCCGTCAATGGTCTCTCCCCGATTGGGTCCACCCCAATGGCCCTGGGCCTTGCACAAGCGCGAGCATCCTTAAAAGCATCTACTGGTGTGCAAAAAATCTATGTCGTACTGACCGATGGTCACCCCGACGATCCTGCGGGGACCTTGGAAGAGTGCAACCGAATCCGACGGACGGGCGGTAGGATCATTACCATCGGTGTAGGGCAACAGGTTCAGCAAGATTACCTTCGAAGCCTATGTTCCAGTGCCAATGATTACCATCATTGCGACGAGCCACTAGACCTTGAGGGCACGTTCATCAACCTTGCGACTGAATTGAGTGACGGAGCATAGCCGGATGTCTAAGCAAGAAACACCCAAATCGAAGACTGCCGCAGAGAAGAAGAGTGTGGAATCCTTTGAGTCCATCGCTTCAGAGGTAGCTGAACTTAAAGATACACTGGCCCGGCAAGCGGACAACGATGGCGTACAGCAGAAAGCCTTCGATCAACTCTACGAAGAACTGCGTCAATACAAAGAAGACTTTGTTTTTCAAAACGAAAAATCTCTTCTGTTGGACCTGCTTTTATTTTATGACAGCGTAAATTGGTTCCAGCAAAGCCTTATCAAAAAAGAGATGAGTCCAGACGTGATTGCGGACTCTTTCCAATACCTGATCGATGAGTTGCTCGAATTGTTGTATCGACGAGATGTTCTACCAATGGAAGCATCAGACAGGTTTGACAGGAAGGTACACAAAGTCATCAAGACCGTACCTGCTCCAACTCCCGAGGAAGATTACGATATTCATCAAGTCCTAAAACGCGGATTCACACGTGGAAGTCGCGTACTTCGAGCAGAAGAAGTCGTTGTAAAACGTACTTCTCAATCCAACCCAGCCAGTGAGTAGTCGTAGTCCATCATGAACGACGTCATCCTCGGGATAGATCTCGGCACGACGTTTTCGGCCATGGCCGTAGTGGACCAATTTGGAAAGGCCACCATTGTGGCCAATGGTGAAGGGCATCCAACCACACCGTCGGTGGTTCACTTCTACGAAGCTGGGGCATGCATTGTCGGAGAGGAAGCCATCAAGAGCGTGGTGGCAGATCCAGGCAATTCGATTCGCTTTGTAAAGCGC
Organism: Deltaproteobacteria bacterium; assembly: GCA_002707085.1. Lineage (GTDB taxonomy): Bacteria > Myxococcota_A > UBA796 > UBA796 > UBA796 > UBA796. The sequence goes on from PALY01000136.1 coordinate 13,634, forward strand.
CTCATGGGCGAAGACCTGAGCCTAAACTTCTACGGTGAAGAGTTCACACCACAGGCCATTTCAGCCTTGATTCTCAAGAAGCTAAAAGAAGATGCTGAAGAGGTCCTTGGACACGAAATATCTACCGCTGTGATTACAGTTCCCGCTTACTTCAATTCTGCGCAAAGAGCGGCAACCGCAGAAGCTGGACGTCTGGCAGGACTCAATGTCCTATCCATGATCAACGAACCGACTGCTGCAGCCATCGCCCACGGGCTTGAGCGTTTTGGCGACGACAGACGAATGCTTGTCTTTGACCTTGGGGGCGGCACATTCGATGTCACCATCATGGACATTGCGGGAATCACTTTCACAACCGTAGCGAGTGACGGCAATGCCGAGCTGGGCGGAAAAGACTGGGACGACCGGCTCGTCGAATATGTCGCCCAACAATTCATGGAAAAACACGGTGTTGACCCACGAGATGATCCCCAACCGTACCAAGAATTGTATGAACGATGCCTTGCTGCAAAGATTGCATTGTCCACCAAGCCAAAGGCCGTCATTCCGATCAATTATCAGGGAAACCGAGAAGCCATTACCGTTACGCAAACCACTTTTGAAGCGATTACGCGCGATTTGGTCAAACAATGCGAAGACACGGCGAACCTGCTGCTTGAATCGGCCAACCTTAATTGGAGTGAAATCGACGAAGTCCTTCTGGTGGGCGGGTCCACAAAGATGCCCATGATTCGACGCATGGTCGAATCGCTCGCTGGAAAGGCTGACTTCCCTGTCGTAAACCCAGATGAAAGTGTAGCAGTCGGCGCAACGTTGGCTGGGGTCCTGCGACATCAACCCAAACATCCCGCCCTCCGAAAGGTCAGAAAAGCGCTGAAGCGTCGCGCGACAGAACAAACGGACCGTCAACAAGTGGCCACAGATGCCACAAATGAGATCGAAGAAGATGTGGTGGATGAAGCCACAGAACCAGGCATTCCCGAAGTCACCATCAATGACGTGTGCACCCATCCGCTGGGAGTCGTGGCTCTTGACGACAACCTGAATGAAATGATCGTGATGCTAATCGACAAAGCCACCCCAGTTCCATGTGAACGAAAAGGACGTTTTGCATATGCCTACGACGGAATGACCGCTGTTCAAGTGGAAGTCACTGAAGGCACTGGCCGTAACCGAGAGGAAGTATTTGTCGTCGGCCAAATCGTGCTGGAAGATCTTCCACCACGCCCTCGGGGCACGCCCATCGACGTCATCTATCGATACAATGTAAATCAGATTCTGGAAGTTGACGTCGTCGACGTGGAAACCGAAAGCGTTCGAAGCGCGCGGCTTCACCTTTCGTGGAACCGGCTCCAGCTGGGCCTTGCCCATCGCAGAGCCCACG
>PALY01000137.1 GCA_002707085.1 Deltaproteobacteria bacterium
CCGGACTTGGTACTAATGGCCGTCTGAATCTTGGATGGTCGTTCTAAGTTCATTGATTCCAAGTAAAAACCCCCCACCCTTTGTCACGATAAAGGGTGGGGGGTTTTTACGTCCAAGAACGGTTCAGCGTTCAGATGATTCTTCTTCGCAAATATAGGTTCTGCCTGTAGAGCAGGACAGGTCATTCCAGGACACCAATGCACCCGAAGAAGACATCAGCTCTGTACAGTCTTCGCCCGTACCCCAATCGTTGGGTTCTTCATCTGCCCATGCGGTGTAGATGACGGGGCTGCGGTCTACCCAAGTAAATACACCTTCGTCTCGAATGTCGTTGGCGCCAATCCACCACCGGGAACTCCCGAGTTCTGAAGAAAAACTCGCTGCGGCTTCCATGATCCACAGTTGCTCCGCTTCGTCATCAATTGAGACCAAGGCAAAGCCGTCCATAAGGCAAGCACCATAGGCATCAGTCCAGTTTACAGAGTCTCCACAAAAGAGGTAAACGGACTCATCGCGAAGAGACCACAAACAATCGGTGTCCGGTTCGGTAGAGGATGCGCCACCAGTATCGCTGAAACCAGTGTCGCTGAAACCAGTGTCTGCGGAACCAGTATCGGTGGTTCCTGTATCGGTGGTTCCTGTATCGGTGGTCCCCGTGTCTGCGGAGCCGGTATCGCTGGAAGCGGTATCGGCAGAAGCGGTGTCGGTAGAACTTGTGTCGCTTGGGCTTGTATCCTCGCCATCGTCGGGCGGGCTATCCGCGTCGGCGTCCGCGTTTGGACCGGTATCCGTGTCAGATGTCACGGGACTGGCTGTATCCGTAGACCAAATCAGCTTGTTTTCATCGCATGCTGACAAGAACAAACAACCCATTGAAAGTCTCAAAAGGTTGTGAATCGGATGCATAGACTTCTCCAGACCTGCTCGCTGCTTGGGTAGCATGCATTGTAGAACACCCGATTGTTGCATGGAAATAGAACTTGCACTCGGTGGGCCAAGAGCGGTGACCCTATCTGGATTCACACGGTCTTTAGTTGTAGACTCTCCATCTTGAAGCAGAAAACCCAGATTGGTTACTTTGGGGNTTGAGAAACCGAAGTTTCGATTCTGAAAAGGTGAAGTCAATATGGATGCCCAGCGGACACAACACGCCATGCCCAAGGAGNCGTTGATTGAGGCGTGAATGGCCATNGTGTGCGAGCGNTCTGCTGTTGGTGGCATGTGGTGGGCCGAAGGGTCTCAATACGGGACCCAGCCTACTGATTACGGAAGTCGTGTCCGAGAATACTCGAGGCATTGAAGATGATTTCCAGAGCCATAGTGATTGGATTGAAATCACCAACTACAGTGCCAGGCCCGTGAACCTGAAGAACTACGGTCTTTCTGACAACGAAAGTGAACCGTACAAATGGACGTTTCCGTACACCGTTGTTTCGGCTGGAGAGTCGATCATTGTGTACGCGTCCAATCGAGATCAGCGGGATCCTGCCAACCCTCTCCATACCAACTTTCGAATCTCGGCGAATGGCGAACCGGTGTTGTTGACCAGCCCGGCACACAGTCTGGTCGATCGGGCGCCTCCTGTGAAACTGTTGCCCAACATCAGTTGGGGTCGTGTGGGTTCAGAGAGTGGCAGGGGTCAATGGCGGTTTTTCTTTCAGCCCACCCCGTTGGCACCCAATGACACGCAAGGGCGAAAACGCATGGACTCCTTTGGTGCCAATGGCCTGGGAATCAATGAAGTGGCCGTTCGCCCTACGGATGGATTTGTCGACTCCGATGGTGAGTCCGCAGACTGGATCGAGTTGGTGAACGCCAGTGGCAGTCCCATCGATCTGGATGGCTATGGACTCACCGATGATCTTAGTGACCCTTTCCGGTGGCGCTTTCAGCAGCGCACCATCGACAGCGGTGATCACTTGGCCGTTTTTGCTTCAGCGAAAAACCGAAACGGCAAAGAACCTCACACCAATTTTCGTATCCAGACTGGAGAATACATTGCTCTTTTCACTCCCAATGGGGAGTTGGTGGACTTGGTCAACACAGAAGGTGGAAACGATCATGTCTCCCTTGGTCGGAGGGAAAACAAATGGGTCCAGTTTGGCGTGGCGACCCCTGGCAGAGCCAATGATGTTTCTCCAGCACAAGCTGTGCGATCGGACTTGCCTGCGAGGGCCATCACCATCAATGAAGTGATGTCGGAGAGCAGTGGAAACGTCCTGGGAATGGACTGGGTTGAGTTAAAAAATGGAAGTGACGAGACAGTAGATCTTGTGGGGTATGGGCTTTCCGATGACGAAAAGCGACCCTTTCGATGGAGGTTTCCAGCCTTAAGTTTAAGTGCGGGTGAGATGGCGGTGATCGGGCTGACCGGCCAAAGCTGCGCTCCACCAGATTGCCGTTTTATCGAAGCTGATTTTCGCCTCAGTTCTTTCGGTGAAACACTGACGCTCAGTCGGCCGGACGGTCAACTGGAGGATCGTCTCCAAACCGGCCGCCACTTGGCGGGCATTTCAAGTGGTCGGTCTATTGACGGTCGTAAATCCTATTTTGATGATCCAACGCCGGGCAAGCCCAACAGCGGTAAACCATTGCATGGGTATGCTGGACAGCCTTCACTTATTGTGGAGGAATTGGCGGAGGGACAGCATCAGCTTCGAATACCCCTGACGCCCACGTCAGGGGATGTCCATTACACAATTGGGGGTGACCCACCCTCGCGAAGATCTCGCACATATGAAAAACCCATATTGCTGAAGAAGGGAATGGTTGTACGGGCGCGTGCATACAAGGATGGCTACCTCCCAAGCCCCATCATGACGCGTACATTTTTGGGCGATGTGAGCCATCAGCTTCCAGTGGTGGCGATCACTGTCGACCCGTACCAAATGTTCAATAAGGTTCGAGGCCTACATGAACGGGGACCTGGCGCCAGTGATGAGTATCCTTACAAAGGTGCAAATTTCTGGTCTAAGCGTGAACTGCTGGGGCATGTCGAGTTCTTGGATGAAAAGGGTGGCTTGGTGCTGTCGAGCGGGACAGGCGTTCAGATATTTGGTGCTTGGAGTCGCGGAATCGACAAAAAGAGCTTCAAGATTACAGCCCGATCCGAACTTGGGTCTTCGGTGTTTGAATACCCAGTTTTTGGTGAGGACACCGATGTATGGATGGACCAGATAGTCATCCGTTCGGGGGGGCAAGACGCCTTGGATGCGGGCTTCCGTGATGCTTTGGCAACCTGGCTGGCTGAGGGTTCGAATGTAGACCTGCGCCGTTTTGCGCCGGCAGTATTGTACATCAATGGTCAGTACTGGGGGATCTACAACATGCGGGATCCCATCGGTCCCAAAACCCTCAGCATTCAGCATGGTGTAGACCCCGAAAATATACGCATCGCAACGGGCGAAGGCTTGTACCCTTCAAGGCAGTTTGCCAATGTGCGTCAGTACATATCCACCCATTCATCTAAAGATCCTGAATCGATGGCTTGGATTGAAACCCGGGTTGATTTGAGCAGCTTTATGGACTGGCTGCTGTTGGAAATGTTTTTGGACAACCGTGATGGAGGAAACTGCCGCTATTGGACTGCAGACGCTCCCAACAGCAAGTGGAGATGGGTTTTTTACGATCTCGATTTGGGCATGAACTACCCGAACTCCGACACTGTGGTTCGCACTTTGTCCCCCGGAGGACGTGAGGTGCCCACGGACGTGATGATGTTGTATTCCTGGCTCATTCGTTCTCCTGCATTCAAAGAGCGGTTCTTGAAACGCGCATCGCACATGTACAAAGAGGTGTTTTCTCCTACACGAGTTGAACAAGGCATTGCCCACTTTGAAAAAATGTATGCGTCTGAAATGGAGCGAGAGCAAGAACGTTGGAGACACATTCGGGATTGGGACAATTCGGTGGCTGTTCTCCGCAGATTCTTTGCGTTGCGTCCGGCCACGATGCGGCGTCAATTTCGGACTCACTTTGGTTTGACTGCTGAGGAAACAGACCAACTGTTTCCGGTATGGAAGTAGAGAAAGGTATGGGGGAGCTTCGGTGGCGAAATGAACACAAGTATTGGATTACTTGGGAGCAGTATCATCTTCTTCGGCGGCGGTTGCGACCGTTGGCGCGGCGGGACTCACATACCGATAGTGTGGGCGAGTATCGGGTTCGTTCTTTGTATTTTGATACAGCAGATGAAGCGCATGCTTTTGAAAAGCTGTCGGGTATAAGTCGCCGAGCGAAATACCGAATCCGTATTTACGATTGTAATGATGATTGGGGCCGGCTTGAGATCAAGCATCGCGACGGTCATCGTGTCGCCAAGGAAAGCGTCAAGCTGAGTCGTGCTGAAGTCAATGAGATCATCGCTCGACGCATTCCTTCGGATCAAGGGCGCGCGACTGCCTTGACTCGCTTGCAAATGGGATTGCGACGGTCTGGAGCGAACCCAAAATGTGTCGTTGATTATATTCGTGAACCCTATGTGTTTGGCCCAGGCAATGTTCGGGTCACATTCGACAAACATTTACGCACTGGACCTTGGTGCCGAAACATCTATGACGCAAAACTGCCGACACTTCCTGTACGGGGTGAAGGCGATATGATTTTGGAAATCAAATACGACGGCTTTCTTCCCATGGTCATGAAACGCGTATTTCCTTCTTCTATTCTCGGCCCTGTGGCCATCTCTAAGTATATGCTCTGTAGACCTGCTCTACAGAACTGGGACAACGGCTCATGAACAAAGATCCTTCTTCTTTCAAACTGATGCTCCAATACCTGCTGGATGCTGAATTTCAGGCCAGCCAACCGTTGGACTCAGTGCGAGTCCTGTCTGCGTTGTTGCTCACATTTGTACTCGCATCATTGATTGTGGTCATCTACCGAATTTGTCACCGCCAGATTGTGACCCGGGCGGGTTCGGCGACGGCAATGGTGTTGGTTTCTATGGTGACCACGCTCATCATCATGCCCATTTCCACAAGCATCGTTTTAAGCCTGGGTATGGTGGGTGCTTTGAGTATCGTTCGTTTTCGAACCGCGATGAAAGACCCGGCGGACATCGCATTTCTCTTCTGGGGCATTGCGATTGGTGTTTGTAATGGGGCTGGATTTTTCAATGTGAGCATTGTGGGCACCATCACCATCGGTCTGCTGGTGATTGCTGTGGCCCGCACTCCATTTAAACCTCGAGACCCTCTCCTCTTGGTTGTGCGCTACGCTCCGTCCTCTGAAGAGAGCTTGCAAGAAAAGCTTCCTCCTGGACGTTTACTGTCGAAGATAAGCCGCACGGAGGAGACCGAATTGACCCTTGAATTGCACGATAGTGGGGACGCATCTGGAACGACAGATTTGTTGCTGGCTTTGGATGGCGTAAACGAGGTGTCATTGGTACGTTACGACGGTTCCTTCCTTTCTCCATGAGTAGGTTGGAAGCTCTCGTGTTCCATGTTCTTCATTTATATAGAGAATCGATAAACAGATGTTCAATATTTTAGGCGTGTTCGTCGCATTTTTTGTTGTCTTGGTTCAACCTGTGCAAGCGGAGGAGACGTATAAAGTCACCACGGTTGTGCCCTTCGATGCAGAGTGGATGTTTTGGTATGGCCACAAGGAGCCAGCGAATTGGCCTTTGAGTGAAATGCCAAAGGAGTCCAAGAACGCAGTGGAGTTGTTGCAAGAGACACTGTCTGACGCAGCCAAGAAAAACCTCCTGGTGTCGGGTACTGCAAAAAGCGACACGGATCGTGTTTTGCCTTTGCGTGTAGATGCAGATGACAACCTTGCATTGCTTACAGATGGACAATGGTGGAGTGGTTTTATGGCGCCATATGCATCGTTATCCGAGCAGCAGTGGAAGAATTCTCTCAGCTCCCGTAAGAAAGCACAGGCGTTGAGGAAACGACGAAAGTTTCCACCGTTTTCGCGCACGAGTTTGGTGTATCCGGCCACCAAGAGCCGAGATGCAGCGCTGCAAAAGTATTCAAGTGAAAACCCAGAGCCTGGGCCAACCAACATGTACTTCGTCAAGGAGTTCGAAATCGAAGATGTGAGTGCATTGGTTTCATTGCATTTGGATGTTCAATACAAGAAAGGCCTCCGGGTGTACATCAATGGTAATGAAGTGGCCCTGGCACGCATTGAGCCTGGGGCCAGCCACGGTGACTTTGGCTTTACCAAAGAGCATCCCGATCCATGGATTCGCAGTACGATTCGGAAATCGGATCGTTGGGAGGAAGTGTGGTCTGGAATCAACCCGAACGTCTTAAAGAACGGTAAGAATGTCATCGCTGCGGTCGTGTACAAGGCTCACAATGGTGGCTCTCCAGGCATGTTTTTTGATGCCAAGCTTCTCGGCCATACGGAATTCACTTGGGTCAAGAAACCCTACCTGCATCGGGTGACACAAGATGGTGTGACGGTGTCGTGGGAGGCCACTGCGAACAGTGGTGGACGTGTTGTGATTAAAGATACGGCTGGAAACACGGTCAAAGAGGTTGAAAGCGGTACGAGTGGCGTGCTTCATCACGTTCAGGTTCGGGGACTCAAGCCAGACACCAAGTATGGGTTCACCGTGATCGGTAAAACTCCAGAAGGTGTCGAAACATCAATCGATTCAACATTCACCACTTCGCCGTCTGACTCTTCAGACTTTGTGTTCATGTTGTATGGAGACAGTCGGTGGGGGACTCATATTCACAACCCACTCGCCAAGTTGATGGCCGCTGATTCTGAAAAGTTTGGTGCCAATCTGGTGGTTCATACCGGAGACATCGTTTCAGAAGNCTACCGGTGGGACTTGTGGCAAGAGAAATTTTTCGATCCGGCTGAACCCTTGATTTCTCGGGTTCCAATGTACCCAGTGCCTGGGAACCATGAGTTGAAAGCCGAGCTGTACTACGACTATTTTGATTTGCCGAACAACGAGGCCTGGTACCACTTTCGGTATGGAATCGCAGACTTTTATGGGCTGAATACCAACACGCGTTTCGATCCCAATTCACAGCAGTACAAGTGGTTTGTGAAGGAACTTGAAAAGTCCAAAGCGCCTTGGAAGGTGGTGTTTATGCATCACCCACCATTCTCTTGTGCGGTGGTTCGGAAGCCGGGTGCAAAGTATGTCATTCGTCACCTGGTTCCATTGTTTGAAAAGTACGGTGTGGACCTGGTTCTGTTGGGACATGACCACGTGTATGGTCGTTCAACGGATGTAAATGGCGTTCACTACCTCATCTCGGGTGGGGGCGGATCTTCGCTCTACAAGTCCGCGGTGGATGACAAGATGACCCGCTGTGATCGCAAGTACAACTATGTGCGCTTGCATGTAGACAAGAAGAAGATTCGGTGGGTGGCCTACGACCAGAAGGGCGTACTCATCGAAGAGTATGCGATTGGTGAGGACTACACCGAAGGCAAGTTGAAGGCTGCCGCTCAATAAAGGGGTCTATGGCCAGCTTCCGAATAGAACTGACTGATCATCAAGGAAGCCGTTCCTATGGTCCGTTTTCGGGAGCCACCGTCATTGGTGCGGAAAAAGAGTTTTGCCAAATTGCATTGCCCAACATGGGGCTTGAAAAACGGCATGTAGACATCCGGCCCACACAGGTTCACAATCAAGTCATCCTGGGCCCTTGTACCCGTGACGGTGGGGTTTTTCTGTGGAGAGAGGGTCAGTGGTGGCCAGTGGAGCAACCTTGTCCGGTTCTACACGGTGAATCCTTTCGATTGAACACAACCGAAGGTGCCACATTTACGGTTTTGGGGCCGGGGGCTTCTCCCTCCAGTACAGTGTCTGAGAGAACCGATAAAGAGGGCATGAGTGTTGGCGCCCGCATTCTGTCCATAGGAGGAGGGGTCTTGGCGCTCGTCATGATCGGCGGTTTGGCTGCATCGCTGACCGGGCACGACCCACTGGTCGCGGCTAAAAATATTGGAAGCAGTGTCACTCGAATCTTGCGTTCAGACAAACCAAAGAAGCCCACAATTCAGTTCATAGCAGACCGGGAATTCACACGGAACAGCAAGGGAGATCCCCGCACAGAAATGGACCGGTGGACACAAATTTCAGGGAATAACAATTACCGCAGTGCGAAGATTCACAGCTTTGAGCAGTTGAAGTTTGTGAAGCAAAAGTACGGTATCGAGACGGTCGTAAATTTGGCCATGGATTCGATGTCTGAACAACAGGACTCAGCACGAGGTTGTGGGGGCATAAGAAAGCTCTGTGAGCCAAAGTGGGCGCGGGAATTGGGCTTGCGATACGAGACCGCCTATTTGGGCAACAAGCCGCCAGAAGAGTCAGACTGGGAGAAGATTCAGGACCTGTTGCGAGAGGGCAATACCTTGGTTCACTGCACCCATGGAGTGGACCGTACAGGGGCTGTGGTTGGAAAATGGCAGCACATAGTGAATGATGACCTCAGTGAGNAGGAAGTACTCGACTACACCTACAGTTTTGGTGGGCAGTGGAGGTTGCCTGGCGATCCCAACCGCTTCTTGCGGGCATGGATGATCGAAGACATCCGGTAGTGATCGCAGCCACCTTGATGTGACTGTAGGCGACCTGGTGTAGTCTCTCTGAATGCTTACTGCTGTGGCACCTGTGGAATGTTTCATGGCGATATTCAGGGACCCTTCCCGTTGAAAACTAAGGATAGGCAGAATCAACGCTAGCGTGAACATCCATTGGCCGGATGATGAGTCATTGCAGTACAATGTTCAGCATGTTGTGGATGACTTTATTTGCGTTGGCCTGTTCTGATGATCCCGAAGGTTTTGGTTCAAAATCAACGGATACTTCGGTGGCTTCAGAAGACAGTGGTCATGTGGAAGATACCGCATCTGAATCGTGTACAGATACCGATTCGGATACCGGTGAGGAACCCACGTGTGATGTCTGCCCCGAATCGTCGGTGGCCATCATGCGTGAGATTGAGCCTGACTCGCTGGTGACCGATGTGGAGCGCACCACTCACAACCCACTGAAGGGTTTTATGACTTCCTATTTGTGGGGAGAGCCGTATACGGACTTTCCAGACCAAATGGAGTTTTTGTATCTGCCCATGTCACAGCTGTGGGATGAGGATGGGGCCACATTGGATGCGGGACTCGAACCGTACATGGTGGCTGCGGAAGAGCGAGGCCACCATGCCGTATTGAGGGTGTTCATTGATTACCCAAATCGCGACTATGGGCTGCCCGAGTATCTGTGGGACTCCGTCTCATGTTCACCGTATTCAGAGTACGGTGGGGGCTGTTCTCCCGACTACGATCACCCGGAACTGGTGGAGGCCATGTTGGGCCTGATTGCCGCTCTGGGTGAACGATACGATGGAGATCCTCGAATGGGTTTTGTTCAGTTGGGAATGCTGGGATTTTGGGGGGAATGGCACACCTATCCGCATACTGAATGGTTCCCGTCGAGTGACACTCAACGGTCCGTATTGGAAGCCTATGACTCTGCCTTCTCTGTGACTGAACTCCAGGTTCGACGGGCTGCAGAACACAGTGTGGGTCTGCGAATGGGTTTTCATGATGATTCTTTTGCCTACAGTACAATTGGAGGTGAGGCTTGGTTTTTCCAGCCGGGACTGGAAGCGGCGGGTGCTGCGGACCGCTGGCAAGAAGTGGCCATTGGGGGAGAGCTTCGTCCTGAGTTGCAGTCCAGTGTGTTTAATGATGACTACGTTCTGGGTCCTTTTTCTCAAGACGTCAGTGAGTGCATTGATGCCACCCATGCGACCTATCTACTGAACTACTATGCCTTCAATGGCGATGGATACGGCTACTTGGGTGATGCACGCACACGCGCAGAACAGGCGGCATTACAGATGGGCTACCAGTTTGAGATTCAGCGCGCTGTATTGAATGTCTCAGGATTGCAGGATCGTAAAGTGAACGCTCAGCTTGAGATCGACATCAAGCAGACGGGTGTGGCACCTTTTTATTATCCAGTCTTTGTTCAGGCGCGATTAGACGGACCCAGCGATGCAGTTGTGGATGAAGAAGACCTTCAGAGTCTCCTTCCAGGAGAGCAGAAAACAGTATCTATTGATTTTGGAATTATCGAGGTGGAACAACTGTTACAGACAATTGATGTTGACCTGTATTCGAGTGTTCTGCAGGACAGTCAATCCCTCGATCTGGCCACCAATACACCATGGTCGGATGTGTTTGGACCCACGGTTTTGAATTGGGATTTTGGCTGTGACTTGGATGGTACCAACGTTGGTGTGGGCGATGTGGTGGGTCAGACCGAAGAAGGCTGTGATTGTCTCTGCGATGTGGATGGAAGCTTTAGCAGTTGTGGTGGTGCTGCTTGTGTGCCAGCATCCGAATAGTGGGTCGTATAAATCAATAAAATATAGGTGTAACCTTTGTAACTATACTTTTATGTGGTGGGTTTTTCACTGGTGTTGTATCTCCATGCTACCCTTGATTGAACAGTTCGGGAGTGTCTGATGTGGTTGGTTTTGATGCTGGTTTCGTGTGCCGACAAACCGACGGTTGTTGAAGCGGAGTCTGTACTCAGTCTTCCCGTTCCAGAAAACGGATATCAGTTGGTGACCCCAGACTATGTAGTTCCGCCCTTTTCGGAACGAGAGATTTGTACTGTGATGCGGTTGGAACCAAACGGTGATGAACGTTTGTACTGGGCCAATACGTTGGAAAGTTTAGTGACCGAAGGTACGCACCACATGAACGTGATGATGGGCGAGTTTTCTTTTCTCGATGCCTTCATAGGAGACGGTGCTTCTGAGAACGCGTTGGGTGCAGTGGCGGGTCAGTATCCATGTGAAGAACTTTCTACGATGGAACTGGCATATACGATTTTCCCAAGCCAAAGGGACAGTCAAAAGATCACGTTGCCCGAAGGTGTGGCAGCGCCCCTGACTGCTCCACTGTGGCTCGTGTTTAGTCATCACTATGTGAACCCCACGGAAGACTCGATCACGATTAGCGCCATACTCAATATCGAGACCATACCTGCATCTGAGGTCACCGATGTCGCGGGTCTTGTTTTCAGTGGTGTTCCCGATTTAGAAGTGCCCGTAGGCGCTGAAAGAGTCATTGGTCGAACCTGTGTTTTTGATCGAGACGTACAGGTTGCCTTGGTCAGTTCGCACACCCATGAATGGGGAGAATGTGTGACGATGAATCAGTACGCTGCAGATTCATCGACGATTGAACCCGAACCTTTCTTTGTGAACAAACGGTGGGAACAACCACCCATTCTTCATTTTGAGCCAGGTGTTTTTTCCGTGGCTGCAGGGGATGGGATTCACTGGGCGTGTCACTATCAAAACGACACTGAGTACACTTTGGTTGAAGATGGGACTGCGGAGGGCGAGATGTGCGTGTTCGCCGCCGTGACCTACCCATCTCCTTGGACTGTGGAGCAGGTAGAGGAAACAGTTTCAGGAGAGGATCTGGTGGGATTAATGGGGTTGTTGGGTGATGTAATGGGACCCTGCGATGCCGTGATCGATACCGTGGCTTCCCCGTGGCCAGAAGATAAATCGGATGCATGTGAAGAGTTCGAACAGACCGAGTCCAACACCCTTGAATAGGTGGTTCTTTAGGAACCCTGTTGTGTCTGTANGTCGGTAATGACGGCAGCAAACTGTTCTGGATTCTCCCATGGTGCGAAGTGGCCCGCGGGTATCCAATAAAGAGTGCCTTTGGTCGCACGTTTTACCGCGTGTGCAACGATGGACGGGTACCAGGGATCATGACGTCCCCAAGCCAGTTTTACGGTGCAGTCATGGAGAGAAGTTGCCAGGCCTTTGGGTGGCTTCATGGCCTGGGCGATGCGTCTCATTCGATTGGACCAGTCGGGACCATGGTCACCAAATGCATTCAATAGTTCCGGTGCGTGTTCAGGCAGACATCCGTTCGCCAAGAAGTGCCGACCCCCGTGTCGTTGATAAAACCACTGTTGAACAATGGGCAGTGCAGTGGCACGAATCATCCACCAATACAGGCCCAGTGCCGTGCCAGAGAGAACGATGGTTTGGCCGGGTTTTGCATTCATGGCGCACAAGACACCTCCCAAGTCGTGACCGACTACAATGTCGGCAGATTGGGTGACGGTACGCAACTGCTCTGCACAGGATTCCAAACTCCAATCTGTGGCGGTTCCCGATTGTCCAAGGCCTGGTATTTGGGGTGTTGTCAGCTGCCATGTGGGTGGCAAAGACAGCTTCTCCCACAACCTGGGAGAGGTGGGCAGACCATGAAGTGCAACGACCTTCACGATGCCGCTTTGTCTGTTTGGGTGATCAGCATGGTTGGCACAATAGCGCGTTGGTTCTGTCCAAGTCAGGAAGAGGGTTTCGGTTCATGGATACGGCAAGAGTCAAGCGCCGAGAAGTGTCGTCTCGTTCATGTGGCAATGCTTCATCAATCGAACAAGATGCATTAGCTTGGAAGAGAGGATGATTTCATGATGCTACTTTTACTCTCTGCACTGGCCATGGCCGATGGGCCTCCGAATTACGCTGCATCGGATGAAATGAGGGCGCGGGTGAAGGCCCGAATGGATGACGCCTATGGTGTTGATTGCATGACCCACACAGAAGAAATGACCAGCTTTGGTTTGGGGCAAATCCGGGTGTACCCGGCGTTTGGCAAGGACTCGCCACAGTTGGTTCAGGTTCCGTGTGCGTTGGGTGCGTACAATCTGGTCTACATCCATTTTCTGTTGCGACCCAACGGAGATTTAGAAGAACTGCAGTTTGCTGTACCAACCTATCGGTTTCACACAGAAGCAAAGGGGTCGGTCAAGTACACCGTGGTTGATGAGGTTCAAGGGTTTGGTACGGTTCGTGCGCTGGTCAATGCGGTGTACGATCCGGAAACGTTCACCATNCAGAGCNACTCCAAAGGNAGGGGTGTGGGTGACGTATACAGCCGTGGTCGTTGGCGATGGAACAGCGATCACAACTTTGTTTTAGAACATTTCGAGGCGGATGAATCAATGGATGGAAAGATCACGCCGACTGTGATCTACTCTCGTGATCGTGCGGACAAGTCTGCGGTGGAAACGAAGTAGCCTGGCTTAGGGAACTTCTACAGACTCAAGTGTGTAGCCCAAGCCGTCGTCTGTAAACCCGAGTTCCACAGCGACATCTCCATCGAGCGAGAGTTGTGCGCAGAGGTCGGAATCACATTCCACCCAGGTCCAATTACCCGTGGGGAATAGGTCTGCACCGGGGGCAGACAAGAGGGTGAAGAGCCTTAAATCACGGCGCACCGGTTTGTCGGGCTGCCAGACCCAACAGCAAGAGATGACAAAACAACAATGCGCATCAGGCCCCCTGACCGAAACTCTCTACCTGAGAGTACGGTCCTCAATCAGACTGCTTTTGTTTGAAGACAGGGTGTGTGCTTGGCCCTACGGTCTTCTTCGCAACAAGCCCAGCAGCATCACAGGCAGACTCGCCCAAAGGTTGTTGGCCCCACCGGTTGTGGAACAGCCGCACTTTCTCTGTGGGCATTCTACGTTGCTCGCTGACCCTGTGGACTCATTTTCATTGCCAGTATCGCCAGAGTCTTGGGGTCCCAACACACAGTCGATCCAATCCACATGGGAAGAGACTCGGGTGGAGTAGTCCCAGGCCCCGTATTGACCCAGTTTGGCAGAACCATCGCCTTCGCCCCACGAATTGAGTCCGGCAATCACCCACCCATCCTCGGTCCACAAGAAAGCCGGACCACCGCTATCGCCCGATAGACCCACACCTTCGAGGTCGGTCGCACGACCACTGTTGGGCCTATCGAAGTACACCTCCAGCCATTGTTTGGACGCAGAAGTCACCACATTGGTGGCCCGCCGGAGAACCCCGTCTTCGACTGCATCTTTTTCTCCA
>PALY01000138.1 GCA_002707085.1 Deltaproteobacteria bacterium
TCAATAAAATGGATCGTCCAGGAGCGGACTACGAGCGTTCAATGGACACCATCCGAGAACGCCTAAAAGGAAACCCGATCCCCGTTTGCGTCCCCATTGAAAATCAAGTTGTGAACCTGGTCGACCAGGAAGTACTCACATTCTCCGGTGATCAAGGACAAGAGGTCACCCGGGAACCCCTGAGTCAAGAACTGAAAGATGCAACTGCAGACCACTTAGAAACCATGCTTCTTTGTGCTGCAGAGTTCGATCCGACTTTGGAGGAAATCGTTTTGGAGGGCGGATTACCCGAGGCCGCACAAGTTTGGGCCGCTCTGCGAGTCGGTACAATATCCGGGTCCATCCACCCTTGCTTCGCGGGTTCTGCACTCCGCAATTGGGGGGTTCAAGCCGTACTCGACGGCGTAACAGACCTCTTGCCCGCACCAAAAGACCGCCCTTCCACAATGGCTGTGGCGGTAAAAACAGACTCTCAAGAAATCGTCGAAATGGAGGACAAGGGTGCGCTCGCGGCATTGGCATTCAAAGTGCAAATGTGGGACGGTCGACGCCATGTGTTTGCGCGTATTTACAGAGGCACTCTGTCCGCAGGAGATAAGATTCGAGTCGCCGGCACAGACCAAGATGAACGCGTCGCCAGAATCTTCGACGTGGATTCCAATTCAAAGAAACGCATCGACACAGCAAAGGCTGGCCAAATCGTCCTTCTGGCTGGTCTGAAGCACGCCACGACGGGTGACACCCTTTGCGCTGCTGGCGGCCATCAGGTCCTGCTAGAACGCATCGAAAGTCGCGCGCCCGTACTGGGCCTGGCCATCGAACCAGAAAGCTCTAAAGATGAAGAAAAACTCCTCGATGTCATTGATAAGGTTTGTGAAGAGGACCCGACGCTTAAGTTCGAAGAAGACGAAGAAACAGGACAACGAATTCTGTCCGGGATGGGAGAGCTCCACCTGATCATCGTATTCGAACGAATAGAGCGAGAGTTTGGAGTAAAAGTACGGGCTGGAAAACCGAGGGTTGTAACTCGGGAAACCATTATGAATGCGGGCCGATCCGACACCACATTGGACAGACTCATCCGGATTGGTGCAGACGAAACCAGTCAACTCAAAGCACGGGTTGTTGCATCCGCAACACCCTTGGCGCGTGGTTCGGAGACCCAATGTACAACCTCAAATATTGAGATTCTTCCAGAACCAAGTCAGCTCAATCGCCTACAAGAAGAAGCTGTCCAGGAAGGAGCCAAAGACGGTATGGGATCCGGCCCCATTGAAGGCGCGCCTCTTCAGGATGTTGCCATCAACATCGAAACCATCGAATTGTTCGGCGACCAATCCAGCCCGCAAGCACTAAGAATCGCAGTCGCACAAGCCGTACGGGAGGCGATTCGCGCAGGAACTGGGGCTGTGATGCGCCCACTGATGAACATCACAGTGGTCGTCCCCAATGAACAAATGGGTTCTGTACTCGGAGACCTCCAAGCCCGTTCAGCGATGATTTCCGGTACCCAACAAGACGTTGATTCGGCGACCATTCATGGAGAGTGCGCACTGCAGGAATTGCTTGGGTATACCACGGACCTTCGTTCCAAAACCCAAGGACGCGGTCAATTCACCATGGAGTTTGCTCGGTTCGACATTGGCTAAAAATTCTCCTCAGCTCATTGAGGACATCGCACTCGGGCATCCTGGAGACAGGACGAACGACAATCATGTCGCACCAGCATGTCTGCTTGTCTGAGTACGGTATCCACCTTGTCACACACCTGATCACGGCCTTTTTCCATGACACGCCAGGGCGGACCGCTCCGCTCAAACATCTGGATATTCCCACAGTCTTTACGGGGAAAATCAATGTAGCAAACTCTTGATTCAACCAAGTCGGGAGCGGGTAAACAACTCATGCGAACATTGTTTTCGACCGCTTCTTTGCACAGAGCAGATTCAACAGGCCGGCTCGGTGCCTTTATCGACTGCACCATGGCCGCCGAACCCAACAGAGTCTTCATCCGCTCAATGGCAGCATCCCGAGCCTTGGATTCCGAAGCGCCTGTTCCTGTGGCCGCCCAGGTACTCTCCAAAGGACACAACTTCGTTGGCTGAAGCCAAACCGCCTCACAACGGTACGGAACGTCTTTGGCCCACAAGCTCCCAATGCTCAAGAAGACAAGCAGTCCAATCACAAAGCCTTCCAAAGCCAAGGTCGAACAATGGGACGGGGTTCAGCGTTTTCACCCACAGCAAGTTGAATGGTGTGACTTTGATCCACCTGAAGGTCGCCCGAATACAACACACGATTGTCTACAACGGACCTAAACTCCATTGTGCGTCTCCCCACTTCCAGCCTGGCCTTAAAATCAGCCGCTCCTGCTGAAAGCTGAGCGACCAACATGCCATCTGCGTACACGCGCATGGCGACACCATCGGTCTTGCGGAAAACCACCTGCCCATAAACAACATTGGGTTTTACGATTTTCTGCCGTACAGTCGGCTCTGGCCCGAAATTATTCCCGGATTTGGCGCCATAGGCCAGAGACTGCACACCGCTTACAGCAACACCCGTGACGATGGACGCCGGACTGGCCCCTCGCGCAGCCTGTTGAATCACACCCACCCTACTGGTGGATACTCCATTTCCTCGAACAATATCACTGGGCCTGGGGCCACTATGACTGCCCAAGCTACCGTTGGGGGTCGCCTGCAAATGCGATGGGGTACCCGAAGAAACACCACCGGGGGTATCCAAGCCCGCCGCTGAGCCCGACATGGGAACGGTTGCGCCTCCGGGGGCGGCCGCCGGTACACTGGTGTTTCCAGTCACCACGAATACACCGCCCCGATTCCATTGCACGCGTACATCGGCACCATCCAAAACATCGATTGATTCGGAATGGAGAGGGTGGCCCTGAAGGTCATGAATGGCGATCGTGTGTTTACCTGGACTCACATGAGGAATTGCACTGCGAATGTTTCCGACTGACGTAGGAATGAGCATGCCATCAATAAACAATTGTACCGGTTCAGAGGTGGTCACAACCACACGTGCAGAGGCCCAAACCGGCATGGACACACACATCAACAGTAAAAAGCGGAGGAACATCATGAACAATATACCGCGCTCATCACAGCTTGCGCTTTACAGAATAGTTCTCTCCAAAGCGCTGGTTCAGATCAAGAGTGATCTCTTCCCCTCCCCAACCACCTTTCTTGTCGTGGGCCCGAACTGTGACCGTAGCCGTCCCTTCAGGCAAAACGATGCCTCGTTGGGTCCGAAGGTTGGGTCGCTTCTTGTCCACATGAGGCTGACGCATCGACTTGGTGAACCCTGAAAATTTATCAGGCTTTACCGTGGTCCCATCGGGCAAGACCAAGTCCCAACCATTCGCGTAATCATCCCAATTGACATCTTTATGCTTTACCGTGACGTGAAAGGTCCAAGTGTTGTCTTGATCTTCCCGTGCATAAACCTCGGTCACGTTGGCATCACCCACCACATTCGCTGCAGCCGCTGCGGCCGCTTCTTCTTCCTTTTCGGCAGCTTCTGCTGCAGCTGCAGCTTCTGCTTCTTCATCCCCGCAAGAAAGCAAAACGACCAACGATCCCAATATCAACATCGACATGCAACGATTGTAGATCACAGTCCACCATTTCGCCGCCGCACCCACCAAGCTGCAGAAGCAAACAAGCCAAAGAGCAACGCCGTCAAAGGTACGGCTGCCAAAGAAGTTTGTTTACGTTCATCCACGACCCGAACTGCGGATTCATCTTTCATCGGGGCATTCGTACTGCCTGGCTCACGGTACACCGCTCGCTCTGGCCCATAAGCAGCCACAAGCTTGGTGAGAAACTCACCATCTGGAGCTATTTCTGCGAGTTCAGGATCCCGATTGGTCACGCTAAATACGGTTTCAGCTTGGTCTGAAGAATGTTCCGACGTGGACACCAATACACGATGGGCGCCGATGGTCTCAGGAACAAACTGTGCGGTGGCCTGGCCCGACTCGTCGGTCACCACATCAAAAACAGATTTGACTCCATCCGGCCCTCGAATCTCACCATGAACCCGAGTCGATGGGACCGGCTCATACCCCGCGTCTCGCGCAAAAATAGTCAGGCGCATTTCTTCGCCGATCAACAAGTTCTCCTTTGAGGGACGCACAACCAAACGACGGTCATCCGGGTCGGCGACCAGCCAACGCATGGCCCCTTTCCAAAAGCGCAAATAGGCCTGATTTCCTTTACCCGTCGCAGCCTCCGAGAATGACCAGCGCCAACTTGCATCTGCCATGAACGCCATCGTCCGACCGTGTTCAAGTTCACGGATTGCCAGAACCGGCATGGGTTTACCACCCGCCCGAAGCTCTGGGTGTTCAAGCAAGACTGCTGCGCCATCAACAGCCCCCAAGTTTAAATTCATTCCATCCATCGCTGGCAGCCGCGACCAAGTTGTGACGCTGTCTGCAGTTGTTCCAGCCAAACGAGTGACCGGGTGACCCGAGCCCGGTGAAGTGAGCGTTGGTAGGAACGGTCGGACATCCACTTGGCTTCCCTCAACCCCCAAGCGGACCGGTAAAACGTCCTCGATTGCCGTACCGCCGTATTCACCAAGATCAAAGCTCCGATCGCCACCGATCATCACCAAAGCACCGCCTTCACGAACGAATTGAGCAATATTATTCAACAGTTGCTCGGGCGCTCGCTCAAAGTAGGGCTTGTAGTCGAAGTTCTGTAGAATCACGACATCGAAAGTGGCCAGTTGTTCAGAGAACAGACGTTCATAAGGAAAAGCAATGAGGGACAACTCATCCGAGTACCACCCTGCGGTGAAATCCTCGTGTGTTCGCAAAATAAAGAAGCTCACCAGATCAATGCTGGGGTCCTCTTTCAAAAAGAGCCGCAAAAACTTCTGGTCATAGCTGGGCGAACCCGACACCTGTAGTACCCGAGTCCTGTCCCGAACCACGCGAACGACGACCGGATAATTATTGTTCCCTGGCACCCCATCCGCTGAATCCACCGGGATGCTCACGTCCCAAATAAACCGGCCCACATCATTGGGAGTCACCTCAAATTGAACCTCGCCAAAGCCGTCTTCATCCAAGGTCACCTTGGCCTCATCCACCAACCTTCCCTCACGACGCAAGGTGACCGGTAACTCCCGGCCTGGTGTACCTTGAAGCTGCGCCTGCAACAAAAATGGCGTACGCAAAAAAGCAAATCCTCCCGTTTTTACATCGATGATGGCTTGGTCTTGTAAAGCTGCTGACTCCCCGATCTGGTAGACGGTTAGGGGGCCTGGCAACGGAGGTGGTGCGGACGTGGAACCCGCCAAGATGGCTGACCGAAGACCACCCCGATCAAGCCCATCTGTGAGGAGCACCACAGATTGAAGTGACTGTCCCAGATACCGGTCGGTGACGGCTGCAAATGCGGCCCCTATATCGGTTTCCGGAAGTACCCATTTCTCGGGGGCGCCCGCCGTCAAGCCAGCACCAAATGTGTACACATCAACCGGTTCCTCAAACATTTGAAGGATCTTCTGAACGTCATCACTGCGTGGCTGAGTCCCTTCAAGGACACTCATGGAGCGACTTCCGTCCACCAAAACCACCGAACGACCCGGCACTGTGCGACCCGATTCTTCGACCCATATGGGTTCAGCCAAACTGACCACGGCAGTGGCCACAGCTGCGGTCCAAAGACCAATCTCCAACCAGCGCAACTTCTTCCGCACTTTTCTGAAGGCAAAAGCAATCGCCACCACACCGATCAAAATCGACACAGCAATCGCAATGGAGTCTGCACCCCAGATGAGGTGACCATGAACCCCCAAGGAGTCCCCAAACCACCACTCCATCACTCCAACCGCCCTTCACGCATCAGCTCCATCACATGAGCAGTGTCGTGTTTGTAGTTCGAAGTAAGCGCATACAACACCATATTGATGCCCAGTTTCGTGGCCTCGCGACGCTGCATTTCGCCGCCTTCTAGTGCATTCCTGTTCCGACCATCCGCTGACCGATCAAGCGCTCCAGACAAATCGTTTGGTATGAACATCAATGGTGTTGTGGGTCCCAACTGTATGCCTTCCAGCACCCCGGTTCCACGGGTCCGACCCGTGGGTTCGGTCAGCAAAAAGAAGCTGCGGTACACCGCATGGTCTGCTGGCAAAGGAGAAAGGGGGCGGGTTGGAAATATCTGCTGACACAACCGACGAACCGATGTAGCAAACGCTCCGTTGCCTGTTCCGCTTGCATCATCAATCAGGAGAAAACCACCATAGGAGATGTAACGACGGAGTTGCCGAATGGCCTCTTCTGACAGCGGTGGTAAGGCTGACTGACCCACCAGCACGGCAAAGGGATGCTCAAACAAAACGGGGTCCTCGGGCGCAAGTTGAACCGTGCGAGGGTTCGTGACCACACTGGTCGCCTGAATCACTTCATGAAGCATCCTTTTCCACGCTTCTGGGCGGTGAAGTGTTCCTCCTGGAACCGTAATTTCAGCAACATCAAACTGACTCCCTTCACCAAACCCACGCGCAACCGCAGGAAGTAGCGCAGGCAACACAGCCAAGGAACCCAAAGAACGAATGAGTTGACGACGTGTCCATTCACTTGGCATGTGCTGGCTCCTTTCGCTTGGGATCGCGCAATGCCAACAATCCCTGGACAAGCGCGAGGAACAGCGCAAGCCATAGCGCCCACCGATACAAAGGCACACGAACCATGAACCGTTCAGGGTCAATCTCTGCGGCCGTTTCCGCCAATGAAGCGCCCCGTCGAACATCTGACTCGACTGGATCGACGTTTACAGCAACCTGAGCCAGCGGAGGCATACCCGGAATCACTACCCGATGCGCCCCCGCTTCCAATGGACGAAACCGGACCAAGCCCCGTTCAACTTCCGCTGGAATTGGACCGCTTGGACCCACCACGGAAATCTCTGCCAGAGACCCCGTGACAGGAACTTCCACGACCTGGCCGACAAGACCATTCTGCATCGCACCCGCGTCAAAACCGGCAATACCCAAGACCCGTACCATTGACTGAATCATCGGCATGAAGGATGACTGCAACGGTAGATTTCCCCAATCCGCATCAAAAGTACCCGTAAACAAGAGGACTCGCCCATCCCCTACCTTGCGCTCAATCAAAAGGGGTATTCCTCCTTCTAAACGCAGGAGGGTACGAACATCGGAAGTCTCTTCGTACGGCGCCACAGTAAAAATCTGATTCCAACGAATCCGACTAAATTCACCATGCCCGCCTCGGGCGAATGGTGCGAAAAGTGGTTCATTGACATCGGGAAGTTCCGTGGGGATTCCAGACTCTGCTGGTCCCACCAAAACGCGTGGCCTGCGAAGGGGTGTGGGCAGCAAGGAGGCCAATACGCCGTTGGTTCGATCCGCCGAAACATTGTCGCCCAAACTGATCACCAAGCTTCCTCCCTGATTAACGAACTCCACCAAACGGTTGGCCCACAAGCCAGGGTCAGCCACATTGGCCAAGAAAACCACCCTGTGTGTACTGGAGTCCAATGAGTCCAGTCCATCAGGAGATGTAATTTCAGGTAAAACGCTGCCCTCTAATGCCGCGCTGCGGCCCCATGGAGCCAACGCTCTTTCCAGGTAGTACACCTCAGAAGCCACAGGCGTCAGACCCGGGTCTCCGTCCACGACCAAAACGCGACTGGCACCCACCGTCGGCAAATGGAAACTACCCAGGTCATCACTTGCCAGACTGCCATCTTGAATTTGAACGGTGCCAATACCACCCTGCGCTACGCGAGGAACAGTGAACTTCTTTTCAACCGTCTCATCTGCAGCCGCATCAATAAAAGCTGTAATCTCCGTTCCATCCGGCAAACGAACGGTGGCAGGAACCTCTACGGCTTTATCACCGTAATTGGCGATTCGTACTGTGACGGTTCCACCTTCCGGGCCACTGCCATATCGAGCCTCTGTTACCGCTACATTTTGAGGGCTTTGCGCATGAATGGGTCTGGGTACCAATGCGCCTTCCTGCTTGGTCAGCAATGCAATCTCTGGCAGAGCGGACTCCACCACCCCCGGACCCGCTTCATCTGTGAACACCAGCACTTCGCCACCTGCACCCGCAAGAAGCTGACGGGCATGCCGGATCCCTCCGCCCAAGTCCGTACCATATGGGGTTTGCTCTATGTCCTGAATCATTGCAATCACAGATGCATGATCCGATGAAAGACTCGGCGTGAGTCGTTCAGCCGTCCCGCCGACCCGGACCACGCCCACCAAAGTTCCAGAAGGCAGACCCTTCACCACATCAATCGCAGCCTCACGCGCCCGAGCCAACAGGGTTCCTGAATCCGTCTCGCGTAAGTCCATCGACAAACTGTCATCAAGGACAAGAACAACCGCACCGGTACCGCCAAACTCTGGCGTCGCACCCGGCCATTGCAAATGTGGACGCGCCACTGCAAGAACCATGGCCACAACAGCCAACATTCGCAAAGACAACAGCGTTCGGTCTTCGATCCGGCGTCGACGACGAAGGCGTCGCGGCAGGCGGCGAAGGAGCATCATGGCACCGAATGGCCGACGGTCCTTAGGCGTGCGTCGAATCAAATGCGCCACCATGGGGCCTGCCATCAGCAAACCCAATGCAAGCGCCAGCGGTGTACCCCACATCAACTCCACGGTTGGTCTCCGACCATGGCACCCAAAACCTCATGCAAACTTGCATCCCAAGGCACAAGATGGTGACGGCCATGGTGACGGCCCAACCATTGCTTGACTTCCACCACGTAGTCATCAACGATTTCCGCCAACGCAACCCTCGCGGCCGCTGGATCGATGGGCAAATCGCCTCCACCTTCTGGAGAAAACAACTGTGCGGGATCGGCCAAACGCAGGGACCATTCAGCAGGATCATGCAGATGCGCAACCCGTAGATCGATGCCTCTACGAACCATTGCTCCCACTTGTGGCCCCCACTCATTGGGTTCCTCCATCAAGTCACTGAGCAAGATCACGACACTTCGCCGAGCCAATCGGCCACCAATGGACTCAAACGCCTGGGCAAGATGGGCCTCGCCTGCAGGGCGAACCTCTGCAAGAGAACGAATAATCCGCGGCAATGAACCTGAACGCGGAGGGATGGATCGGTGCGTCACCCCTTCGCCACCAAGAATCTCTAAGCCAACTGGATCACCATGATGGGACAAGAAGACTGCCAGCGTCGCCGTCATCACAATGGCTGTACCAAATTTGGAATCTTCCAGTTCAGGGACTTCCCCCGCACCGGTTCCAAGATCACCACTGCAATCCAAGACAAGCGTTACGCTCACCTCTGTTTCGTCTTCNTGCCGCCGAATCACCAACCGGTCCGACCGGGCCGCGACTTTCCANTCCAAATGNTTGAGCGGNTCTCCCGGTGAGTACTCTTGGTAATCCTTGAACTCTATGTTCGCGGCAGTCTTCCGACTGCGATGNCCACCATNACGCCACCCGTCCACCGCATTCCGCGCCAACAAATGTAAATGCGCAATGCGAGTGAGTAACGCCGCATCCCACGGCACCTGTGTCACGGAGCGCTAACCTCAGCCAGGACCGCATCCACCACAGCATGGCTATCGACTCCTGCAGCGTCCGCTTGAAAATTGCAGACAACCCGATGACCCAAGACACCTTTGGCCACCGCCCGGACATCATCGATGGTCGGGACCTCGTGGCCATGCAAGGCCGCACGAACCCGAGCGCCAAGTGACAGATATTGGCTGGCTCGTGGACCGGCTCCCCAAGACACAAATTGATTCACCATCTCCACCGAGCTTTCACCAGGGCGAGTGGCCCGGGCCAAACGTACAGCGTACCGATGAACATCTTCACTGGTGGGAAGTCGCCGAACCAACTGCTGGAGCGCGATCAATTGTTCCTGATCAAGCACAGGCTCTACAGTCACCGCATTTCCCTGTGTGGTCCGAGCCACGACAGCGACTTCTTCATCTTCCGATGGATAGCCGACATGGATGGCAAACATAAATCGGTCCAACTGCGCCTCTGGCAACGGATATGTTCCCTCTTGCTCAATCGGGTTCTGTGTAGCGAACACCAAGAAGGGCGCTTCCAACTGATGCGTCACTCCACCCGCCGTGACAGCCGACTCTTGCATCGCCTGAAGCAGGGCTGCTTGTGTCTTCGCAGGGGCACGATTGATCTCGTCGGCAAGGAGCAAGTTCGTAAACAAAGGACCTTTCAAGAAACGCATTTCACGACGGCCAGAAGTCCGGTTTTCCTCCAACACCTCCGTACCCGTAATGTCCGCTGGCATTAAATCGGGCGTGAACTGGACCCGCCCAAAGCGCAGACCCAAGCTATCGGCCAAAGTTTGAACCAATAGGGTCTTTGCCAAACCAGGAACCCCAATAAACAGACTGTGTCCACCCGCGAATAGGCTGATCAACATCTGTTCCACAACCTCGTCTTGGCCCACAATCCGAGTATGGATGGCGTCTAGAAGTTGACGCCGTACACCCGATAAAGTGTCAAAGAGAGCGCCATCGTCTTCGTTCATGTTTTCCATGTCTTCCTCGTTAACCCCAACCGGGGCTATCTTGCCGCACGGTCAGCGCCGCCCGTCTTCAAAATGTGCAGATATTCTTTGTGTCTGGCCGCATCAGCACCCTTACCGAGCAAACCAAAATCGTCTACCAGCGCTTGTTGGACTTCAACATCAAATGGATTGAGGTCGTGAGCCGCTTTCCATGCTTCCACCGCTGAGCCGTGAACCCCAATCGCATCCAGTAAACGACCGCGAGTGACCTGCAGCAGCGTAAACTCCGGATACAAGTCAACGCCTTCGTTCACCAAAGCAAGCGCCTCATCCATGCGCTTGAGTTTTGAGAGGCAGTCCGCCTCTCGGGCCATCAGCATGGGGGATGTGGGGCCATCTCCATCCGCGGCCTTTCGGTATTCCACAAGGGCCGCCAAAGGACGATCGCGTTCGCGAAGCAGGTCACCAAGCCGAGCTGAACGCAATTTACTGCCATCCACTGCCAACAATGGATCCGATGCAAATTCATCGGCATCACCGTCCAACACAACAGGCAAGGCTGCCACCTTTTCCGATACCAATGGCAGTTGTGCAACCCAGCTACGCCACCCCACCATCAACGCATCAAAATCCGTGTACCCAGCGGCTTCCGCAACCACCAACTCGGGTTCTTCTCCATCTCTGATGCGGCGAATAATAATCGGCAGCGTTTCTTCACCTCCACTTTCAAGCACATGTTGCACCAAGGTGGCAACTTGAGCGAAGGCCAATGCCGCTTCTTCTCCAGAATCCAAGTAGGCCATCGAATGTCGAAATTTTTCAAACGGAACAAAGGTCTCATCCCGTAGCGCTTTGGCCAATAGGGTTTGTTGGTGAACCGTCAATGCAGCCCCGTCATCAGTTCGCCACCTGGACTCCAAGTGTTTAGCGAGGCCTTCTTGAAGCCACACAGGGGTTCGATCCGCACTGCTCCACGACACAACAAGATGAATGTACTCATGCGCCACAGTGTCTTTCCATCCATAGCCGCGCGAGAGCGCTCTGGGACTGGAGAGTAAGAGCCGACTCCATTTACTCAAGGCGACAACGCCAGTGGTACGAACAGCCTCAGGCGGCAAGCCACTCGCTTGAATAAACCGGCCCGCAGTGGGAAAGATGTCCAACAACACATCGTGATCGGGTCCTCCCCCGAACAATTTGTCGTATACACGCCGACTACTCAACAACACATCGACCGCATCGTCGCGAAGGATTCGTTCGACGCCAGGAGCATATCGAACCTCGACTCCGGCCTCTCGAACCGAAACCAGTCCGCGCGCTGCTGAAGCGGACGCACGATATGGGTTTGAGTCGTACTCCTCGACTTGAATGCCCTTGGCATTCAGTGCATCCAAGATGGTCACAGCCTCACTGTATCGACCCTCACGAAACAAACTTCTCATCTGTAGAAGCATGGACGCTTCGGAAGTGTCCCCAGCCGCTACAACCTGATCCCTTACCTCTTGGGCACACCGAAGGTCTCCGACTTCAAGACATGCCAACCCTTCTTGCGGTCGGGCGCCCCAAGCCAAAGCTGGGATCAACAACCAAGCGGCGAGACTACTGACGAACCAAGTCTTCATAAAACCGCCGCTTAAGTGCTTTAAATTCTTCTGGAACATTACCGGACATCCCTTCCAAGAGTGCCTCTCGGTACGCCTCGGGGGTCTTGAACAACTCCGGCGCTGGAATCTCTGGCTGCTCCATGGCCATTCCCTCCGTCTCGTTGCCCGTCTGATCACCACCTTCCTCACCATTCATCTGACGCATCATGCGCTTCATTTGCTGCTGTTGCTGCATCGCCTGTTCTAAATGCTGCCGAGTTTCGTTAATTTGATCCGACGCATGCCGTTGATGCCCCTCGCCGACCATTACCGATCCCATTTCCAAAGCGTTCTGCGCTCGGTCCATGGACTCACCCGCCTCCGCCATGGCCTCTTGGGCCTTGCCCGTACCCGTAGGCATGGCGTTTTCAATCGTCTGAACTTCCTGTGCCAACTCCCGTTGCCGATCCTTCATCGCTCCCTGTTCCTGCGACAACGCGCGTGCAGCGGCTTGAACTTCTGGATTACTTTGCAGCGGCTTCGTCACCAACTGTTTCAATATCTCGACCATCTCCGCCTGTATCAATCGCTGTCTCTCCAGCGCTTCCAGCACCTGGCCGGCTCCAGGTGTTGGTGATGTACCCCGCGATTCACGCTCTACAAATCGTGACACCATGGACAATTCGTCCCCCAATTCCAGAATACGCAAAAGCACAGCCTCTGCATCTCTGCCGCGGACACTGTCGCGAATACCCGCTGACAAGTGGCGTACGTCTTGCAAATTTGAAACCGTGAATGGACGCCAGTCTCTACCGTCGCCGACAATCTCCAGTACGCCGATAGATTCCTCATCCAAAGACAGGGCCAAATTGTCCAACTGCTCCCATAAAGCAATCACATCAGAAAAGTCCGCGCCATGTTCTTTCTGCTTGTCCGCCAATTGCTGGGCCAGACTTTCTTGTGCCTCCCCCAGTTCCAGCAAATCCGCCATCAACTTCTTGTAGCGTTCACCCAGTTCGTTCTCGCCCTCTTGTTGGCGTTTCTGGCGATCATCCAATCCCTCAGCAAACGATTCCAACTGCGCGGCCAAATCTTCAAGCATCTTTCTTGCCGCATCCAGATCACCCTCAGAGATGGCCTTCCGAATCTCATCCATGTGTCCAGACACCTGGTCAAGGGTGCTGTTGGTGAATTCCTCCAAACTTCCGTCACTTAAACGAGAAGCTGTTTTTCGCATCTGTGAAAGCATCCGTTCCAGTTGATCCAGTCGAGCATACAGTTCACCTGGTTCATCCATTTCTTGGGCATCTGCTGCCAGCGACTTGGCAGACTCTGAGACCGTGCGTGCCTGTCGTGCCAGTTGGTCAATGCCCACCTTTTTGAGCATGCTGTCGATGACAAAGGCTGCTTGCTCCAACGATTCAATGGTTTCACCATGAAGTTGTGCGAAAGTCTCCAAGTCTCGCTCCACGGGCTGCTGCCCTCCCTCGGCGACATCCCTATCAAAGGTTGTCATGGTCGAACGAAACAAACGAGCGCCCGCCTCCAACACACCACGCACCAATACACCATCGATGTTGGAAGACTGCTCTTCACCCCATTGGTCCTCATAGGTTTTCCGGATGGGATCCAGGCGCTTTCGTGCCGAACTGACCCACTCAATTAGACCTGGCCGACTGTTCGCTGGTGGCACGCGTTCTTCCAAGAAATCGGCCAACGCGGACAAGAGGGTGTCCAACAATTTTTCATGGTATCGCGCCAAGTTCCGACCGTAGCCCTGCGGCCCCATCACAGTCAGAACCAAGGGTTCCGACTCGCCCCGGTTACCACCTTGCGCCCGGTCATTATCGACCGCAACCATCCTCAACGTGATGGTTTGACCCGCGACCAGCCCCAATGAACGTGGCGTTGCACGCTCGGTCCCACTCAATTCAACAACGGTATCAATCGGCTCTCTCCGAACCTCACTGGTGGTCCCCGCTTCCGACTCGATTTCGACCGAAACTCGGGTAATCCCATAGTCATCTGTGACCTGCCAACCCAAGCGTAGCGGTACATCTACAGGAACCGCTTTCTCCCCCGTCTCTGAGATCACAACAACAGGCGGCGCATCATCCTCAACCTGAATCTCCAATGAACGACTTGCAATGGCACGATCTCCATCGAACAGTAAAAACCGCCAGGTGCCGCTCTGCTGAACCGTAATTTCAGCAGTGATGTCGCGTCCTGCATTCAACAGCGCGTCCACAGGATCGCCTTCATCTACTTGAACCCCAGCGCCATCGAATGGACGCGCAGTCCGGGCGCGAATCCGAACCACGGTTCCCGGCGGCGCATGAATGGTGCCGTCGGAATTGGGTACTTCCTTGGGTTCTAAACCTGTATATGTTGGGTACAAATACCGAAGGGTAATGTCTCCTACAATCGCATCTTCATCCGCACCTTCGATCTCTGTGTCATCCAGTCGAACGGAAGACACACTTTGGCCCAACAAAATCGCTACTGCATCCGTCGGCCCAATGGGAAGCAGTCTCCCCACCAGCGCAACCACAAGAACGAGGCCACCACACACGGCCCACAGACGACGCACGGCACTGCCCGAATGAACATCCTTTGGCGCAAGCATTGAAATGGCTCGACTGGCGTGTTTCTCTGCCCGCAAGAACAAGGATGGGGATGTGGAATGCGCAGATGAATCCAACTCAATGACCGTAATGAGTCGCCCCCGAAGCCCAGGCAACCGAGCCTCAACCTTTCTGGCTTGTCTACGGTGACTGCGAATGACCGCAGGCGAGAGAACGGATCGCACAGGCCACAGTGCCACCCCAATCGTCGAAAAAACTCCGACCGTCAAACATACCAAAGCCACAGTCTTTGGAACCAAGCCAAAAGACAGCGCCAGGGCCGCAAAAAAGATCCATCCCACACCACACATCGCAGTCCGGGCGATAATGCCGGATATGACCTGACCTCGTTCCCGGCGCGCAAGGCGCTCAAGGAATTGGGTAATCGATTGTCTTTGCTGCTTCGTGGTATCCATCAGATCGTCTGGCATCGCCGGGTGCGCGGATCATTCTCTGACCAATGTCCATCACCAAACACGCATACCCCGTGACTGGCTCCATCACCACGAATGCCGGCTCCATCTCAAAAAGGTGTGACAAGCGCAAAGCACGATCGCGAACGCCTCGCGATGACCAACGCCAATCCTGCACATCCACACACCAGTGGAGGCATCCATCCAAACCCCGGAGTCCCTGCTCTTCTTCCGGGTCCAAGATGTTGAAGTGAGAAGCCACGGGTCCACGACGGACACGCGCATCTTCAGCGACCCACCCGCAATCATCACCAACCTCGTCCGGCCACATTTTCCTTTCCAAATCCGACCATGGAGGTGCGGATAATTCCTTCACGAAGTCCGCCTCGCTCCCATAAAAGCGCTCCCGTACATCCATGAGGTCCAACACCAACAAATATGAGGCAGCCACCAAAGCCAGAAAGCCCGCGCGCTTTATGGACACCCAGCCAGCGCAAAGGATGCCCAACAACGCGGGTAGAACGACAAGCGTGTGTCGTTCCCCCATGTCGTCAAAGGTGGCCATGATCAAGTGATGGGTGATCACAAGCAAGCACAGGGGCAGCACAACTCGTGGATAAGCTCGTACGGCACTCACCAGCCCAAGCAACAAAAGAGTCGCGGGAATCAACCCATCAAAGGGGTGGTAAATATCGAAGAAACTCCAATGAATCGCAAAGGAAAGCCCCCGTTCACCGGCACCTGGAAGCTCCCCTGGCCAAACCAGCGGCCACGCCGCAAGGGCGGCCAGCACAATCGCGACCACCCCAGGAAGAAGCCACACGCGAAGTCTATCCACAACAGTGGAACCGGCCGGACGAATGAACAGCGCCCAAAACAACAAGGGGATCGCCATGGTGGCGGTATCCAAGCGAAGTGAAACGGAAAGCGCTATCGCACTTGCCGATACCATTCCCCAAGCCCCTGGGGCACCCGCGCGTGAAGCACTGCGAGCCACAGCATACAAAGCCAAGGTCCCGAAGAAATGGGGCAAAATTACGTTGTAGGCACTCGTTGACCAGGCAGCATGAGTCGGATGAACGACCAGCAGCAGCGCCACAGCCCAGCCCACTCTTCGACGGGTCAACGTTCCCACTGCTCCTGCCGCCAAACCAATCGATGCCGTACCGACCACCGCCATCAACAGGACGGGTATTGCAGGTACGTTGGGTAAAACACGCCCCAATAGCCACCAGAACCATTGCATGGCCGGCACCATCACCGTACCACCACGCGTCGGCTCCCGAACACCTCTAAAAAGGTCCCAGTAATCTGCTTCGTGACCATCAAAGATGTGGCTACCCAAAGCTGGGATGACCCACAGACGAACCACAATGGCTGCCAGAGCAATCAACCACCATCCCTTCGGCAACCGGATCTGTCGTCGAACGATGATCAAACTGACAACCAGAACGATCAGAGCCAGGCCCGCTGGCCAGACGGTGCTAAACGGAGTCGAAAAGGTCACTTCAAGCCATCCAGCATTGATACCTGATCCACACCCAGCCCTCGATCTGTACCCACATTCTGCCGTTGAGACTTATACGGCTGCATCACACGATCAAGTCGATCTGTAAGGCCCGTTGCTGGCGTATAATCGTATAAAACGACCCAGACACGACCACCTTCTGCAAAGCGCGCTTGAACCACGTGGTCAAAAGCAGCCGCATCCAGTTCTGTGCTGGAATGCACCATGAGTCCCTCCCATTCTCGTGGTTGACCATAGCGATAGTCCTTGTACTCAAAGTCAACGGGCCGCCCAATGGCCATTGGACTCCACGGGGGCAACCTCCACAGCACGCTACTCATCGCAGTTTTGTCATCGTCCGCTTCAAGTGCAGGAGCAACAAGCCAGACTGTGTCGCCTGGGCGCGCATTCGCAAGGGCAAAATCGATACCCCTCTCTGTTTGCAAGTCAGCCCGAATTTCGTTGATTCGGCGGACATCGTCCACACCAAAGCGCAAACCACGGAACAGGCACAAAGCAACCACAAGGTACAGCAGCCAGGGCTTCCGTTGAACAGCATGACCCACAGCCATCGCAGCGAAAGGAGCAAATAATCCCAGATAGGGTCGCTGATGCGCTGCCGCAGCCCCCATCGTCACAGCGAAAACAAGGGCTACCCCCAGCACGAGCCATCCAGAACGAGCCGGTCCCCTAAGCCCCCAAACGACCATAGGCGCCAAGATAAGCCCCTCAATACCAACCGTATCCAAGATCATGAGGCCCCAAGTGACAACGTCGACATCCGGCTGTGACCATGTGCTTCCCAGACCCATCAGGCGCAGCATTCCACCAGCAATGGGGAGCAAGCCAATGACGACCCACGCCAATATTCCGACCCGCTCTGTCCGCTCGCCAGTCCATATTCGCCACAGCACAACTCCCGCCGCGCCTACCCCTGCGAGAAGGTGCGACCAGCCGGCAAACACAACAGACAATACAAACCAAACCCAGTGACTGCGCGCTGTGATCAAAACACATGCCAGGGCAAAACCAGCCATCGGATAATTGTTGACCTCTGCAGCATCAAGAAGCAACACAGGTGCCGTGGCCACCAGCAATGCCGCAGCCCATCCAGCATATCGACCGATCACATATACAGTCAGCAACGACATCAACGCACTCATGCCCATCCACAAAAAGGGAATCGGGGCCACGAGTTCCAAACAGGCATGCAACACACCATGCAACGGAGGATGTAGTCCCACCCAATGGCCAATCAATGCAGTGGGGTGAAACTCAGATAGCGAACGCGTCAACGGTTCAGCATAAGCCGCGTACGCAAGCGTCAGTTCATCCCAACGCACAACCATCCGCAACACGCGCAACAGCGCGGCGAAGATCAGGACAGGTATGAGGGCAGACGTATTCTTACGCACGCACCAGCCTCCGGAAGATTGGTGGCCTCAATGGTACCCCCTGCGCCTTCGATTACCACCATGCAGGTGGAAAGACCGAGTCCCGTACCCTCACCCACATCCTTGGTCGTAAAGAATGGTTCAAATGCTCGCTCAAGCGCCACTGGCGCAAATCCACCTCCATTGTCCTGACAGAGAATCTCGATTTCCGCTTCAGACACGGTTTGTGCCACAAGCACAATCTCTGTACACGCCGACGAATCGGCCGCATTGTGAAGCAGGTTCACCACCACCTGGTGCAGCTTTTCTCGCTCCATTTGGACCACCAACGGTTGCTCATCTGTATCGACTTCAATGACACAACTCTTAAACTTTGGTTGGTGAGAAACGGTCCCAATCGCGTCATTCAATAAAGGAACAACGTCTACGGGTTCAGACTGCCCTTTTCCGATCCGGGTGTAATCCAGCAACGACTGCATAATCACATGGATTCTGTCCAACTCAATCCGAGCGCGGCGAAGCATTTCAATCTGTACTGCTGAATCATCCACACTTCCTGACCCAAGAAGATCAACGGTGGCAAATACTGCGGCCAGGGGGTTTCCTACTTAATGGGCCAATCCAGCCGCCATTCGCCCAACTCCAGCCAGCCGTTCCGAACGAATCAAAGCTTCTTGTGCCTGATGAAGATCATCATTGGCCTTCTTGAGCGTCTGCACCTGTTGTTCAGTCTGCACTCGATACTCGGCCAATGCTGTGCTCATGGCATTGAGCGCCTCCACCAAGTCTTGTAGCTCCGAAGTGTTTTCAGCTTCCAAGACATAGCCAAAATCCCCACTCGAAATGGTGGCTGTACCCGCCTTGAGGCGCTGAATTGGCGACACCAAGGTTCGACTCAATCGCGCCCAGCCAAACAGTGCGATCACGCCGCCACAAGCCACCGCGTATACGAGCGCAAAGCCCAAGGCGCCACCTGGCACTTGTGGTCCTCGAAGTGGAATCGCCAACCGAATTGCACCAACGGCCTTCCCGGCTCCAGCCACCGGTACCGTCACCACCACACTTCGGTCACCCAAGATGGCACCATCCAAAGATAGGTGGGTCTCCTTGGCAAACAAGGCTGCACGAAAACCCGCATCCGGGCGGGTCGGTACTTCACCAACAATCACTTCGAGTGGGCGCATCGACGAATCCACAAACGCCAATGTCTCAAAATCCAAGGATGTATCGCCCAACGAGCGAACAGCTTCTCGAAGGGCATGTTCATCACCCCCACTCCGAACTGCAGCCCCCAACTGAGCCTGTAAAGCATCACCAAGGGTCATCGCCAAATCGGTTTGGCGCTGTACTTCAGACTGCTCTAAGACAACCCAAAACACACCGGCATTCAAGACCAAGACCGCCAAGGTCAAAAGCCCAAGCGCACCCGCTATCTCTTTCCACAACCCCGGCCGCTGTTTGCTCACAATGACATGGTGCCACGGTCAGTAGACGCGGAACACCCCACTGACAATTCCTTGGATCATCGTCGTCTGATCAGCGGCCACAAAAATGGGTTCCATCGCACCGTTGGCAGGCTGCAAACGAATGCGTTCGCCTTCATGGAAATAGTACTTCACAGTGGCTTCGCCATCGACAAGAGCGACCACGATGTCTCCATTCCGAGCATTGTTCTGCTGCCGAACAATCACGAAGTCACCGTCATGAATCCCTTCTTCAATCATCGAATCACCACGCACCTTAAGCGCGTAAGTCGGTGCCGATGCATCAATCAGCGTCGAGTCGAAGCTAAGGGTTCTTTCGTGGTGTTCCTCCGCCAAAATCGGCGCACCGGCTGCTACATGGCCAATCAACGGAACGGAAACCATGTCGTTCACAGTCTGCATAGATCGAGACTTCGCCGTGAGTTGCAATCCACGAGCCACTCCCGGCGCCCCTTCCAATTTTTTCAAATAGCCCTTCTTGATCAGCGCTTTCACGTGATCGGAAACACCATTGGTTGAAGACACACCGAGGGCATCACCGATTTCCCGGTAGCTCGGTGGAACACCTCTGCGTTCGATTGATTCGGCAACGATATCAAGGACATCTTGCTGGCGAGGAGAAAGATCAGACATGGGCTGTACTCCGGTCGGATGCACGGATGAACTCCATGCGTGGGGGGATAACGACCCTACTATACTGAACAAAAGTTCATCTGGCAAGCCGT
>PALY01000139.1 GCA_002707085.1 Deltaproteobacteria bacterium
GATGCAGATGCAGATGCAGATGCCGATGCCGATGCCGATGCCGATGCCGATGCCGATGCCGATGCCGATGGTGGCCCAGGAGACGTGACCTGTGTCCCCGACGACTTGGACTTTGACGTCTCCGTTCGCGATGGCGATGGCCCCTGCTCCTCCCCTTGCGATGTAGACGACATCCTTACCTACGTTGCGACCATACAAAACCAAAGCGGCTCCACATGTACCTTGACCACCGCAGCGAGTTGCATTGCAGCCAATGTCGACTTGTCTGTCGCTGGACCACACGGAGGTACGATAGAAATGCTTTATGCGTCATGTGCAGAGGTCATCACCACCCATGAAATGGCGAGTGGTGCAGTCCTTGAACAATCTTTTGAGATGACGGACACTTTGCGACCTGGAAACTATGTCATCACGGCAAACTTTATCGACCCTGCCTCCAGTTGGGCATCTGAAAGCTTTACCGCCGAGTAAAGACAGACCGGCTCATTCAGTTTCTTTACACCACCGACTTCCATTCTGGTCAAACTAAAGACTTGAAGAGTGGACGTGCCAATCGGCACCCTTCGCATTGATTTGGGAGACACCATGCGCAATCTGATTTTCTGCCTCAGCCTATTGGGAATGTACGCCTCGGGATGTGGAAAAAATAAGAACGAAACAGACACAGGATCGGTCATAAGCGACGCCGACGCCGACGCCGATGCGGACGCCGATGCCGACGCCGACGCCGATGCCGATGCCGACGCCGACGCCGATGCCGATGCGGATGCCGACGCCGATGCGGACGCCGATGCCGATGCGGACGCCGATGCGGATGCGGATGCAGACGCCGATGCCGATGCGGACGCCGATGCGGACGCCGATGCCGATGTGGACGAAGCCCGACGCATCGTCGCGTATTTCGCGGAATGGGGCATCTATGATCGAGACTACCAAGTCAGTGACATCCCGGCCGACCAACTCACGCACATCAATTACGCCTTCGCTGATCTGACTGCCGCTGGAGAGTGCGCCATTATCGATTCATGGGCTGCCATCGAAAGAGAGGGCGGTACCTACGCTCAATTGCGAACATTACGAGATGCCCACCCCCACCTAAAGGTCTTGATTTCAGTCGGTGGATGGACATTGTCGACTCATTTCTCAGCCACTGCTTCAACCGCAGAAGGCCGAACAGCCATGGTGAACAGTTGTGTGGACTTCATGCTCACACACGGCTTTGATGGCATCGACATTGACTGGGAGTACCCCGTGAGTGGCGGTCTTACAGATGGCATCCCAGAAGACACCGCCAACTACACGCTGCTGATGGCCGAATTCCGAGAAGCACTGAATGCCTTGGGNGGAGATTACCTGCTGACCATNGCAGCACCCGCTGGNCCCACCACCATTGGTCATATGGATTTACCNGGACTCGAGCCTTCCCTCGACTTCATCAATGTCATGACCTATGACTTACATGGTGGCTGGGAAACAACGACAAACTTCCACTCAGCCCTGTACCACGCATCGGATTCTCCGGTGGCCGATGATGCACTCTTAAACGTCGATGCAGCCGTTCAAACGTACTTAGATGCGGGTGTGCCTGCGGACAAAATCGTGATGGGACTCGCCTTTTATGGTCGTGCTTGGTCCGGTGTACCCTCAACCAACATGGGTTTGTACCAAACGTCCACCGGACTGCCCGATGGAAGCTGGGAAGCTGGCTTATATGACTACAGCGATATCGTGGACATGATGGCCGATCCCGTGTGGGTATCGACCATGCATGAAGAAGCCTTGGTTCCTTGGGCTTACAGTGCTGCAGATGGCATCTTCATCACCTACGACAATGAAGGCAGCTTCAACCATAAATTGGACTACATCTCATCTTACGATCTCGGTGGCGTCATGTTTTGGGAGTTGTCGGGAGACACCGCAGACCACAGCCTGGTCGATCTTCTTCACTCCCGTCTCGGAGAGTAGTTTCGCTTGAGGTATGATGCGGCCGGGAGGCCACATGATCGTTTCATCAACCTTGTTTGGCGCAGTTCTTGTGGCTGGCCTGGCGTGTGAACCCAGTAGCGACAAGTCCGAAACAGGACTGGATCCTGTAGACACCAATGCCGACGCCGATGCCGATGCAGATGCAGATGCAGATGCAGATGCAGATGCAGATGCAGATGCAGATACAGCCGACACGTCCGATGGTGGCCCCTCCATCGACGCTTGTGCGGATGAACTTGTCGATGCCATTGAATGGTTTGCAGAAGAACCAGTCGGAACCATGGACGGGGCCACGGACTTTGGACAAACCCATGTGATTCGCCAAGATGAAACTCGTTGGGCGCCCCCACTGATTCAAGACCGTGCAGCGATGTTTTTATTCACCCCAGTTGAAGCTCTTGATGAAGATGCAGATGTGCGACTTGCAGCTTGGAAGGGCGATGCTCTGTTGGGAGTCATCGCAGTCCAATCCCCAGCAGCACTCCCAAACTCGTTGGAACAATCGTTGACTTCGACCACACTCGACCCTTGGAGTGACACTGCGTGGAGCGCATTTTTACCGTGGACCTGGGTTTCGGAANGGGTCACCCTAACGGTTGGCTCCCTAGTGGATGGTTCCCTTCACACGTACGAAACCACACTCTCCGATTTGGGAGCCCCACACACATTCACGATTTCCCGTTCAAAAATGGTTTTGTTTGGTGAATCAGACAAAGCCACAGACACGGTTGCCGCCGAAAAAGTCGCACAGGATTACTTCGCTTCCTATCCCAGTTCTACTCTCAGATGGGTCGATGCATTGCCCTGGCGACTGGATGAAATTGTTGTCAACGCAGATGGAGGTCCCGCCTTGGTGCGTTCTGAAGGGGAACGACTTGAGACCACCTCAGATCCNGACAGATGGAACATCATCAAGCATCAGTTTGCGCTCCGCATGAGTCTCGCAAATACCGGTCGAGGCTTGGTTCACGTTCTTGGATGGGAAGGAGACAGCTCCCCCTACTCCTTCGGTACATCCGTTGGGATGGGCTGGGTCAGGAATGATGACGGGTCGTATTCAGACCTGGACAACGCGCCCTATGCAGCAGGGTGGACTGGATGGACCGCGATGTGGCTTGGCGAATGCGGCAACACCTTCATCCATGAAGTCGGACATTCCTCTACCCTCGCCCACTTTACGAGCGGCACCGCATCTTTATGGGGAATCGCCGATGAATATCCCCTCGATGGTGTACACCTGGGGACCCACCCTTGGGGCTTCGACACCACTCGGAAACGTTTCCGCACATGGTACCGGGTGGATTCGGAAGGTCCCGTGGATGATGGTTCAGGGGGCTGGACAGGAAAACGAGACCCAATGAATGGTGGCGAAAGCCCCAATCCCGTCTCGTGTTTTCCTCAGTACACAGGGTTCCATACAGCAAAGATGCAGACTTGGAACCAAACCACCCCCACGATCACCGAGGTGGACGGAGTGCCTGGTATTTACACCTGGGATTCCAGCAGTAGGACCTACGTCGAATCTGAAATCATGGCTGGATACGAGGCTCCCATCGCCGTCCATGTAGCCACNGCGACAATAATTGGGACATTGGGCAACTCTGCGGAGGCCCACCACATCTATCCACCCATGTAC
Organism: Deltaproteobacteria bacterium; assembly: GCA_002707085.1. Lineage (GTDB taxonomy): Bacteria > Myxococcota_A > UBA796 > UBA796 > UBA796 > UBA796. The sequence continues at coordinate 3,623 of PALY01000139.1, forward strand.
TGGCCATCGGGCAATGTATTCACTGTACCCGACCCCACTGCTGATGAAGTACACGATGCCTACACCGGCTCAAAGCACTTCTTAAAAATAAGCTACGAAACTGGTGAACAGGAGTATGCGCTCATCAACAAAGGAGATATCGACGATTCGGGTCTCTATCTATTCTCAATGAATCTCAATCTGGAACGCAACCCTACACGCATCGCCTTGTACCGCAGTGACGCAGCCTATCCGGACATGGACGTTAGCGCGGCCACCTCTCTTTATGAAGTAGAATTGGAAGGTCCGGATGCCCCCTTGCCGGANGTGGTGAGCGTTGGACAGGGGTATATCGCCAATGGCAGCCTGGAGTTGAATGACAGATGTGAGCCTGGCATTAATTGCGACCAGCGAAAAGCAGAAAGCGAGTGGCGGTGGTCCACTGAGAACCTGCACTTCGTATCCCCAGATGATGCAGACGATGAAACGGTGGTGTGTAGTGATCCTGGAGACTACAGCATTCTTCGTATTCCAGTGATCAATGAAGACGGCTCCACATCAACAGTGATTGCTCATGGGCAACGTGTGGTCTCCACCGCGACAAGCAACCGCGAGTCACCCATCAACGACATCACACCGTGGATTGATGATCCGAACCTTTCCCAATCGTTTCGAATATGGCTCCCATATGAAGAAAATCGCTTCTTAGAAGATGGCCGCTGGACCAACGATGGAGAGTACGCCATCACCACCCTTGCCGATGGTGAAGCTGTCGCCAATACGCCCATCAAGATTGATCTGTTGATCCGAACAGCGGAAACCATCAATCTAAATGAACCCTTTGAGAGTCCTGCCCTCACTGCAGACGATTCATCCATGTACTTCACGCTTGAAGATGACTCCATCGGCCNCACAAGTGGAATTTGGTGGGGAGACTCGTCCCCAACCACCCTAACTATTCCTGTTATCGATACGAGTACCGCTGAGGCTTCAACCATCACCGTGAACAGCTGGAAGAAGGCTTGTAATTTAGGATGGGGAATCTGGTGGAACCTCAACTCTGGGCAGGTTGCCGACAGTGAATGTGACCAGAGCGTGTATTTGGATATTCCTGCCGATCAAAATGAACATTTGACCTCAGGACGCGTATACCGCAGTCCCGACTCTCACCCCGTGGTCTTTGAAGGACGACGCTGGCACAGCCCCGATTCGGGCGCCATCGTTGGAACCTTTGTGTACTCTATCGAATACACTGCCCCCTAAAGGGTGGGCTTGGCGTGGCCTGAACTATATGGCGCCGTGACCACCAGCCAACAAAACCAAGGCAATCAANCCACGAACTGACCATCCAATGGTTCGCCACCAGTTTGTCCGCACCAAGCCATCATGTTCAACGGGATGAAAGCCATTGCGCAAGACCTCATGTGCTGGAACGCTGCATACAACTGTGACCAACCAGATGCACCCGAGGGTACCGAATCCTATCCATGCCAACCATGGAAACGACAAGCTTTGAGCCACGCTACAAACGGCCAGAGCCAGACACATCTCGGCCACCATCATGGGACCGACCAACCACCCGATTTTCGCAACATGTTGCGTTTGGTACGTAGAACTGCTTTCCATGCCAACGCTTGCCATCAATGGGTAATGGACCACCTGTACCATCCATATCAGACCGATCATGGCCCAAGTCACAGCCAAATGAACACTCAGCAGCAAAGCCACGGGATTGGAAAGAATGTGTTCCATATCCCCCTACCTTATGAACCGAAGGAATGACCCAAACTCATCAAAGGAGCGAATACGAATCGACTCATACACATCTTCAGGCCACTCACCTTGTCCACCCAACAACAAGGTCGTCTTGTGAGACAAACATACGGGACCCAAGGTATCAATCACCTCCGCGAGGTATTTCGCGTCGCATGAAAATATCGAGGCCGACAACCCAAGCATTTTGACTGTGGGATATTTCACGACATCGATCAAAGTATCCACGGGTGTGTTTCTTCCCAACCACATGGAATTCCACCCATGTTCAGCAAGGACCAACTCGGTCAAGGATAGACCCAAGGTGTGCTGGTCTCCTGGGACCAGGGCCAGGGCACATACGTCAGCATCTGCGCGCCTCGGGAACAGGTGCAGAATGCGACTGATGCATCGGCTGAGACACTCACTGGCGATGTGTTCCTCAGAAATGCTCAGCTCTCCTTTGGTCCACCGTTCACCAATGAGTCCAAGTACCTGTCCGACCTCATCTCCAACATGCTGCCAGCCGTGCAGTTCAAACTGCCTGCGAAGAAGGAGCGCTTCCGCCAGCGACTGCTTACCCNGCACCAGAGCATGGGTGAGTTCTTCTGCCCACTCGGTCAATCCCTCACACTGTTGATCGCGGCGGAAAGACTCAACATCCACCAGTGAGAATCGTCTGTGGCCTCCCGGTGTTCGGAGACACCTGAGTTTGCCCTGGTCTGCCCAACGCTTCACACTTGATTGGTTGACACCCAGTAAGTCTGCTGCCTCTTGCGAAGTGAGTGCATCGCTCTGTTCTCGTACTGCAAAAACCATTTGTTCCTCCCTATATGAACGATTTGAACACGTTTTGAACATTTTTGCAACTTGAAAACGTTCAAAACGTGCGTTATAGTAAAAAACAGGAGGTGACATGATGTTTTGGCGCGCACCCGAATATCGCCTTGAGCAGGTCCAGTTCATTCCGAAACCACGTTCAGAGGTCTTCCAGTTTTTTTCGGACGCATTCAACTTAGAACGCCTTACACCTGGCTTTCTACATTTCAAAATCATGACCCCTGCCCCGATTCAAATGGGGGTGGACACCGTGATTGATTACCGGCTGCGGTTGTACGGAATTCCCCTGTATTGGCGGACGCTGATCGAATCGCACACACCCGAACTTGCTTTCGTCGATACACAGACCAAAGGCCCGTACACGCTGTGGCACCACACTCACACCTTTGAAGCGGTGGAAGGTGGAACGTTGATGAGAGACACTGTTCGCTACAAGTTACCGTTTGGAATCCTGGGACAACTTGCTCACTTCCTGTTTGTCCGTAGGTCNCTCACAACCATTTTTGATTTCAGACGCACGGCCGTCTCTGAAGTGTTTGGTGACACATGAGTTCGCTGGTCTGGTTNCGCGGGAAAGATCTNCGCCTGCACGACCACAAGCCATTGTCCGAAGCAAGCCCCGACGCTCACTGCTTGTTTGTGCTCGACCCCTTCTTTTTTGAACCCGAGCGGGCCCAACAACTGCCCAATCGGATGGCCTACCTCCTCGAGTCTCTCAAGGAACTACAGGAGTCCCTCGCTAAGGTTGGTAGACCCCTACTAACTGTCAGAGGAAGAAGTATAGACGTCGTACCACAGGTCGCAAAAACCCTGGGGGTCTCGGAAGTGGTCGCTCAGCGCTGGAGCGAACCCTTCGGAAGACGACGGGACCAAAAAATCGCAGCACGATTGGATATTCCCTTCCGGTTGCTCGACGGGGAAACGCTCGTGACTCCAGGAACGATTCGGACCAAATCAGGCACCCCCTACTCCGTTTTCACTCCATTTTATCGATCGCTGATCTCGACCTTTCAGTCTAAAGAATCCCTTCCATCTCCCACCCCAATCCAATCAAACCGTCCAAACCGTTCAAACCGTGCAGTCACCCACATTGATTGCAGCCCAATACCGTCCATCGCTGATCTTGGGTTGAATGTCAGCCCTCTGCGGATCTCAGGCGGTGAACGGTCTGCCAGAAAACGTCTACATACGTTTATTTCAGAGCGGATAAATCAGTACCACCTGGGTCGAGATCAAATGGGAATCTCGGGAACCAGCAGACTGTCACAAGATCTAAAGTTCGGAACCATTTCAGCACGGACCGTTTGGAACGAAGTCATGGACAATGCCCCCGACGGACCGGGCCGAGAACACTTCCTGAGGGAACTGGTTTGGCGAGAGTTTTCCCACCACTCTCTATGGGATCAGCCCACGCTCCTTCAATCACCCTTCCGCCCAAAATGGGAACACTTTCCTTGGACCAAAAATGAAGAGGGCTGGGAACGGTGGGTCACAGGTCAGACCGGCTACCCCATCGTGGATGCATCGGCCCGAGAACTACTGGAAACTGGGTTTGTACACAATAGAGCCCGCATGATTTCTGCCAGCTTCTTGACCAAGCATTTGGGNATTGACTACAAACGTGGTGAAGCGCACTACATGCGGTATCTCACCGGTGGCGACTGGGCCCAGAACAATGCGGGCTGGCAATGGGCAGCTGGATGCGGTTGTGATGCTCAGCCATATTTCAGGGTCTTCAACCCAATGCGACAAGGGGAAAGGTACGATTCCGATGGGACGTATGTACGAAAATGGATTCCAGAAATCTCTGGACTATCCAACAAATACATTCACCAACCATGGGAGGCACCGCCCCTTCTTCTGGCAGCAGCCAAGATCGATCTCGGCACGACCTACCCACTGCCCATCGTGGATCACGCCACAGCCCGAAAGCAGTACTTAGCGAAGGCAAAAAGCTATCTTCAACAACAGCCGTAAACCGGTACGCAGTTGCTTTTTTNGGCCCCTATTCTGACGGTGGGAACTTTCGTAGTTTGCGCTGCAAGCTCTGGCGATGGATGCCCAGCCATTCCGCGGCACGGGTAATATTGCCATCACACTGGCGGAGTACATACTCTAAATATTCACGCTCATGACGCGCAATGCTCTCTCTTCCTTCGGGGGCTGCCACGTCTTCTGGATCGAGATCATCCGACCACAGCGCTCGCTCCAGACGTTCCATACGCACAGGCTTGGTCAAATAGTTGGCCGCCCCTAAACGGATGGCATGCACAGCAGATGCCACAGATCCGTATCCCGTAAGGATCACAATTCGGACATCTGGACGAAGTGTTTTGAACCGTGGGATCAGCTCATGGCCATCCTCACCAAGCAAGCGCAAGTCCAAAACAACGAACATCAACTCATTGGACTCAACAATCGTCAATGCCTCGGAAGCTGTGGCAGCCTGAAACACACGGTAACCACGCTCTTCAAACTCCAAACCCAAGGTCTCTCTGAAGCTTTGAACGTCATCCACCAACAATACACTGGGCTTCATTTGTTCAGACACCACCACCCCACTCAATCGACTCCTTTAAGACTCGAATTCTTACCAACGTGCCACCCCCAATCCGATCTTCGATATCCAAATCGCCCCCCAAAGCAAGACACAGGTTTTTGGCATTGTACAACCCAAGACCTGTACCGCTCGTCTTGGTGGTGACAAATGGTTGACCCACATTGTGTCGAATGGACTCTGGAACACCCGTGCCGCGATCCTGAACTTCAATACCCAAGAAATCCCCAATCTCTGTAAGGTTCACTTCAATGCTCTGTTCTGAACCAATCACAGCGTGAGCATGCCTCGCATTGTCCAGCAAATCAATCACGGTCTGAGTCAGCACCAGTCTGGGAATCTCGCTCCGACCGGTTTTTGATAATTCTGAATGAAAGTCCGCTACCCGATCCGATCCCGACCATTCGGAACAGATCCGCTCTACAAACGGAACCAGAACGGTAGATTCAAAACGCAACTCACTGGCTTCAATCGTACTTCCAATCATGGCACGAAGGGCAGACTCACATTCAGCCAAACTCTCCCTGGCAATCGCCAGGTCCGGATCGTCTACATCACTTCGTTGTTTTAGCCGATCAAGTCTTAAACCAATGGTATTCAGAGGGGTGGCCAGCTCATGGCAGAAACCCGCCGCAAGAACTCCGGTCGCACGCAGCCGATCCAGCCTGTCACGGCCGAGACGCAACTGCTCAACCAAGACACGGTGTTGTCTCAAAATGTTCGCAAACCACGTTGTTAAAACCCAAATTGTTGCCGCGACAATGGTAAGCGCGCTCCCTTGAACCAGCGGCTGAACACTGGGAGTTCCAACAGCCGCAGGCAGTACAGGAAAGATCGTTGTGACAGCGATCAAACTGAACAACATGCTTGCTGCCATCAAACTCCAAACTCCCCTGAACAGCATGGCACCAAGACTGGCATGCAACAGAACGATGGGTGCCATCGGGTTGTACACACCACCCGACAAAACAAGCAAAACAGCAAGGACGGATAAATCAACGGCCAAATGCAGCAACACCACAATGGAGTTTTCCTGTTGACCTGCAGTACGGCTCCGAGCGAGTACATTGAACAACGTAAGGCCCGCGACACAACTCAGATACCAAAGCAAATGGGTCCTGTTCAGCCAGCCTGTTCGAACCGCAGGAATGGCCACAGCCAGTTGCCCGATGATCGCTACCCAACGCAGCCGAACAAGCCATTCAGTCCGAAGCGTACCGCTCAATCCATCGAGCGTCTCAACCCAAGATGCATCCTGAACAGGCTGTTCCGGATTGACAGCCGAAACACGCGTCAGATGTGGAGGGTTTGGATTCAGCCTATCGTTCACCTCATCTCCCTATCGTGCTGCCACATTATCGCCTGTCTACACCGTGATGACGCAGCAAATTGTTGCGCAACATATGGCTGCATTGTGGGTGTAGACGAAGGAGGCGATGTTGCAGCCATCCTGGAGGCACATCATGCGCTCAGAGCCCGAGTCCTACCTTCATCACGTCATGTCAGAAGTCGACGAACCGGACACCTTTTCTTTTTCAAGTTTCATCCTGGTCATATCTTTGTTCGTAGCAGCCAGCCTATACGGCCTCGGCTGGTGGTTTGATGCAAACCTACTGGACCTCCACATTCCGGCATCGTCCGAAGTGGAGACAAACTAGCCATGAACCGTTTTCTTTGGATAGCGCTGACGACGATGGGGATTTCTCTCTCGGCTTTGGCTGTGCAACCCGCGCCTGACGTCCTGACTCAGGTTTCTGCGTCGAACTCGCAGGGAACTGCGCTGCCCATCGACCTTCCGATACGGAATCCACAAGGTGATTTCCAATCACTGCGTGCATTGGGACTCTCAAATCGCCCCTGGGTCCTCACGTTCAACTACATGTCCTGTCCAATGCTGTGCAGCCTTCAGCAAAATGGACTGGCCGCCGCCCTTCACGAAACAGGGTTGATCGCAGGAAAGGATTTTTCCTCTGTAAGTGTGAGCATCGATCCCAACGAATCATTCGAACTCACCTTAGCAGCGAGCGAAAAGCTCACCGAAGCAGCCGGAGGAACCTGGTCGGTCCTTACAGCCCCACCGGAAACGATCGATGCTCTCACAATGAGCGCAGGGTTTGAATACTCCTATGACGAGGAATCGGGACAGTTTGGACACGCCGCAGTCGCCTACGTCTTGACCTCAGATGGCACCGTCTCCCAAATCATCAGTGGAGTACGGCCTTCGCCTCAGACTCTCCGCTTGGCCATCACTGAAGCCGGTCGTGGAGAGGTTGGAAGCGCACTCGACCAGATTGTCCTCACTTGCCTCCAATACGATTCATCATCCAACACCTACGCTCCCGTGGCCACCGGACTCATGCGGGCTGGCGGCGTCGGCATCGTGGGTTCTTTGAGCATCTTTCTTGGATTTTTATGGCGACGTGAAAGACAAAAAAAGACCGGAGGTAGCGATGTTTGATGCTCGTTTTTGGCTCCCTGAATCCATCAACTCTATGGCGGAAGGCACCGACCAGTTCTTCATGGTCCTGATATGGGTCAGCGTCATTTCCTTATTGGTTGTTCTCGGTCCAATGATTTGGATGATGTTCCGATACCGTGCCAGTCAGGACATCGACCGAAGTGCCCCGCCTTCACATCATTTGGGTCTGGAGATCGTCTGGACTGTGATTCCAACAGCAATTCTCATTGGTGTCTTCTTTTGGGGGGCCACCGGGTACACCAAGATGGTCGTTCCCCCCACCGATGCGATGGAAATCAGGGCCACTGGGCAAAAGTGGTTCTGGACCTTCGATTACCCCGAGGAAGGCATCCGAGTTCGCGCCTCTTTAGAAGCGGATGAAGAGCGAGTAAAAAATGGCATTCCTCCGGGCCTGGTGGTCCCAGTCGACACACCCATCAAAATCGTGGGTTCATCGGCCGATGTCATTCACAGTTTTTATGTACCAGCGTTCCGTGTCAAAAAGGACGTCCTTCCGAACCGGTACACCGTCGCAACATTTCAAGCGACAAAGGAAGGAACATATGACCTGTTCTGTGCAGAATATTGCGGAACCAAGCATTCTAAAATGATCACCAAAGTGTCGGTGGTCAGCCAAGAAGCCTTCGCCGAATTTATCTCCAAACAAAGCGAAGAGTCCGACAAACCCATCGATGGTGCCACAGTCTTCAACACCAGTGGCTGTGCAGGCTGCCATGCAGTCGTGGCCAGTTCTGGCGGAATCGGCCCCACGCTCCACGGTCTATGGGGCAAAACAGAGACCCTGGTGGATGAAACTACAGTGGTCGCTGATGAGAACTACATCCGGGAATCCATCGTAAACCCAATGGAAAAGATCGTCCGTGGCTACTCACCGATGATGCCCAATTACAGCGGCCAACTGTCCGAAGACGAGTTGAACGCCCTCGTGTTGTACATCCGTGATTTGTCACCGGAAAAGGAAGGTGCTGAATGAGTGATAATTCCCATACCGATGCACACAATGAGCCGGACTACCTGCGTGCAAGTACCGGTATCAAGAGCTGGCTCTTCTCCGTAGATCACAAGCGAATCGGGGTGATGTATTTGATAGCCACCACGCTGTTCATGATGTTGGGCGGCCTCATGGCACTCGGTATCCGCTTGGAACTATTCACGGCATCCGGTGATTTGATCGACGCTGACACCTACAACCGTCTGTTCACGCTTCACGGTTCAGTGATGGTGTTTTTGGTCATCATTCCCGCCGCTCCCGCAGTGATTGGAAACTTCGTTTTACCCCTCATGTTGGGCGCGAAAGATGTGGCATTCCCACGCCTCAATCTGGCGAGTTTCCACATCTATATGATCGGCGCAATCTTTCTCATAGCGTCCATGATTTTAGGGTCCTTTGATACTGGATGGACGTTCTACACACCCTACAGTTCCACCACAAACGGTCCCGTCGCCTGGGCGCTCACAGGGGTCTTCATATTGGGCTTTTCGTCCATCCTGACCGGCCTCAATTTCATTGTCACCATCCACAAAATGCGGGCTCCTGGCATGACATGGTTTCGGATGCCACTCTTGCTCTGGTCTCTGTATGCAACCAGCGCCGTACAGCTGCTTGCCACACCCGTGCTGGCCATCACCGTACTCTTGCTGTTCTTGGAAAGGTTGGTGGGGATTGGGATATTTGACCCTTCTCTTGGCGGGGACCCAATTCTATTTCAGCACTTCTTCTGGTTCTATTCGCACCCCGCCGTGTACATCATGATTTTGCCAGCATTTGGAATCATCAGTGAGCTGGTCAGCGTTCATTCGCAAAGAAAAATATTTGGCTACAAAGGCATCGCCCTATCCAGCATCTCCATCGCAATCGTGGGTTCACTGGTCTGGGGTCACCATATGTTCACCAGTGGACAGTCCATATACGCCAACCTTGTCTTTAGTTTCCTCACATTCTTTGTTGCCATCCCAACGGCCATCAAGGTCTTCAGTTGGGTCGCAACCTTGTACCGAGGAAACATTCAAATCACCCCACCAATGATGTACGTGTTCACGTTTATGGCACTCTTTATGATTGGTGGACTTACTGGTGTCACCCTGGGTGCATTGTCCTTAGACGTACACCTGCACGACACATATTTTGTGGTTGCACACTTCCACTACGTCATGATGGGGGGTGGAATTCTGGCCTACATTGCAGGCTTACACCACTGGTGGCCAAAAATCTTCGGCAGAATGTATCCGCAAAAACTGGCTCGAATCACATCGATAACCGTGTTCCTATCATTCAATCTGACGTTCTTTCCCATGTTCATCGTGGGAAGCCGAGGAATGCCCCGACGGTACTACGAATATGTCGAATCGTTCACCTGGCTCAATCAACTCGCTACAGTGGGCGCCTTCTTCTTGGGAACCTCCCTGTTCGTCACCTTGGGCTACCTGATCTGGGGCGCCATTCGAGGCCCAGCCGCCGACAACAACCCCTGGGGCGCATTGTCCCTGGAGTGGCATACATCATCGCCACCCATCGAACACAACTTCCACGGCCAGCCCACAGTGGATGCCGGCCCCTATGACTACCCAGAAGAGTCTTCTGGGACAGATTCTTCTTCTCAGTGGGTGCCAGCATGAGCGAAGACAGTGTCGAACGCCCAGCATGGGTCGAACCATTCTTTCACTCTGCTGATCAACAACGGTCAGCAGCCAGCCTCGGGATGTGGCTATTTCTGGGCCAAGAAATCCTGTTCTTTTCGGGCCTATTTATGGCCTACATCGCCTATCGATGGATGTACCCAGACACCTGGCTTGCGGGAGCAGACCTGCTGAACAAGCAACTGGGGGCGCTCAACACAGTCGTCTTGTTGACCAGTTCACTCACCATGGCCCTGGCCGTTCGAGCCACAGAGTTGGGGGAAATATCCAAAGTCATCCGACATCTATGGGCAACCATAGGTCTGGGTGTCGTGTTTCTTGTCATCAAAAGTGTTGAGTACAGTCACAAGATTCACGAAGGGATGCTGCCTGGGTTCCACTTTTCATCCGATGGGCTGGAAAACAACGGGGGCTTGTTTTTTGGTATCTACTTTGCGCTGACTGGCTTGCACGCCCTGCACGTGATCATTGGTCTTGGTCTTATGGGTTGGCTGATCGCTCGATGCAAGAAAGGACTTGTCAACGAGGAACGATACGTATTGGCCGAAAACATAGGTTTGTATTGGCACCTTGTAGATCTTGTATGGATCTTTTTATTCCCGATGCTGTACCTAGTTCGGTAGAGGAAACAATGGAAATTCTCCTCAATATTTTAGTTCTCTTTGGCCTTCTCTCAGTGGGACTGTGCTTCATCGTACTTCTGCCTACCGTGGGACAGGTCATCATGGCGGTCTTTGCCACGGTGTTCACGGAAAAGGCCGTCTCCAACTTTCGAGGCGTGGAAAGTGGAACGGTTCAACGGAAAGCCAGCGTACCGGTAGATACGCCCAAGCCTGAAGGGCATGTCGTGACACCAGTCTGGGTCTATGTCGTCACCTATCTGGTCTTACTGGTCCTCACTGGAGTGACCGTCGGGGTCAGTGAACTCGGCATGGTACAACGCAAAGCCATCATCGCTGCAGTCATTGTTGCAAGCATGAAAGCAGGGTTGGTGATCGCCTGGTTTATGCATGTAAAGGATGGGCCACGCATGCACCGTCTAATCTTGGTCACCAGCACATTTTTTGTTCTGATTTTTGTGACCTTAACCATGGCAGATCTTTCTACACGAACCTGGGGCTTGGAAGAGCAAAACCTACCCACAATTGCGCCCTCATAACGTTGGCAGCGATCCTCCAAATTGACGAAGTATGCTACATGAGTTTCAAATGAAGTCAGCCACCTCCAGCCACAGTTTATACCCATGAGTTTCACACGTTTGCTGGCCAGTGTAGGAGACCTCGTTCTCGACCCCTCCATCGTCTTTTCCTTTGATCGGACGGGATTCAATCGTCATAAACAAAGTTTCATCCATTCAGATCTGGATGTGGACATGACCGGTCGAGTGTGCGCCGTTACTGGCGCAAATTCTGGATTAGGAAAAGCCACCGCCAAAGCATTTGCGCAGCGTGGAGCTGAAGTGTGGATGCTGTGCAGAAACCAAGAACGAGCAGAAAAAGCACGGGACGAACTGGTCGATGAAACAGGGAATGCCCAAATCCATGTGGCCATCGTTGACGTAGGAGACTTGGACTCAGTTCGCTCCTTCATTGAAAGTTGGCGGGTCACCGCCGTCGATGTTTTGGTCCACAACGCAGGTGTTCTGCCCAACCAAAGAACAGACAGCCCTCAAGGGATCGAAACAACGCTATCCATCAACCTTGTAGGACCGCTCGCGCTCACAGCGGGTTTGAACAAACGACTTCAAGCCGGAAAAAAACCACGGATCATATGGGTTTCCTCTGGTGGTATGTACAGCCAAAAACTTCGACTGGACCATTTGGAAACCCCGCCCGGAAAATTTGATGGTGTCAAAGCATATGCCCGTACTAAACGGGCCATGGTGGTGGCTTCTGCACGCCTTGCCAACGAACTGAAGCACACTGGTATTGCCGTCCATTGCATGCATCCTGGATGGGCAAACACCAAAGGAGTGCGGGATTCGATTCCTGGCTTTTGGAAGGTGACCCGCATGATTCTTCGAAGTCCAGAAGAAGGGGCAGACACCATTGTTTGGCTCGGGGTCAACGACCAAGCACACGACCAAAGCGGACTCTTTTGGTTTGATCGACAACCTCGTTCCACCCACCTTCTACCCGGCACTCAGGCTACGCAAGCAGCCCGCGATGAAGTATGGCTTCGCATTCACGAACTGGCCGGTATCAGTCCACTTGAGTGGACCAAACACAACCAGCAGGAGTCGACATGAATCCATTGACCGGAATTAGTGTGCAAGACCGTACAGGAAAGGACATTGACCTTGGCGACCTATGGAAGGATCAGACAGTCGTCCTTGTCTTTGTCCGTCATTTTGGTTGACTGTTTTGTCGAGAGCAGGTTGCTCAGTTTGTTCAGGCCGCCGAACCGATTTCTAAACTCGGAGCTTCCATCATTGTTGTAGGCAACGGATCCGTCGAAGCACTCGGTAAGTTTGCGAATCATCATCCCGATGTAGTGACCATTCTCACCGACCCCAGCTTAGAAGCGTACAAAGCCATGGACCTGCGACGTGGACTGATGGGCACCATTCGCCCATCCGTCATCACACATGGAATCAGGGCCTGGAAAGCTGGACATAAACAAGGTCGTACAGAAGGTGACCCCACCCAACTTGGGGGCGTATTCGTGATTCAATCAGACGGGAAAATCATCTTCTCTCAACGAAGCACCGAGGCGGGGGACCATGCGTCCATCAGCGACGTTCTCAAAGAACTGACACACTAAGCATTCTCTTCGGCTTGGCTACCGCTCCCTAAACTCGATCAGCAACTCACGCAGATCTCGCTCGGGCGTCGGACCCCACACGGAATTGCGCAATGCCAGTTCATTGCGAGCAAAAATCAGTATGTGTCGATTGGGTCCAAACGACTCCACTGCCCGCCAATGATAATCGCCATGGTCCAGAACGCTTCGCAGTGCATTGACGTCAGGGTGACCGATGACTGGCATTTGTTCTAGTGGATCACGAATCTTGGTTTGAGAACGGATCAACAGAAGATCGGGTGATTTTGATCGAAAGTATTCTTCGTCCCATTTCTTCTCATTGACCACGCCAGGCTGTCGAGCAATCGTCCGATCCGTCAGACCCACCATATCGAAGATTTCCCCATCAAACGTCCACCCAAACCGCCCAATATCAACCAAAGCCACCGACTCAACGCCATCTTGATTTGCCTGTTCAGCAATATCTTCCAACACATGAACATCGATCTGTCCCGCCAAAGGGTTCAACCAAGCAAAGACAATGGGACCAACCACACAGCCCGCACAACCGATCACACCTGAAAGACGCGTTTCGTTGCGCGCCATCAGCACCCCAGCCAGCAAAGATGCTGACCAAAGGACCAGGGTGAAACGGCGGTGACCCATCATCCAGTCACCGCCCGACCAAACAGCACCTGCACTCAAAATGAAACACAGTGCAACCAACCACCGATAGGGGGCAGAACACCTCGCTGCTGCGACAAACAACCACAGTCCCAAGCCACCCAAGCCATAGATGACAAAGTCTGCCCCATACTCCAAACCTGAACCCGCATTGGGTGGCTTGGCATAAAACGTATTTGGAACCAGTTCTCCATAGTAGCCCAGCCGAAACACCTGCATGACTGCCACGACGAGACTGAACACCAATACAGCCCGAAAAGCCGGTTTCCCTACAAAACGAAGGGCGGCTACAGCCATGATTACACCCACCAAAACACCTTCTGGGCGAGTTGCGGCAAGCATTCCAAAAGCAAGACCCGAGGCGACAAACCAGCGGCCAGAGCCTTCCACCGCTCTGCACGCAAAGCTCAATCCCAAGACAAACAACAAGCCCCACAGAGATGTTTCTAAGCCCGATATGGAGTGATAGGCGAGCGATCCGGAGGCTGCAATTACGCAACCTGAACCCACGGCTGCCCAAACAGGATCTCCACCCAAACGGAGTGCGGAAAAGACACTGAGTCGAAGCAAGACGACCACCGTCACCAACAAACACAGCCCGCCCACAATGCGGGCGCCTATGATGGGATCCAGATTCGGTGCCATTCCGATCCACAAACCAGAAAGGAGTGTCCACAAGAGATTGGTCATGCCCTCTACTGGGGCCTCACCCGCATTAAAAGTAAGACCATCTCCCGCGATCCAATTGCGAGCAATCCGAAATGAAATCCAAGCATCATCGATAGCGAATGACTCATCTCGATACCGAAACAACTGCGCGCATGTAGCCACCAGAACGGCAAAAAGAACTACACGGAACGACCGCTCATTCTTGACCATGACTACATCACCACCGATTTAGGGATGAAACGAGGATTGTCTGGCTCATTGATGCGCCAAATACCCTTCTACATAGTACGAAGCGCTACCCGAACCGTATAAGCCCATCACCGCTCCCGACTCAAACACCAGATGGGCACGTCCCTGAATGAAAGCATTGGTATTGAAGCAAAGTGACGCATTGGCCGGCGCATTAAAGACCCGCTCTTCATCTTTCTGAATGATCAACGAACGGCAGTTGTCAGCAATCACTGTTGTGATCACCAAAACACGACCGTCGGGCACAGTGTAGGTTTCATGCGGACCACCATCCACAAGGTAGCCAGACCAATTGAGCCAAGGATGTTCGCCCCCCGCTACCGTAGGACCTGTGGGAGCAGCCCAAGCAGCACGGACTGAGGAAAACGCAAAAACCAATCCACAAATTACCGCAATGTGCGCCCACGACATCCGACTCATCGTACCTCCAGTCACCAGATGGATGCATCATACTGCAAATCTACATCGGACAACGGCCTCTTTTGTATATAGGAGGTTACGCCTTGACTTGTTCTGCTCACCCCTCATGGATGGAGTCTAAAGATAGTGTCCTTCATTGCTCTATTGATGCTGTTTTCTCTCGACGCTCAATCCGACAGTGGCGACCCTACCGGTGACAGCAATGAGCAACCCGCTTCGATTACAGAGCCTGAACCACCCCCTCCACCACCCGAACCGGAGCCCATCCGAAGCCAAGCCAGAATCGCTTTGGTAGGCGATGTGATTCCCCATGGAGCGGTAAAAGCTGCAGCACGGACCGCCGCCACCCCAGACAACCATGGGGGATGGGATGTCTTGCTTGCGGACATCGCCCCCCATATTCGCGCCCACGACCTCGCGTTCGCCAACCTTGAAACCCCAGTGGCACCCACCACCAACAAAGGCGCCCGACCCTTCGTTTTCAACGCACCACCAGGCCTTCTCGACGCCCTAAAGTGGGCTGGATTCGACCTTTTGTCTTTTGCGAACAATCACGTCTACGACCAACACATCGCTGGATTCAAAGAGACCCTGGAGGAACTCAAAAAGCGAGGTTTTACTCCCTTGGGAGCGGGCCAGACATGCGAAGAAGCCAAAGCCCCTCATATCGTAGAAACCAAAGGCATATCGGTGGCCATCATCGGCTCCAGCCGCATCTACAACGAATACTTCAAGCCCGTCGAGAACGAACATTGTTCAAACCGAGTTTTCTCGGTCGACGATCTTTTGCCCAGTGTCGAAAAAGCACAAAACGAAGGGGCCGAAATCATCCTGGTCTCCATGCACCATGGCAGTGAATATAAAATTACGCCCAACAGCACCGAGATAAAAATCGTCCATGCTTTGATTGATGCAGGCGTAGATGTCTTCATTGGCCACCATGCTCACGTTCTACAACCCATAGAACAAATCACCACAGACAAAGGAAATACCGGTCACGCAGTATGGTCCTTGGGCAACTTTCTAACGAACCAATCCGCTTGGTATGTACACGGCCAAAGCAAGGCCAAAGACGGCTACCCACGGGACAGTGGCATCGTGACCCTGAACGTCATCCAAAGAGGACTCACCGAAGCATCTGTCAGCACTGCTGTTGAGACGATCGAAATGGAGCCTGTTTGGGTCAAATACGACCGCACCAAACGACCCGTCAGAATGCACCCTGTGTTGATTAGAGAAGCGGTGAAAGAAATCGACAAAGCCATCAGCGTAGAACTCGATCCCAAAGCCGTTCCATTGCTCAAAAAGCGTCGGAAGCTATACACAGATCGGCTTGTTCAGATTCAAAAAGTAGTGGGTAAAGACTTCGTTTTGGTACCAGAAGAACCAAAATCCATCATCGCTAACCCTGCCGATACCACACCCACACCCACACCTGACGCAACAGTACCGCCGGTACAGGCGCCGGCACAGACGACAGAACCCGGCCCTACTCCGTGACAGCCAGCGTCCCTGGAAACCAAAAAGTTGTAGAGCCGGACCACCTTCAGCAACTGATCTGTATGGCATGTGTTGCCGGCGCCCTCATCGGCTGGGAAGTATTGCTGACCCGCCTGGCCTCACTTCGATACCACTTTCATTTTGGCCACTTGGCCGTCAGCAATGGACTGCTGGGGATTGGTATTGCTGGAACATGGCTTGCTCTTCGGCATGACCAATGGAAAGAAGATCCCAAGCGATTGCTGGCTCGGCTGTGTGAAGGCTTTGTGCTTTCACTGCTACTTTCATGGTTGGTCCTATTTGCATTGCCCGTCCATACCGGCAGCATGAATGCGACCGGTATCGCTTCATTTGCCCTATTTGGGTTGTTCTCGATGATTCCATTCGTCTTTGGTGGAGGCATCATCGGTTTGCTGCTGAGCGCTTGGCCCACACGTGTGGCCAGCCTTTATGGTGCCGATCTTCTCGCTGCTGGACTGGTCTGTTTGTTGATTGCCCTTGGGCTTCCTGTCGTCGGTATCGAAGGCGCATTGTCCATCACAGTCGCCATGGCGGCCTTTGGTACCGCATGCGTGGGTCGACGCGCCTGGGTGGCGTTGGGAATTCTGAGTGTAGGACTCACCCCCATCTTGGGTGAGCTGATTCCCGCCCCAAGCAAAGTGGACCGACAAATCATACATTCTGAGTGGACAGCATTAAGCCGCGTAGACCTTGTGGATGTTCCTGAAGCAAAGCGGACCATCCGAGCCCGAGGTGTGGCAGTACCCCCAACGGAAATACCCGAGCAAATCGAAATCATGCAGGATGGTTCTGCAAGTACCCTTCTTACCAATTTCAGTGAACACCCGGAAGCTTTAGACCTGTTGTCTGGAGCCTTGTACAGCGGAGCAGTACAACTGCGGCCCGACGCTGAAATGTTTATCATTGGTTTTGGTGGCGGTGATGATGTCTGGACCGCCATCCATCATGGAGCCAAGCGGATTGATGCTGTAGATCTAAACAGCCCCGTACTGGCTGCGCATCAACAACATCGGCCCACCTGGTCTAAGGCACTTCTACAAGATGAACGGGTCCACCTATCGGTGGCTGAAGGTCGACATGCGCTCATGCGCACAGAGCGCCTGTACGACGTGGTCCAATTGACCGGTATCGATACCTGGGCAGCACTGACATCAGGCGCATACCTTTTGGCTGAAAATCACCTGTATACAACCGATGCGTTTTCCCAAATGCTGGACCGCCTAAAGCCCGGTGGGATTCTACAGATCACACGAATGGCCGCCGAGATGGAAGCCCTGCGTGTACTTGTTCAACTTCGAGAGGCACTCAAGGAACACACGAAGACACCATTCAAAGAAACCGTGGCGGTCATCGGTTCAATTGATCATCAAGTGGCAACCTTGACCAAGCCTGAAGGCTTTGGTCACGAAGAAGTGATGGCACTGCATTCATGGGCCAAAAATTCAGGACTGATCGTTCATCACCTGCCAGGAATGAACAGTACGAATTTGATTTCATCTTTCATACGAACACCCAAACCAGAAACCTTCATCAACGCATTTCCTCGAAACATTTCGCCGACGACGGATGACTCTCCATACTTCTTTCAGTTTACACGTTGGACCAAACCTGCTGTAGCAGCCACAACCATTCGTGAACCAACCTACATCTCACAAGGAAACCCGCTCTTTTTAGTGGGCCACCTCATGTGGAGTGTACTCGTGGCAGCCTGCGCGCTGTTTGTCCCATTGCTTACCCGTCGTAGACCATCAGGGTCGGGCCGACTGAGTCTGTACTTTTCTGCTCTCGGACTGGGTTTCATCTTGGTAGAACTTGGACTCATTCAAAGGTTGACGCTGTATTTGGGTCACCCCATGCGCTCATTAACGGTCACGCTCGCGGGACTCCTGATCGCGTCCGGATGCGGAAGCCTATACTCGTCCAAAGTAAAAGATATTCGCTGGATTCCCGTTGTGTTGGCCACGTTACTGTTGGGGTGGAACTTCAGTTTTGATTCCATCACCCAGATGACCTTGGGCAGCTCTCTGTGGCTAAGAGTTCCCATAGCCCTCGCCATCGTCATCCCCATCGGATTCATTTTGGGAATCCCCTTTGCCTGGGGTTTGGCACGATGTGACCGTTCCGCTGTGCCGTGGGCTTGGGCCACAAATGCATTCTTCACCGTATTGGGAACACTGCTGACAGTGATAATCTCCATGACACTTGGTTTTTCAGCAGTCCTGGTGACGGGAGCCACCGTCTACTTCGCAGCCATCGTATATCGACCATTCACGGTGTAGAGATCGGGTGATACAATTCGGTTAAGACGAATTTACACTGAAATGATCAGGAGGAAGCATGAAGCTTCTACCACTCATACCACTCTGCTTCTTGGTCGGATGTGGTTCAAAAGAGACAGCCGATTGTGCGGATGGATTCGAGATATCGGAGTCTGGGCAATGCCTGCCGTCGGACAGTTCCGATGCGGATGCTGACGCCGATGCCGATGCCGATGCCGATGCCGATTCTGACATCAATACGGATGCTGACGCCGATGCCGACGCCGATGCCGATGCCGACGCCGATGCCGATGCCGATACGGATGCTGACGCCGATGCGGATGCCGACGCCGATGCCGATGCCGATGCCGATGCCGATGCGGATGCGGATGCGGATGCGGATGCCGATGCGGATGCCGATGCCGATGCAGATGCGGATGCCGATGCGGATGCGGATGCGGATGCGGATGCGGATGCCGACGCCGATGCGGATGCCGATGCCGA
>PALY01000140.1 GCA_002707085.1 Deltaproteobacteria bacterium
CCTCCAAAATCACTTCTTGGCGAAACGGGATCGCATGGTGTCTGGACTCAAAAGTTTGGGGATCCGTGTAGATCATGCTCCCGAGGGTGGTTTCTACTGCTGGGGCGACCTGTCGGCTCTTCCCGACGGACTCAACACTGGAATGAAATTCTTTCGCGAAGCGTTGGAACACGGTGTCATCGTAGTCCCAGGAGAATTCTTCGACATTAACCCTGGTCAAAGGCGGGCAGACAGGCCCAGCCGTTTCCGACATCACGTCCGATTCTCTTTTGGTCCCAGCATGGACACAATAGATCGAGGGTTGGCGGGTCTGGCAAAAATGTTGGGAACATGAATTCTTGGCATCTCGATGTTCGCGGACTCCAACTGGTCGTCCGTGAGTTCTCAGACCACACCGAAGGCACCCCCATCGTCTGTCTTCATGGGTGGTTGGACCACGGGATGGCCTTTGCCAAAGTTGCTGCCAACCAGCCGGGCCGATGGATGTCCTTAGACCAACGTGGATTTGGTCAATCAGACCACATTGGTGCCGGCGGCTACTACCATTTTGCTGACCTCCTCCCGGATGTGGATGCACTCATTCACCATCTGGGCGGAAAGGTTCATCTTGTTGGACACTCCATGGGCGGAACAGTTGCATCCATGTATGCGGCAGTCCGTCCGGAAAAAGTAGAGAAACTGGTGGTCGCCGAAGGATTGGGTGCCATCGAGTGGGGGGAACCCACCATGGTGAACAAAATCCGTGACCACCTCGATCAGATTCGAAGACCTCCCGGAGCTGTTCGAATTGGCAGCATCGAAGAGGCCACCGAACGACTCATGAAACGGCATGACGGGCTTACTGCTGACTTTGCACGCCAACTTGCAGAACACGGGACTGTCAAAGATGAAGGCGGGCTTCGATGGTCATTCGACCCACTACATATGGTTCGAGGCCCATATCCCTTCCGGGAAAAGGCCTACCTACAGTTCCTTGAAGCCATCCAAGCTCCGACCCTGGTTGTGTGGGGTACGAAGAGCTGGTATCCAGACGAAATCCGCACCTTACGGGCAAACACAATCCCGAACGCACAAGTGGCCACCTTGGAAGGTGGCCACATGTTGCCATACGATAATCCAGAAGCATTGGGTCAACTCGTGACCCGCCACCTTCAGGGCTAATTTACAGAACCTGTCCGCCATCCACATCGATACAACGACCGGTGAAAAAGCCACACTCGACGATAAACTTCACAGCAAGGAAGATTTCATCGGGATCGGCAGCGCGACGCAATGGGACACTCTTGAGCATTCTTTCAAGGACGTCTGGACGCATGCCTTGAAGGATGGGTGTGTCGACAAATCCAGGGGCAATGGCGCCCGTGCGAATGTCATAGCGAGCAAGCTCGGTTGCCCACAACTTGGTGTCCGCTACCAATCCAGCCTTCGCTGCAGAGTAGTTTGATTGTCCAGGGTTTCCATGTCGGCTGGCGCTGGAAATGTTCACAATCACACCCCCATGTCCATTTTCGATGCAACCAGCAGCAAACTCGCGGCTGCAGAGAAATGGACCCGTCAGATCAACATCAATGACAGATTGCCACTTCGACAGGCTGAGTGTCTTGAGGGCACCCGTTTCGCGGTCCTTCTTGACCAACAGTCCATCCCGAAAAATCCCTGCGTTGTTGACCAGACCATCCAAGCCGCCCAACGTTTCACGAACATTCTTCATCAATGCAACTACGCTCTCTTCATCTGCAACATTGGCAGAGAAGCCGACAACTCGGCCTGGAAGATCAGCACCTTCAGCTTCAACTTCCTTGATGGCTTCGTCATTCAGGTCACAGAATGCAACATCACCGCCAAGCTTTGCAAAGTTGAGAGTGAAGTTCCGGCCCATGCCACTGGCACCACCGGTCACGAGAAACTTCTTACCTTGGATTTCCACTATATTCTCCATAATGTAGGGGTAGTTTCGCGGGCAGATAACACGTCACATCAGACTGGGGAGCGAAGCTTTCTGACCGCGTCCTGCAGACCTTCCAAGGTCAAAGGAAACATGGAAAAAATAGCGCCTATAGTAGAGACTGTTGGGTGCGCCCAATACCGTACGGGATCGGGGTTCAGCCATATCGATGCAGGACACATTTCTTTGATCCGCCGCAACCAAGACAAACCATTCAGACCATCCCTTCCCTCGCCACCGCCCCACGGACCATCATGGTATCGGCCGAACAATTCCCATGGGGCCATCGAAGCATCGCCTACCCATACGAGTCGATGATTGGATGACATCGAAGCGAGAACCTCATCAATGGGGACTCGGTCAGCCGTGCGATAATCTCGGTACAACACCCCATACGGAACATTATGAAAATGCCACGTGGTGACCGAGCGGAAACCTTGAACCTCCATGGCTGCCGTAAAAAGCTGTGAAACCAAGCGAGCATGAGGGTCCATTGAACCGCCAGTATCCAACAGCAGCACCAAATGAACCTTGTTTTCTTTGGCCCGTGTGAAATCGAGATCGATATCTCCGCCATTGTCTACGGTTTTACGAATGGTCCCATCCAAGTCCAACTCAGGCACACCGTCCCGGGTCAGTTTGCGAAGAGCGCGCAGCGCAACCTGAAAATCACGCACATCCAATTGCGTGTCCGCCCGGTGATTGGACCAACGCCGCTCTCCCGCGACCGCCAATGCGGATCGATTTCCACCGGGTCCTACCCGAATGCCTCGATTGGTTCGACCCTGGCTACCAAAAGGAGACGTCCCCCCAGTACCGATCCACTTGTTTCCACCATCGTGTCGTTCTTTTTGTTCCTTGAGTCGTTCATAAAACAGCTTTCGCATCTCTTCCCAACTCATGTCCAAATCAACGGGTGGACCCGACGGGGCCTGTGCATCCGCCAACCATTGCAACAACTGGTCACTGATGTCCGGCTCTAGTTCAACCCCTTTGAAGGTCGCATCAAAGGCGATATCCCAGCTATCGAACTGGGTTTCCGATTGAATCAAAATGGATCGACCAAACTGATAGAGGCCATCCAAGTCGACGACAAGCCCACGGGCAATCCCATCCAAAAAGACCAGCCACTCACCCACCCCAACCTTCACACCTTGGGTTCGAATATTGAACAGTAGAAGGTCAAACATCGCTTAGGCCAATCCAAGTCCTTGTTTCTTGCGAGCAGCGATCGTATCCAGATCTTTTTCATTCTTTATCAGTGTGCCAAGGAAAGGCATTCTGTTGGCAATCTCTTCAGGTGACGCCCCTGAACGAGCCAAAACCACCAACCAATCGAGCAATTCTGATGTGCTGGGTTTTTTCCGAAGCGCTTCAATTTTCCGAAGACCGTAGAACCGAAGAATCGCAGCCTCAACCAAGCTTGACGGTAGTTCGGGAAGGTGAGCGTCTACAATTTTATTGAGGCGTTCTCGGTCTGGAAACTCGATGTAATGAAAAACACATCGACGAAGAAATGCGGTCGGCAATTCTTTCTCTGCATTTGAGGTGATAATTGTAATGGGGCGAAATTTAGCCGAGACCGTTTCATCAATCTCTGGCACATAGAACGCCATCTCGTCCAACTCACGCAACAAATCATTCGGAAACTCGATGTCCGCCTTGTCGATTTCATCGATCAACAAAACGACCTGCTCTTCCGCCTGGAAGGCCCGCCCCAGAACACCCATCTTTATGTAGGCTCGGATATCAGAAACATCGCGATCGGCTTCATCCGGGAACCGGCTATCATTCAAACGCTGTACAACATCGTAGGTGTACGCACCCTCTTTCGCCTGAGTTGTGGACTTCACATGCCAGGTCATCAACGGCTTACCCAAGGCCTTTGCCACCGCGTGAGCCAACATGGTCTTCCCAGTACCCGGCTCTCCACGTACCAACAAAGGCCGTTCCAAAGCCACAGCAGCATTTACGCTCGACAACAAACCGTCGTCAGCGATGTACATTTCAGAACCAGAAAAACGATCAAATCCAGACACATTCACCTCGTGTACTGATGGTACCCGCTTGTGTGGCAGTGGGCGAACCGCTATATGGGGCACCTGATGCCAATCCGGCGGAAGACACCAGGATCGAGGCCGAAAGAAGCTTCTCCTGTACGGGTGACTCTTGGAACAAAATCTTTGTGTACTGATTGATTTCGAAAACATATCGGCTGGTTGTGAGAAAGAGAGACTTGGGCGATTCAACATTCGCTCGGTCATGAATCGACTCAAAGACAAAGGGCGAATCTTGGAGAGCCGGGCTTACGGCGACTGGGGTCGCTATGCGCGTTTCAAACAAAGCCTCTTGGAAGCCGGTGTTCAAATGCATGAACTGACGAGCTACCGAGGACAAGACAAGAACCGAGCCGACATCGCTTTGGTTGTGGATGCCATGGAACTGGCGTTTACACGTGACTTCATTCACACCTACGTGATCCTTTCTGGTGATTCCGACTTCACCCCACTCGTGATGCGTTTACGATCCATGAATAAACGCGTGATCGGTATTGGTACTCGTGGAAGCACAAGCGGACTGCTTATCGCAGCTTGTGACGAGTTCATTTTCTATGAATCGATGCGCAAACAAAACCAATCTCAAGATCGGGGTCGCAACGAAACAGCGAAGAACAAAACAGAGGCAGACAGTGAGACCGACCACGACCAGGGCGCCTCCCTGTCTCTGACGAAAGACCAAGCATTTGAATTGTTGGTTGAGACCCTAGAGGGGCTTCAAAAGGACGACCCTCAACCTGTATTGGCTGGACTGGTAAAGCAGTCAATGCAACGCAAAGCCCCTTCTTTCAATGAATCCGACTACGGATTTTCTGTGTTTGCCCGTTTTCTAGAAGCGGCAAGAGACAAGAAGTTGATTGGCATCGCACGAGCCGAGCGCGCAGGAGGCTACAACGTATTTGAAGTCGGCTCTGCACCCCCAGAAGAGGACACAAACGACGAAGACTCCGTCGATACCCTCCCACCACTGACCGGTGAAGCAGCCCACCTCCGTTCCTTTCTCAACAACTTAGGCATCAACCCTTTGACCCATATGATGCGTCACACCGTCGTACACGAGTTCGTCGACCACGTACAAGATCGAACCCGCAAGAAGCGAAAGAACACGCTCAAGTACTCCGTCGGAGATACCGCACGGCGATGCCGAAAAGCGGATCCTCCGGTTCCACCAAGACACATCCGTTCCATCATCAATGCGCTGGCTCAAGCAGGAGCTTTATTGCATGCGGATGGGAACCCAGTCCGTTCTGCTTCAGCCCCTTTTACAGTTGAAAATGAACCTGAGGAGTTGTTGGGCACCCTTTTGGACTTCTACCTGACCACCCTGCGCAGTCATGGAATGGATATTTCCAATGGCAGCATTTTATCATCGCTGTTTTACGGAGATGAAGACCACGCAGATGAGATCATTGCACGTGTAGAAAACTTGCCTCAACCCGAGAACGGCAACAGCAAAGAAACATCGAAAGCACCCGTTGAAGCCAAGCGTGATGGCGGTGCCGCTTCCCAGGAAAACCAAAAGGAAGAACAACAATCGGACACTGAAAACGCCGACACATCTCAGCCGGAGGAATGATTCAACCGATAATTTGGCGGACGCTCCGGATGGCGTTCTCGTCGCCTGTTGTCTCAGCCGCCCTTTTCACCAAACCGTAGATTTCATCCTCTGAAAGTGGGCGATCAATTGCCGCCAAATCAAAGGCCACGCCATACTCGGCAAAGTCCTTATGAACACTGCTCATATTGTTCGCACCGGACTGGAAAATTGCATCGTCCACTGCACGCTTGGTCCCACGAGTCGTACTGTGAGCCACCGCCAGTAAAGTCTTACCGTCCGCTTTTCCTTCCACAAGAGTGAGCTTTGCCTTGGCTCCGAACACCATATCTCGGACACTCCCATACTTGGAGAACCTTGATGCCGTCCATGCCACCCTTCGAGCAATACGTGGCTGCGCTTCTTGAGTCGCAGCGCCGATGTGGGGTGTCACCGCAACCCGAGGTTCATCCACATACGGATTTACCCAACCTTCCTTCCCACGAGGCTCGTTCGGATACACATCCACTGCCGCACGCCGGATTACACCTGCATTGATTGCTGCTTTCAAATCGTCCGGGTCATGAATATTTCCCCGTGAAAGATTTAAAAAGACCCGAGGTGAATTCTCTGGACGGTCCTTACCCAGCGTCATCAAACGCTCACGAGTAAGCAAACCATTGTTTGATGCCCCACTGGAATCATTCGCAGAGAGATGCACCGAAACATAGTCGGAACGGGACAGCAGGTCTTCGACTGTATTGCATTCCTCCCAACCAAACTCGATGCCCACTTCAGTGGCTGCATAGCGTGAATCAAAGAAGCAGATGCGCATACCCATAGCGTCAGCAGCACGAGCCACTTGGCGACCAATATTACCCAGCCCCAAAACACCCAAAACTTTGCCCTTCACCTCATACCGTTCAACATTGTTCTTTTCCCAAACACCGGCACGACAAGACTCATTGGTCTCGTATAAACGACGGGACAATGCGATTAAATGAGCAATGGCCAACTCTACGACACTGCGGGCATTGCTGACCGGATCATTGAATACAAGAACACCATGGTCTGCACATGCTTGTTTATCGACGGAATCATCGCCAATACAACACAACTGGACTGCAAACAGATCCGGACACGACTCCACAATCTTGCGTGTCACAGCCACACGAGAACGCTTGAACAACACCTGAGCCCGCGTTTCATTCAATATTCGGATCAGTTCTGCCTCATTGGGTGCCACTGACACACGATGAACGATGATCCCGTCTTCTTCCAACAGCCGGTCCAGTGAAGAATCAGGCTCTTCTACCACCACTGCTCGTTCCAATGAACCCATTAGGACTCGCGCCATATGAACCTCCACTCTCCCTATCTAACCTGCGGGGCGCCTTGTTCAATCGTTGGACGTAAATCCAATTTATATTTTTTTTAAAGATAGCCCTCATCATCTTGTGGACTTCTTCCGTGCTTATGGAAGCACCGTCAAAACGGTTTCAATCACAACAAGATTCAATACACCAGGAGAATCTACAATGCTACGCTTCCCCCTCCTCCCATGCCTAATTGTGGTCTCTGCATGTGCCACCGACAAACAAGTCGCAGAGAACGCACAGGCGGACACCAAAGAGTTGATCGATGCCACCTACGCCAGTGCTGCAAAGGAGGCCG
This sequence comes from Deltaproteobacteria bacterium, assembly GCA_002707085.1. Taxonomy (GTDB): domain Bacteria; phylum Myxococcota_A; class UBA796; order UBA796; family UBA796; genus UBA796. The sequence goes on from PALY01000140.1 coordinate 7,211, forward strand.
GACCCAGCAGTGATTCGGGCGATGATGGGGCTGCTCTTGGACAATGGCTGGTCGAACTGGCAATCGATGAAATGGGGCAAATGGCAGCCCAACATAATTGCGAAGTGGTCGGTGCTTTGGGTGGGCGATGGACCCAGTCGAATCTGCAATATCGAGCTCGGATATTTGATCTTGATGGTTCAGCAACAGACAACGTAGTGGGCCGATTTATATTCAATCCAAACCAACAATCCGGTGTCATCAAAGGTCGAACATCCAGAAGACTCCCCGCAGAACACCGGGTTCGAATCAGTGGGGAGTTCGTTCAAAATCATATTGAAGCAGACATTCTGTACCCTCCCCCAAAGCACAGCAATGAAAATGGCGAGCGTCTCACACTCTTCGGAGAGTGGAACCGAACGCCTCAAAGTGCGGGTGGACACATGCTTGGGGTCGTTGCCCGCTGCAACTAAGACCACACAAAAACCACACATTTAAAACCCGACCCTTTGGTCGGGTTTTCCCTTTTATAACAAATACTTACTTAATTTATTTTTTTTTAAAAAAACCCTAATCTTTTGAGAAGCTTTTTCCGTCTTTATGTATGTGCCGCTGATGCGGTCCTTCAAAAAAAAGATTCATTTTCAAACAACCCCGATTCCACACACCAGGAAAATCATCATGACACGTTTCGCACTTATCCCTTGCTTCCTTATTGCTTCCGCCTGCGCTCCTGAAGCTCAAGAGTTCAGCGCCACTCCCGACTCACGAGACATGTCTCAAGAGTTCGAAGATGGTGCAGAAAGAATCTTGGTCAACCCCGCAGGTCCCGCTGGCCACCAGGCAAGCCTTGGCGACATGCTGGTCGATGCGGCGATTGATAAGACCGGACAATTGGCCAAACAAAACGAATGTGAAATCAAAGGTGCTTTGGCGGCCAAAGTAGACAACAATCTGGACTTTAAAGCACGCATGTTGAACCTTGAGGGCGACACTTTTGGACACATGAAAGGAATGTTCGTCTTTGGCGAAGAAAAGGCAACAGGACGAATCTATGCCTCGACGTCCAACAATGACCAAGCAAACCGTGTAAAACTCGTCGGTGACTTCGTGAACTCTTCGATTGAAGCCGACATGTACGTAGCGACCCAAGACGGCGTCATGTCCACAGCTCGCGAACTGACATTCTTTGGGGAATGGACACCAAATGTAGACCGCCCTGGCGCATTGATGTTGGGTGTGATTGCCGACTGCCGATAGACCCCAGATTTAGCGAAAAAAAGCCCGGCCGAAAGGTCGGGCTTTTTCTTTTATTACAGTGGTTTACAAGTTTATTTTAACTTTTTCTCGTGTAGCCCTAATGGGACAAGCCAAACATTCCGTCTCTGTATGTGTCGCCCCTCTTCTTGGAGTTTAATCATGACCACGCGCCCACTCACAATCGCCCTCTTTTCCCTCTTCGCCATCGCATGCGCAGAAGAGTCGAATACCAATGTTGACACCTACAGAGCTGACCTTGTCGATACCGACAACACCATGCTTGCCTCTGACTCTACGGAAGAAGCTGTCGGCGACGACGAAGCCACAGGCGAAACGGGTGATGAAATGCCTGGAAGTGACGGTGCTGCTGGTGATGAAGGGTTTAATACCGACAGAATCGCTCCACTCACCCAGACCCTGATGCGGGAATACAGTGACGATGGTTGCGAAGTCATTGGCCAAGTGGAAGGATTCTGGAACGAAACAGACGGCAGCCTTCGCGCCAAATTGATGGATATGGACCGTGACCTCATGGTGGCGATCGACGCTTCACTCGTAGTAGAAGAAGACGGCTCTACATCATGGGATGGTGACTGGTATGGCGTCACCGAAGAGGACGACGGTAACGATGGCGAAGAAGCAGAAGTCGAAACCGGAACCATCGCAGGATTCTACAACAGAGATGCGGAAACATTTGATGGTCTAACAACGGATGAATCAGGGCCAGAAATTGAGTTCAGTGGCCACTGGGTGGACATGGGTGAAGAACAAGGCATGATGTTTGGTGTCGCAGCACTCTGCGAATAGACCCATCAATCAATGGAGTGGGCGCCCAATGTGGCGCCCATCCTTTTTGGATCACGGTGATGTGACCGTCAACACACCTGCGGTGGAGTCATCGTAACCGTCATCTGAACCATCCCCTCCACAAATGGGATCTCCCAAATCACACAAGAGCCACGGGCCGCTTTCGTAACGGGTTCTTGCTGCATAATTGTAGGTGCCAGGTCCTTCCGGTGCAGGGAAAGTTCCCTCATACTCGTCGTTGGCCAGGTCGCCCGGAGTCAGTCCATCCTTATCCATGTTGTACCGGGACTCATACCAACTCCAATCTTCATCAGGAACGCTACCCAACGCACCCACGCCAACCTGAACTTGTATCCCGACACCTTCACCTTCTCCTGAGGTCACATCGTGTAGATACACCCACGTGAACACGCTGTCGGAAGATGCAGAAGCTGAGACTTCCATTTCGCAGGGCCATTGAATGTGGCAATAGTCAATGGAAACAGAAGGCACATCTGCGTCGGCGTCCGCATCTGAATCGGCGTCCGCATCGGTGTCGGCGTCCGCATCTGTGTCGGCGTCCGCATCGGTGTCGGCGTCCGCATCGGTGTCGGCGTCCGCATCGGTGTCGGCGTCCGCATCTGTGTCGGCGTCCGCATCTGAATCGGCGTCCGCATCTGAATCGGCGTCCGCATCTGAATCGGCGTCCGCATCTGTGTCGGCGTCCGCATCGGTGTCGGCGTCCGCATCGGTGTCGGCGTCCGCATCCGCATCCGCATCCGCATCCGCATCAAAACCAGTATCCAAAGAACTGCCTGTATCGGATTCATCGTAAACAAAGGAAACGGAAGCTGTCGCATCATCTACCGGACGAACGACTACAACATCAACCTCCCCTGCACGTCCTGGCGGCGTGACACATGCCAACTCCGCACCAGAAACCAAACTGGTGGACTCACACGGAGCATCGCCAACAGACACCGTTGACGTGGAATCAAAGCCGCCGCCCTGAATGATGATCGGTGTGCCACCGGAGACAGGACCGTGATCAGGTTCGACAACAGACACAAAGAAAACATCATTCGTGTCCCCACCCGCATCCGGTGTTTTGGTATCTCCACCACACGAAAGCAATAGCCAAATCAACATCAAATACCTCAAATACGAAGACCAGAAACAGGATCGAATCGCAAGGGGGAACCCAATTCAACCATGAGTCTGGTACCCACAGTTGGTGGCGATTCAACACTCGCTACCAGTCTGTCATTACCGACTTGCAAATGAACAAAACTCTCATGACCCATCGGTTCCACTACATCGACTACGGCTTCTACCGAGCCTCTTCCCAATGCAACGTCATGGGGTCTGACACCAAGAACCACATCGGGTTCCTGATGTTCCAAAAAGCACATGGGCGGCGACCCGATGAAACCGGCCACAAATCGGTTTGATGGGTTTCCATACACTTTCGTTGGCTCATCAACCTGCTGGAGTACACCACCATCGAGTACGGCGATCCGATCAGCCAACGTCATCGCTTCAACCTGATCATGAGTGACATAAATCATGGTTGCACCCAACTCTCTGTGCAACCGTTTGAGTTCAATTCGAAGTTTAGTCCGAAGCGCGGCATCCAGATTCGACAATGGTTCATCAAACAGAAACACCTTCGGGCGACGAACGACAGCGCGCCCCATAGCGACCCGTTGGCGTTGTCCACCGGACAACGCTTTTGGATATCGATCCATCAAGCTCTCGAGTCCCAAAATGTCCGCAGCTTCATCCACAGCGGAACGAATTTCAGCCGGTGGTGTATTCCTCAATTTCAACGCAAAGCCCATGTTTTCACGGACTGTCATGTGCGGGTATAAAGCGTAGGACTGAAACACCATCGCAACATCGCGGTCACGTGGTTCCAGTTCATCGATTCGTCGATCACCAATGTGGATCTCACCAGCAGTAGGCGTCTCCAATCCAGCTACACACCGCAACAAGGTGCTTTTCCCACATCCACTTGGCCCCACCAAGACCAGAAATTCACCCGAGTCGACTTCCAAATCGATTTCCTGCAGGACCTCAACATCATCAAATGACTTCTTGACACCCTTAAACTGCACTCTGCTCACGGCCGAACCACTCCCTTATATCTGCGACCATGTTGTGAACGGGTAGGCTCCACCCCTACCGCACATCCGTTGTCCACGGCCATCAACTGCACGTCATAGCCCTCCAATAACACGGACCACGACTCATCTACATCCACCAATTGCAGACAATTCCCATCTTTTTGATGCGCTACCCGCCCTAGAGCGCGTGCGGTTTCCTCTACAAAGACTTCTTCCATCTCACTGGCTTTCTTCACAGCAAGGTCGATTGCCGCCCGACGTTCAGACTCATCAAGCAGCCCTGGCTTGAGGACAAAGCGGCGTTCTTCTGGAACGGGGACTTTTCCGATTGGGACAACAACTTGTCTGGATGGCACATTGATTCGAAGAAGTGCGGAATCTCCACGAAAGCTGGGCTCTGCATCAAACTCCACCAACAGTTCGGCCCCATCCGCCGTGACTTTTCCATCCACAGGCCGAGGTGTCAGCCACCATTGATCGTGCACGGACACAGCGGGTACCAAGTCTCCGCGGAAACGAACTTCTCCCACAGTCTCATCACCGCTTTGTAGAAGAAACGAACCGTCTTGCCACATTTTCTGTTCCAACTTCAACGATTCTGCGGCTTTCACTCTTGCTTCATCGATTTCTTCGACGGACAATTCTGCTCGCTGCAACTGAATCTCAAATTCTCCGGGGCGAGAGCCCAAAGGAATCACTCCTCCAGCGCCCTCTATTCTCAACGCTGCAACCGCCTCTCCCAATCCCGTGTTCACCGGAAAGTGAAGCCACGTTGAACCGTCATCATCCGGTACCACCGTCGCCGCCACCTCTCCTTCCGTACTCCACGTGGGACCGTACACTCCAATCCGGGTCTGTGCACCTTGGCAACTTAACGACTCCTCCACATGGACCAAGACGCCGTCACCACGCATAGTGAACGGTGTATCCAAGCCACTTCCAGTGCTGGCACATGCCATTAAAAACCACATACGCTCTGCCTATCATCAACAACAAAAGCCTGCCGTAGCCCGCGTGCGTTGACCATTGGCTCGCCGTGCGTAAACTCATAGGGATTCAGGAGGAAGCATGCCCGCTGCCGCTCGCAAAACCGACATTTCAATGAACCCATCTGACAGTCATGGAAATTTGTGCTGCGCTCATAGCGTTAAGGGGCCTGCACTCACAGGGTCAGACAACGTCATCGTTGAAGGCCAGGCTCAACTCCGCGCCCAAGGAATGGACAATGGAGTTCACGGCTCATGCTGTGGTTCAAATACTTGGGTCACAGTTCAAGGAAGTACTTCCGTCCTGGTGAACGATATTCCCGCTGTTCGCTTCGGCGATATGACCCGACACTGTGGTGGCTCAGGATCTATCATCAGCGGCTCTTCGAATGTCATTATTGGTGGCTGACCAAAAACAAGAGAGACACACATGCCCAGACTTACAGACCACAACGGTCGCCCGCTTTCAGGACAAATGCCAGGACTTGTCGAAGCCATCGTGGTCGACAATATCGATCCTGCACGATTGGGCCGCGTAAAGCTGAAATTTCCGACATTGCCGGAGATGCCGAATAGTTTCTGGGCGCGCTTGGTGATGCCAATGGCCGGTCAAGAACGTGGGTGGATGACCATACCCGAAAAGGACGATGAGGTATTGGTGGCCTTTATCCATGGCGACATTCAACACGCAATCGTACTTGGTGCTTTGTACAACGGAGTGGATACCCCACCCTATGCAAACGAGGATGCACAAAACAACCTCCGCGTCTTTCAATCCCGTTCAGGCCACAGGCTGACCTTTGATGACACCATGGGCCAAGAACGAGTCGAGTTGATTCTTCACAATGAAGAAATCCGTGTCATCTGGGACTCCGCAAATCAAACCCTGGCCGTCTACTCAGGCAAAGACATCATCATTGAAGCTGAAGATACGATTTCAGTGAAGTGTACAGACTTCATCTTGGATGCATCAAACAGCATCAATATCGGGGCAGGCGCCTCTGCTAGCTTAAAAGCTGGAGCGAGTACAAGCGTAGATGGTGGAGCTGACTTGGTACTCCGCGCAGCGATGCTCAACATCAACTAAGGACGAAACCAGCGTGTTTATCGGTACCATCACAGGCATCGTGATCGACAACAAAGATCCCGACAAGATGCATCGAATCAAGGTGAAATTCCCCTCCGACACAAGGCTGGGGTTCAATTCACACTCGTCTTGGTGCCGCATGGTTTCACCGATGGCAGGCCCGAGTCGCGGATTGGTGATGCTGCCGGAAATCGGTACGGAAGTGCTGGTGGGCTTCGCTTATCGCTCCATGAGTCCATACATTCTGGGTGCGGTCTACAACGGAAAGGACCTTCCCGAGCCATATCGCAATGACGATTGCCTCAACAATGTCCGAGTGTTTTGGTCGCGTGGGGACCATATGGTTCTGTTCGATGACACCGATGGAGCCGAAAAAGTATCTTTTGGGGCCCAGGCTCCGTCTCGTTTGGATGTGGAGTCCGCAGGGATTCATTCGATTCTTGATTCAAGCCAAGGCGTCATCACAGAACGATGTGACGGGGATACGATTTGGGAAGCGCAACAAACCATCTCCATTAAATGTTCCAACTTCAATCTGGATGCATCGGAGACCATAGATATCGAAGCTGGCGTAGAAACCATCATCAAGACAATCGTTTCTACCAGCATCATTGCTGGAGGGATTGGAGACTATCGCGCTGGAACCGTCAACCTGAACCCTAGCGCACTTCCGCCGGTCAACACGCCGGCAATGGAGCTTCCCCTACACAAGCATCCACCCAGCACACTAGACCCCAACCTTAACGGACTCTTGGGCGCGGCAAATGCGGTCAGTGGAAACGTTGCTGCAGGCGGTGGCCCCACCGAAGGCGACGCAAGCGCAGTGGACCCAGCGACAGCAGCAGAAGCTGGCGCAGAAGGTGGAGCGGCCCCTGGTGCTGGTGGCAGTGGTGCTGGCGGCTTGGATGGATTGCGGGAATCAGCCAAAGATGGTGTATCTGGCGCCGCTGTTTCTATGGCGGAATCAGTCCTGGGAGATCGGCTTACCGATGAAATGGCAGACCGAATCGAAGAAGCGACCGACAGGGCAGTTGATGGCGCATTTGATAGGGCCGAATCGGCGGCGCGTGACTTCCTGGATGGTGGACGACCTGGAGGCAGCGGGAGGCCTGGCGGTGGTGGCGGCAGGCCCGGCGACGGTGGCGGCAGACCCGGCGACGGTGGCGGCAGACCCGGTGACGGTGGCGGGAGACCTGGCAGTGGTGGCGGCAGACCCGGCGACGGTGGC
>PALY01000141.1 GCA_002707085.1 Deltaproteobacteria bacterium
CGTCCGCATCTGCATCGGCGTCCGCATCGGCATCGGAGTCCGCATCGGAGTCGGCGTCCGCATCGGCATCGGCATCGGCATCGGCATCGGCATCGGCGTCCGCATCGGCATCAGTATCTGGAAACAAATCCACAATCGCTGATGTGTCTTTGTCTTCATCATTCTTGCTGCAGGCGCTTGCGAGCAAGAGAATTGAAATACAAGTGAAGTATCGCATGTCAAACTCCCTCAGAACTGCAGAATTACCATATCGGGAGGGGGGACAGTGAACGAACTTTAGTGTACGGATAGGTCGTGGACCGAATTGGGAGGTCAAGTGGAACGTTTCAAGGTCAATAAAAGGCTAGCGATTGCCGAGACTTTACCCGGGTCAGCGTATGGTGGACCTGGGGTGTTGGAGCGAGAAATTGAGCGGATATTTTCTTCCGCCTGGCTGCCCCTGCCTGCTCCACCAAACGAATGTGAAACGGTGCTTCCATTTGAACTGCTTCCAGGGTGTCTCAACGAGCCGTTGGTAATGACCCGAGATGCCGTTGGAGATGTGCGATGTTTATCCAACGTCTGCACGCACCGAGGAATGTTGGTGGCTTGCGAGACTGGCAGCATGAAGCGACTTCGCTGTATTTATCATGGCCGACGTTTTGATTTACACGGCCATCTCGAGGCGGCTCCTGGATTTGAGGGCGCAGATAACTTCCCGCGTACAGAAGATGATTTGACTTCAATATCGGTGGGGTCGATAGGCCCATTATGGTTTGGCAACCTCGGTCTGGATTGTGACTTCCAGGAGTGGGTGTCATCGGTGATGGCCATTGTTGGCTTCTTGCCTTTTGAGGAACTCATCTTTGATGCGGAAGGCAGTCAGACCTATACGGTGGAAGCCAACTGGAAGCTTTATATCGACAACTATCTAGAAGGTTTTCACATCCCCACAGTACACAAGAGCCTCGCTGCTGCTTTGGATGTGTCTGACTACCGAGTGGAGAACTTGCCACAAGGTTCATTGCAGGTGGGCGTAGTCTCTCATGGTCAGCCTGAACTGCCTTTCCCAGATTCACATCCCATGCATGGGCAGTCAATCGGCGCTCTGTATTTCCATATGTTTCCCAACACGCTGATGAATGTGTACCCATGGGGGGTCTCCATGAATCATGTGAATCCAATTGCGGATCAAAGGACACAAGTTCATTTCCATAAATACGTGTGGAGACCGGATTTGCTGGATCAGGGTGCGGGAGCTGGACTTGATCGGGTCGAGATGGAGGATGAAGCTGTCGTTGAGGCGACGCAGAAGGGGGTCCGAGGTCGTTTATACAAACGAGGCCGGTATGCCCCATCTCATGAAGCTGGAGTCCATCATTTTCATCTGTGGTGGACTGAACGGTTCTGTGATTAAACGAAGAAAGGGCCAGATGAGTACGCTCACCTGGCCCTTGTACATCAATGAATGCGCTATCGGCAGTCGTCTATTGAGCAGCTATCCCCTGAAGTATTCCAGTCTGTGTAGCTGTGTTCCCAGATTTCCATGCCGTNGTAGTAGGTCACCAGAGCATCGACATCGGACATACTTGAAGCACCTTCAGCGAGTTCACCAGAAAAGATGATGCTCCCAGTCCCTGGGAATTCCAGGAAGATCGACCATCCATCACCTTCACCGGTGATGGGTGCAGTGGCGCTTAGTGGGTTCCCTGAGCCATCGACAACACCCTGTTCGCAGTAGCTGACTTCCCAGCCTTCAGCGGTTTCCGTCATGTCGTAAAAACACAACCTGGTGTTGATGGGTGAACCCACATCACGCGCGTTGCTGGATGCATCAATCGTGCCTGCAGCAGTCCAAAGGTTGGCAATCGCCGCTGGAGGGTCATCACCGTAATGGAGGACGGTTCCCGATGACTCCACGGATTCTTCGACGGCAGGGTTGTCTGTAATGGAGTCCGCAGCCGCAGATCCTGTAGTGGTGTCATTGTCGATGGAGCTGGCTTCTTCTTCACTTGGCTCGATCGGTGTCGTTTCGATATCGCAAAAGCTGGAGTATCGGGCGGATGAAACATTCCAACAATCGTTGATTTGTCCGCAAGACGAGTTTTCGATGCAAGCGATTTGGCAGTCTGCGTAGCCCAACTCCACTCGATTGGGGGCGGCACAGTTGGCAGCGCACTCGGCAATGGATGGCAATTCCACATCGGGGTTGCCCAGTCCACCAGGAAGCGATGGTTCCGGTGGGCTGACTTCGTCACCGCAGATTTGAATGTTTGCACAGGCTTCGCCACAGGTGCCGACTACATCGGAAAGATCACCCAGCACTCCGGTGTCATCGAGTGCATCCTTGATGGCATCACATGCGGAAAGGGCTGTGATACAGAAAACTCCGCCAGTGGCGAAAAATAAAGTTCGTTTCATGGTTTATCTCCTCCCAGAGATCAATAAATACGGCCACATCCTATGCCAGAATTTGGGCCGATTACAAGCACTGACGCTGGCCCCCTTCTTTTGATTCACTTCTTCACCGAATCAGCATGAAGAGAATCGATATGACTTCCCGCAATGCTCCCTTCACTCTTAGGCGCGTACCTGGGGTAGATCCGGTAGCCGTGACTGTACAAAAGTATCGAGAGAAGATGCGTTTTGAGCGCCAGCAATGGTAGCCGTCGGTCACGACCAACACAGACCAAGTAGACGCGTCATTGTGTACGGTGGCGGCAAAATGAGCGTTCTCTATGGTGTTTTTCGATTGGTCCTCTACGAGGATGGAGTCCCGAGGGATGCCGTGTTCTTCTGCGATGGCAGCCGAGACCAAAGACTCGGCTGGTGCATGACGGCCGACACCGCCAGTCATGATGATTCTGGGAGCCAAGCCTTGGTGCCATAGGTCAACAGCGTGCATCGTCCGTCGATGTAGTGCTGCGGATGCCGTTCCGCCTGGACGTACTGCGCAACCCAAAACAATCAGGGCATCAAAGGTTTGTGCTGTAAGTGGTTTACGGCCGAATCGGTCGAGGGCGAAGGCGAGCATGCACCAACTCCCCATGAGTCCAAGTGCGATGCAGGAGCTGGTGTAGATCAGATTCAGAATCTGAATCTGGTTCACCCATGTCATTCGAAAAGCGCCTCAAAACTGCCTGCGCGAAGCGCATCGGTCAGCCATCGGTCGTAGGCGAGGTCTTGCGCTGCCGTAGGTGTGTCTGGTCCCGCACAGACACGAAAACCGTCATCAAGGTATCGGTCTTCTGCATCGGTAGCGTGTGTGTGGAATCCATAGTTGTTGGGTGCATAAAAGGTGTCTGTGCGACTGGTACCACCCCAGACGGCATAGACGTACGGTTCTGGAAAACCATCAATTTGTTCAGTGCCTTCCAACGCTGCCACAACTTGGTCGTCTAGCACACCCCATGTGCTGCGAACTTGAAAGTCATGGACCCCGGTGGGACTGCGGCAGTTCTCGTATGTGCCAATGGGGGCGGGATTGCTATCGTCGGGATCGCAGGCGCTTGGGTCGTGGGTTCCATTGCCGTATGGATATCGTTGGTTCTCTGGCCCCGCTGCAGCGAACAGCAGTTCGGTGATGGTGCATACTCTGCGACCAAAATCGCCCAATGTGTTGTCGAGGGCAACGATGGTATTGTGCCTTGCTCCATCGGTGTACCAAGCTTCACCTGCAACACCGGGAAATGGATACCGGTCGATATAGAAATCTTGGATCACAAAACTCGATACAGGAATGACGGTTTGCCAGTCACCGTCTCCACCCAAGAAGGGCACGCTTGAAATGGCATCATCTTCCCCCAATGGGTAGGTCCCGCCTTCAATAAATACCAAGCCAGCGTCGATGTTGGAACCACCGGTGTCATCTCCTGATTGGACACCAATGATGGGTCCTTTTGGTTCGCCGCATGCCATCAAGAAAATCAGTAGAACTCGCATGGGTACAGTGTACCGGATCAGTGAGCTTTGTTCTTGTTCGGTGTCCACGTCACACCGACTGAACCGATAAAAAACTGTTGAATTAGGGTTTCTTTGCTCCATTGGGCCACGGTGCTGCTTGCTTGCATCATGACCGCAACGGATGGATTGAATCGGTAGATTCCTGTTCCAGACAACAAAATGGCGGTTCTTCCAGTTTTTGGATCGGGTTCACCGTCCCAACGTGCGACCCATTCGTGTCTGCCCAATACCCCTCCGGTGACCATCCACTTTGTTGATATGCGGTACGAAGGACCCAGTTCCATCTGTACGGACGGCGAAGTTTTGAAACCATGTGTGTTTTCGTACAGCGGCAATCGGCCATCAGCATTCATTTGCATGCCCCATGTATCAGCCATCCAGACGGCATTGAGACTCATGACAGGGTCCCAAGTTCCGGAACCCATTTGCATGTGTTGATGCATTTTGCTTTGTGCTGCCAGTTTGTATGGATTCTCTTCTGTTGTGCCGAGAGGGAGCATGCTGCCAATGCCGGCCCCGATGGTCCAATCATCATTGGGTTTTGTCAGGTATCTAAACTCGAGTTTGCCATCGCCCAGTCCAACAAGTGTTTCGTTGCGGTGATGAATATTTCCATAGTCGGGAACATAGGGTCTTCCATGTTTGTCCCAGTATTCGATGGTCATAAATTTGACGTCGAATGGTAGCGATAGGCGCGCCTGCCAGGCGTTGTTTAGTCCCACACCAATATCGGTGTTCAGGCGGGTCAAGGTCATGCCTTGATCATGAATGTGTGGGGTGGTGTCGAAGTCGGGTTGGGCGCAATCAATGGGGCTGATTTCAGGGCAATGTGCGTCGTGCTGAAAACGCAAATGCGTGCCGATGAGTACGGAGTTTACCTGTATGGCACCCTTGTTTAGATTTGGATCGGTGTGAAATCCTCCAGCCTGGAGGTTTGGATTCGCTCAGCCCGGTCAACTTCCGTAGGCTGCGGGCAGAGCTTGCAGCAGAACAAGCCATAATGCGATCAGTCCACTCATCGATGTTTGTCCAGCTTGTTTAGAAGTTTGTCGATTTCAGTACCCCGGTAAATGGTTTTTCCATTCGGATTCATCACCAGGAAGTAGGGAAGACCTGCGGCAGATTGAAGGTGTTGTTTTGTCACTGGCATGGCAAAGCTTACTTTGGGATCTGGACTATCAAGGATGATGGCTCGAACGGCTACATTGGGGTGTTCCGCCATGTAGACTTTCAGGAGTGTTTCACTCGCATGACAAGGGGCGCACCAGGGGGCTCCAAAGTCATAGATGGTAAATTTGTCGGGAGCCAAGAAGTCTTCCAGTATTACCTCTTCTCCAGTAGATATGATCTGAACATCCAGTCCGTCCGTTTCACTCCAGTTTTTTAGAAGTCCGCCGGATCCAAGCTCGCATTCTTCAACAATGTTGATCGACTTCACCGTATAGCCCAGATCCTCAATTGCCCCGGTAATGGAAGCGGCATTGAGTTCGCCGGTAAGTTCCACACATGCGGTTTGAAGAGGGGTGGACGCCCGAGTGTTTGCCAAAAACGGAAGTGCATCCAGGTTCTTGGTGATCTTTTGCTCGCATGTGACACAACTCATTCCGGCGAGTTTCACGCGCGCAAAGCCGTCTGAATCCGCGTGTGCGGCCGTTAGCAATATGGGTACAGTCCACAGAATACTCATGGATACATGATAATGGTTTTCCCACCAAACTGTGTCAATCCGCTATCGTGGAACAAGATTTTTTTTGGGGCCCTAATTTGGATCAACCATCCGCTACTTTCAAAAGACTGCTGTGGGGTCTTTTGGTCGCCGTCGTGGTGCTGGCATTCGCGGAGGGGGCTGTCCGTGTTCTTGGGGTGGATAACGGTCCGAAATTAATCTCTCCGTTGTCGTTTCAACGGCACACTGGACCCATCAGTGGACCTGGACCCACGCCCGACACCAAGTTGTTTGGTGGACCGGACATTGTGACCACATCCAAGCCTGTGGGGGTTCGAATTTTCTTCTACGGTGGCAGTGCAACTCAGGGCTACCACATGAGTCCATACTCATCTTTTGCAGGGTGGTATCAGCGTCTGGCTCGACAGCTGTTTCCAGATACTCCCATTGAAGTCATCAATTTGGGTGCTGGTGGAGAAGGTTCTCGGCAGGTGGTCGAGTTGATGAAAGGGACTGTGGCATCTGAACAGGTCGACCTGTTTGTGGTGTATTCGGGAAACAATGAGTACTACGAACTTCGTGCATTGAAAGAGGCGGTGCCAGGTTTCGATGCACAGACGGAGTTGGCTCGCCGGCGTATATCTGGATCTCATCTTTATCGACTTCTTCGCAATGTGATCCGACCCATTCAGTCCGCGTCATCGACCAATGTTTCAGTACAGCCGGTCGACAGCATTGGTGCGGAGATCAATCAAGACGAACGGGAACTGGGGGTCATTTTTTATCAAGAACACATTGAAGCGATGATTGGCATCGCCAAAGATGCCAAGGTGCCGCTGTTGTTGTCGACTGTAGCGGATCAAACACGGTCCTTTGCCTTTCATGGAGAACCTCCGACCCTCAGTGTGGGCGTGGCCGATGGTGTACGTGCATTGGATGCTGCGGGTCGGTCAAGAGACGGTGCCAAGGTGAATTCGGTTTTGGCTTCGTTGGAAGGAAAACTGGAAAGTCAGGCAGACTTCCATGCGGTGGCAACGTTGCTCGATAGGGATCAGTATTGGGCTCTTGCTCGTCCATATTACGAGGAGGCGGAGTACCTTGACCCTCGCCCTCGACGTTCAAATAGAGCGATGCGTCAAGCGGTTCGAGATGTGGCTTCGGATGCGGGTGCCGCGGTGTGTGATGTGGCGAATGAGCTGGCCAAGATGTCTCGGAGTGGAATCACAGGTGAAGATGTTTTCATTGATCCTTGTCATCCAAATGCGACGGGACATCGGCGTATTGCGGAGATTTTGTTGGCCTGTACCGTGGAACAGGGATTGGTTCCACGACTCTCAAAAACAGACAAGCGGATGCCTGAGGTTTTCCGTTCCATACCGCTGGAAGGGACGGATGCTCTGCGATTGGATCACTTCACCGAACGGCGGGCTCAGCTTCACGAAAACCGAGCCATGACTTCAGCTGAGATCACAGCGACCATACGAAGTTTTGATGACGGCACTCCACAGGGGGCGGCCGTGGCCGGTCACCACGCCACACTGTTTAATCTTCCAAGAGGGGCGTTGGCTTGGTATGACTTGGCGCTGGAAAGAGGCGGCAGTGTCGGACCTATACAGGTCAGTCGTGGCCTCACTCTTCAGCGCTTGCACGATATGAATGGGGCAAGAGCAGCGCTGGATATTGCGGTTGCTAATTTGCCTGAAGATGTGGAGATTCGTCAATTTCGGGCTGTGCTGGGAGACTCATTGTGAGTGAGCTGGTGTTGGCCCTGGATAGTGGCACGCAGTCAAGCCGTGCCATTGCCTACGATGCTCAGGGCGCACAAGTAGCCCTGGGAAGCGCTGCTCATCCACCGCTGACAGTGAATGGAGAGGGTGCCGTTACCCAATCTCCTCACGATGTATGGTCGGCACTTTCGTCTTCTATTCGTTCTTGTATGGCCAGGTTGGGTTCACGAACTGCGGATGTGGTGGCTGTAGGGCTGACTACACAGCGGTACACAATGGTTCCATGCACTGCGGATTATGCGCCGATCATGGATGCCATTCATTGGTTGGACCGACGTGAAGGTGTTTTGGATGGCTCATTGTTGTTGCGTGCGGTGAGTGCAATACCAAGCTTCGGGAAAATCTTTTCGATGTCTCGGGGTCATGTACTGAAGACAGTCGAGCCCGACGTGTATGCCCAAACTGAACGATATCTTCCATTGTCTGCTTGGTTGGCAGTTCAGTTGATCGGTGAAGCTGTGGATACGCCAGGTAGCTTTCCCGGACTGTGGCCCATTGATCCCCGAAAAGGACAGTGGCATGGCCATGACCGGATGGCCAACCTGCTCGCAATACCTCGAACATGGTTGCCACCTTTGGTGGATGCTGGATCTGCATTGGGGATGGTCAGTGAATCGTGCGCTGAAGAGACCGGGTTGTCCGCAGGCATTCCAGTGGTGGCGATAGGAGGAGACAAGCAGGCGGAGCTTTTGGGTGCAGGTGTGGTGGCAGGCGAAGATCGCATTGCGGCAATCAGTTTGGGTACTGCTGCGAGTGTGACAACACTGACCCAGAAGTTTCAGCAAGATTTGGGCGCCAAGATTTACACTGTGGCTTCTGCTGAGCCAGATGCATGGTGTTTGGAATACATGCTGAATCGCGGCATGTGGATGGTGACTTGGGCTCGCAGAGAACTTTTTCGTGGTGCATCCTTTGCAGAATTGGAGGCTGAAGCTCAAGTCACCCCAGTGGGTGCGGAAGGTTTGACTTGCCTCCCTCGGTGGGGCGCTCCGGTGGCGAGTCCGCATGAGCGAGGAACATTGATTGGTTTTACAGAAGCGCATACCCGTGGGCATATTTATCGGGCCATCATCGAAGGCATCTGTATGGACCTGCGCCGAGGTTTGGCCGTTCTGGAGAAACAAGCAGATCGGAGTTTGCCCATTTTGCGTGTGGGGGGCGGTGGCAGCCAAAGCGATTGGGTGGTTCAAACTTTGGCCAACGTCATGGGTAGATCGGTAAGTAGAGGTGGAACACAAGAACTCTCTGCGCTGGGTGCAGCCATGGGGGCTGCTGTACATGTGGGTTGGTTCGATTCTTATGGGGCAGCAGCACAACAGATGGGTTCGATAGGGCGAACATTTGAACCCGATTCGGATGCTCGTCTCTTGTATGATGCGGTGTACACGGACCTTTTTTCCACCAGACTTTCCGGTATAGGAGATTTGTTACGGTGATGGTCGAGTCACACTTCGCCAACAGCATTTCTCTATGGCTTTTTGGCTAAGTCGTGGGTGTGAATACTCCACGTCCAGACATTTGCCTTGCGACCGCTCGTCGCTTGTTGGTGGCGGTTTGCTTGCTCAATGTAGTCATGGTTGTGATCATGCATGTGCAGATGCCACTGCCTCCGCACAGTTCACATGATGGGTTCTTGCTGGTACCCCAACTTCAACAACTGATTTCTGGCGCGTCTCCCGATAATGCGCTGTTTGGCATGTTTTCACCGACTTGGTTTTCTTCTCATGCTTTGTCGGGTGGCTCCACGGGGTGGCCAGGTTTTTTTGAACGGGTTTTAGGAAATGTTCAGTCCCACACTTGGATTGATGCTCCCCACCCGTTGGCGTTGGCAGCCGCTGTTTCAAGTTTTACGCCAGGTGGAACCATGGTTCCTGCATTGGTCTTGGCTGGGTATCTATTGGTGTTGCTCCTGGCCTTGTACGACATTGGGCGTCAGGTAGCGTCTCGTCGTGTGGGTGTTTTGGCTGCGGTCATCGCAACGGGGTGTCCAGCCGTGTTTGGGACGGCTCGATACATAGAGCCACACCTACCGATTGCGGCCATCAGTACACTTGTGGTGGCTTTGTTGTTGCGTACTCAAGGGCTTCGACGGTTTTGGACCTGTGGTCTCGTTTCCATTGTTCTGTGGACGTTGAGCCGAACGGGAGAAGGCTCTGGAGATGCTGTAATTGCGGGGCTGATCGTTGTTGGTCCTGTTTTTGCGACGATTATTCAGTCGGATCGGACACTCTCCGGATTCAAATGGATGCTGGGTTTTTTGGGGCTCTCTGTTCCCTTTCTCTGTTTGGCTGACCTTGGATGGATGGTCGAAGCCATGGAGCGGGTCACCCGAGCATTTGCGGATCCGGCTGTACAGACCGATGTGGTTGAAAAGGGTGGTTTGCTCAGCCACCCTCTTGGTTGGATGAGTGCATACGGAATCCTCTTTTTTACGGATTATCTGCGGCCCGCATTGGCGTTGTTTGTCCCGGTGGGTTTGTGGGGCCTACTGCGGGCAAAAGTGAGTCATCGTTGGGTCATCGCTCTGTGGTTTTGGGTGCCGTTTCTCGCCTTAAGTTGGATGCAGCGAAAGGCAGCATGGTACGGCATAGGTTTGGTTCCACCATTTGTGTTGTGGTTGGCGATTGGCGTGGACGCGTTGAACCGAAGCGGGTTGCGTCGAATGGTGATGGGCGTTGCTGTGCTGCAGTTATTGGTACTCTCCTTGGTCAGTGAGTCTTCATTTTCCGGTGTCGCAGGACTCTTTCGTGAACCCGTTCCTATTCATGACTGGCGACTGCGTCGGATTGATTTACTTCGACCGATGGATACCGATGCTGACCGACGGGTGGTTTCTGAACTTGAAGGTGTCGTGTCGTGGATGAGAAAACAAGAAGAGCAGAGACCTGTCGCATTGGTCACAATGGGCACACAGCACGATTATGCGTCTCGATATTATCTTTCTATGAACCTACCGGGCGTAGAAGTCATCAACCTGACGGATCCTCGAGTGCGTAAGACTCGGTACAGGAGTCTGCATCCTGATGACTTTTCTGTGTTCATCTTCTTGGATGATGGGTTGAGTGCTTGGCCACCGGACTCGCGCCAAATGAGTTGGTTGCGGACCAATCTGCGCTGTTTTGATGGCGATCCTTTGGATTCGTTTTTGACGGCGGTACTGTCGAGAGGTCCAGTTCACCGTGAAGGTATGTATGTGTTGACTTCAACGGTGGGGGGTGAGCTTCTGGCAGGACAGGTCTGGTCCGGATTTAATGAGCCAGTAGCCGTAGAAAACAGGTTCTGTGGTGAGTAGTCTTTGGTCGAGAATCGGCGGCTTGTGGTCTGCCCTAGGCATTCAAAAAGCCGCGGTTTTGGTGTTCTCTTTCTTTGTCGGACACCAGATGGGAGCAGAAGCGCTTGGTGTGATGGCGACTGTATTGGCCGTATCTTGGCTGGTGGGGACTTTGGCTGGAATGGGGTTGCCCGATCATGCTTTGTTTCGTGGAGCATCCAAAGAGCGTTCGTCATTTGGGCGCAGGCTTCATGGCCTTTTTGTTGTATCGATATGGGTCGTTCATCTGTTGCTGTGGCTTGTAGCACCGCTTGTTGCGGGTACAGCCGAGCCGGAGTTGGTCGACTTTTCGCGAGGGTTGATCATAGGGGCTGGCGCGCAGTGTGCCAGTTCTCTTTCTTTGGGGTGGCTCCGAGGGGCCTCTGAACCCCGTTGGGAGACTTGGGCCACGGTGGTAGCCGCGCTGGTGTTGATGGCTGGAGCGTGGGTGGGCGTTCCTCTTGGTGCTGTGTGGGCCGCATCGGGCCTCGTGATGTTTGTCTCCGCTATGGTCGGAGCGTGGAAGGTGGGAGGGATTGGCCCCCAAGCGCCTACATTTCGCGATTTGGCCCCCATCGTGAAAACGGGAATTCCCTACCTTTGCTTTGGTGTGGGGGCGTGGTTGCTTGGAAACATCGACATTTTGATGGGGCGTGTGGCTCATCCGCCGGAAGAAGTCGGTGTTTTGCAGGTGGGTACAATGGCCGTACGCGGGCTTGGAATGGTGCCTTGGGTGGCGGGAACATTGATGCTTCAGCCATTGCACGAAGCATGGACTTCAGAGCAGAAGCCGACCCCATACCGTTGGGCTGCGATGGGTGGCGGTGTTGGTCTATTGGTCGCATCCTTTGCACTGCTGGTCATGCCCTTGTTGGCACAAGGCCATGCGCTTCCCGTCTCTTCCGTTGAGCGTTCTACATGGGCGGCTTGTTTGTTTGCACCGGTTCTCTACCCCATGATTTTGTTGGCTCCGATCTCTGCCGCATGGAGTTTGCGAGGTACGCTCAAATCGTTTGGTATCGGTTTGATTGCTTCGTTGGGTGCTGCAAGCCAAGCCTTTGATCAACCCGAAGTGGCGAGCTGCATTTTTGTTGCAGGTACGGGTCAGGTGGTCACATTATTGTGGTTGATTCACACATTGCGCTCACCCAGGAAAGAGCGCGTTGAAGTGGGCTTTGGCGCAGTGACTCCAAGTGAACGCACAGGAGGCCTGCTCGGCCAATCCTTGGAGTTTGGACAGTCCAGCCCGGTCCATGGTGAGGAATGAGTGTAGGCCTTCTGTAAGCTTTTTGGTTCGATGCTCTGGAACGCCAAATGGAACTGTCACACCCCAAGGCGCTTTGACGATGTCTGATGGCCCAGCCGCATCGGACGCCAGCACCACACATTTTGCCTTCATTGCTTCCAGTAGAACCAGGCCGAAGGGTTCAAATACGCTTGGGAAGAGCAGAAGGTCGGCAGCGTGTAGGTGGGCGAGTGTCTCCGTGTGTGAGATGGCTCCGATGTTTGCAACTTTGTGTGGGCGGAGATTTGCGAATTCGTCGGCGACGATTTGGCTGTAGCTTGAGTATGGTCCATTGCCGTGTCCCAGTCCGCCAATCAAAACCAGTTCAACGCGTTTTGCATCCGCTGTGCTTAGAGATCCCATTGCCCTAGCGGCGTAGTCCCAGCCTTTTTGTCCTGTGGGCCGACCGACCATGGCGATTTTTAGTGCATCACCACCGATGGGCCAAGGCCACTTTGGTTTCGGTAGCGATTCGGGCGCCCCAGCAAAGACATGGCCACTTCTTCCGACAGTACAGGGATAGGTTCGGTTCATTTCTGATTCGAACGAACGTCCTACAGTCATGAGAAATGAGGCGTTTGCCACCATTTGTCTTTCCATATTTAGTTTCGCAAATTGGGTTTGAATGGCGGTCGGCCATGGACCGTGTTGGGCCCACGGCCCGATCCGGCTCGCCCATCGTACGGCCATAGGACGTGCGGCAGAGGGGGTCAGTCTTCCAATCGCTGTTGCCCATGGACTATCGAATGCATTCCTGCGTATGTGGTCATCTCCCAAGGCAAGATCATGCAGGGTTTCTACACCGACCAAATAATGAGGAACCGCAACCACATGGTGTCCCCGTTGTGACAATGCGCGGATGGTAGGCCCGGTTTCATACCCGTGGCACCAAACAGGAACACTGGTCCCCAGCGATTCGGCTCGGTGCAGTGCCGCTTTCGCTAGCGTGTCTGTTTCAATGCTGAGGTGCTCTGGAAGATACAGCGAGAAAATGTCCGATAGATCGGTTTTGGGTGAGATCCGTTGGACGCGCCAGCCGGGTCCCGACTCTTCGGCTTGTTGATCGCCGATACGAAGTGCAACAATCTCGACCTGTATGTCCTTTTGACCACCCCATTGTTGAACCACCTTCGATAGGTAGTTGGATTGTCCATCCGCACTGGTTGAAGGTGATGGAAAGTTCGGTGCTACTGCGAGAATGGTGTTCACGAGAGGATCTTATCGTCTGTGGAGCGACCGAAGTCGGGATTCGTACATATTCGCATCGCGCCGCATCCAATCGGTTCATCTCGAAGTTTTCATTCTTTGGAGTACAGACCTCTACGGCCCTGAAATAGATTCGAACAAGATGCTCCCAGAATCGATCCCTTCTTGGCGTTACACTGCCCACATGATCGTCTTGGGAATTGCTGACAATCACGATGCAGGAGCGGCAGTTGTTGTCGATGGCCGTCTTGTGAGTGCAGTGAATCAAGAGCGAATCGATCGCGTCAAGCATTCAGGTGCGTTCCCATGGGGTGCCATCGACGAAGCTCTGCGTGTGGCTGGCATCAAGGAGCGAGATGTCGACAGGATTGTGGTCGGCACATCATTTACGCCCACGGCGGCGCTAAGGGCCATGCCTGCGCAGCATGAGAAAGCCAAACTGGAAGGCCAGTTTTCCCCTTGGTTGCATGCCTATGTGGTGTACCAGTCGGGTTTAAAATCGGCAGGTATGCATACCCTAGAGGTTGATGCTTGTAAGCGAATACTCACGCGAAAACTGAAGAGTCGGCCATTTGTGAAGGCCACTGTTGAGATGATGGACCATCACCGGGCTCATGCCGAAGGTGCGTATCGAACACAACCCCTTGGTCGGTGTCTTGTTCTCACGGTCGATGCGATGGGCGATGGAACCACAGCGACAGCATCGATTGGAGAGGATGGACAATTGAGCCGGCTGTGGCGACAGTCGGGTTTGGCCAGTATCAATACCTTTTACAGTCGCATTACGGAAAAGTTGGGCTTTACGGCGAATCGACATGAGGGAAAGGTCACAGGGTTGGCCGCTTATGTGGACCCTCCACCAGCTTTGGTGTCACATATGGCCCGAAGGGTTGCTTTTCAGGCGCCAGGGTTCAGTTCGGTACCGAAGGGGCGTATCGATAAAGCAGATGACGCCTTTTGGGGTGAGCTAGACCGGTATTCAAGAGAAGAGGTCGCTTCTGCAGGCCAGCACGTGATGGAACAGGCTGTGGTCGCATTTGTTGGGCACTGGATTCGCAAGACTGGATGTTCGGATGTGGCGGTGGCGGGTGGTATTTTTGCCAACGTGAAGCTCAATCAGCGCATTGCTGAATTGCCGGAACTGAAGAGTCTGTGGGTGATGCCACATATGGGAGATGGGGGGCTTCCAGTCGGTGCCGTTTTGGGGAGTATGGGTATTCATCCCCAGGATTTGATGGATGGATATTTGGGTACGAACCCTTCGGACAAGGAGATGCGATCTGCCTTGGCTGTGGCAGGTTTACCTCGGAAAAAGACATCCGATGACGTGGCTTGTGTGGCTGCCATGTTGGCTGATCACAAAGTGGTTGCTCGATGTGATGGCGGTATGGAATGGGGTCCTAGGGCTTTGGGGAATCGGTCGATTCTGGCCCGACCAGACGATCCCAGTATTAATGACTGGCTAAACAAACAGTTGGATAGGAGCGAATTTATGCCCTTTGCTCCAGTGGTTCGCGAGGAAGATGCAGACCGTTGGTTTCGGGGTGTTTCAAAAGCACGAAAAGCTGCCCAGTTCATGACCGTATGTTTTGATGCTACCGATGAGTTTAAGAAAGCTTGTCCTGCGGCCGTCCATGTCGACGGGACGGCTCGGCCTCAGTTGGTTTCGAGTGCGGTGAATCCCTCATTGCATGCGCTGCTCACAGAGGTTGGAAAACATACCGGTACGCCGGTATTGGTGAACACTTCGTTCAACATGCATGAAGAACCGATTGTGAGAACACCATCCGATGCGATTCGCGCATGGCAAGCATCAAAGATTGATGTGCTGTGGATGGGGTCGCATGTGTTGACCCAATGAGCCTTAGCGGCTCGCTACATCATCTTCGCTGATTGCCCACAGGCTGCCGAACCCAACACATAGCTGTGCGGTAAGTACAGGTCCGCCATCTTTTTGGCTGCGCAGAACAGAATTCCAACGTTTACCTTCAGCATCTCGCTTCTTGTTGGGGTGCCGCATGTTCATTTTGATTTCGGTGATGCCGGTACTGCCCAAGTGGATCAGGGTAATGGTTCCATCGCGTTCGACATGTTCGACGATGGCTACGTGCGTGAGTCGGTCATCTCGGCGGCCATTCTTATTTCGGTCCCAAGTGTTGTCGAAAAATGCGATGTCTCCAACGTCTGGTCGCTTTCTCTTGTGAGAGACACCGTAGTCTTTTGCCTTTTTGTACAGGCTCTTGGAACTACCGCTCAAAGGAATTCCAGCTTTTTTGTGGGCGGCACAAACCATTCCAGAGCAATCGTATCGCTGCTTTTCTCCGTGAACGACCATGCGTCTATTGCCGATGAAACTTTCGGCAGCTTTGGCGACTTTACGGCCCTGCCGTGTACCTTTACTCGCGGGTTCCACGTGTTCCGTTTCATTCATTTCTGGTGGCACATAGGCAGTGCGCTGTGAACCCACCTTTGTGGTGGGGCCTGGTATCCGAAGCCCTTTGTGACCGGCGCAACCGACCAGGGCGAACATTAAGAGTGCAATGCGCATACACTCAATTTAATACAGTTGACATGCCAATAGCAACCCTTGAAGTAAAGTTAGGTGTTTTACTGAATCGTTCTCATAGTATCCACAGGTGCGTGTGGATGGGATAAAGCGTGGTCATGGAGACCCACATCGATATTTTTGATGAGATCGATGCGTTGCGTGCAGAGCGCAATGCCATCATCTTGGCGCATTATTACCAGGATCCCGATATTCAGGATCTAGCTGACTTTATTGGTGATTCTCTACAGTTGGCCAAGGCTGCGAGAGACACAGATGCCGACGTGATCGTGTTTTGCGGTGTTCACTTTATGGCGGAAACGGCCAAGATCCTGAACCCGAGCCGAACTGTGGTACTTCCCGATATGGCAGCGGGTTGTTCTTTGGCAGATGCAGCCCCAGGCCCGGATATCGCGGCTTGGAAGGCAGCACATCCTGATCATGTGCTGGTCAGTTACGTCAACTGCTCGGCGGATGTAAAGGCTCAATCAGACATTATTTGTACCAGCTCAAATGCGACGCGAGTGATTGATTCAATCCCGGAAGACCAAGGCATTCTATTTTGCCCTGATCGAAATTTGGGCGCTTGGTTAGAGAAGCAATCAGGTCGAGACATGGTTCTTTGGCAAGGCACCTGTATCGTCCACGAAACCTTCAGTGAAAAGCGTTTGATTCAGCTCAAGGTTCGTCACCCTGATGCCAAAGTCATTTGTCATCCAGAATGTGAGCCCAACCTGTTGGCGCATGCCGATCACATTGGGTCGACATCGAGCTTGCTGACCTATGCCACCACCACGGATGATGCGGATACATTTATCGTGGGTACAGAGGTGGGAATCATCCATCAAATGGAAAAAGCCAGCCCTGATCGTACATTTATTCCATTGCCAGGGATGGACGAAAGCTGTGCCTGCAATGAGTGCCCACACATGAAGCGCAATACCTTAGAAAAGATTCGGGATTGTCTCAGGGATTTGACGCCACAAATAGAGATGGATGAAACGATGCGTTTACGAGCATTGCGTCCCATCGAGCGAATGATGGAGCTATAGCGCAAGCTATTGAATCTTGGCGCTCAGTAGCACAGGCCATACTGTAGGGAGTTGTCCCAGAATCCGGTGTTTGATGGACCCTCGGAATCTGGCAATCATTTCCACTACTGCGCCTGCAATCATTTCAGGAAGGCGACGTGGTTGTTCGATGAGTAAGCGGATGGCGGGTCCAATGAGGTCTTGGATTCGATAGGT
Source organism: Deltaproteobacteria bacterium (assembly GCA_002707085.1). Taxonomy (GTDB): domain Bacteria; phylum Myxococcota_A; class UBA796; order UBA796; family UBA796; genus UBA796. Next base: position 16,989 of record PALY01000141.1, read on the forward strand.
CGAAACGCGGTAGCCTGTGCGCTTACGAAGGCGAAGGTGTCCAACCCAGATTCGTTCACGTTGTGCCAGCAGATCTCGCCATGTCCGTGGCCCGCGATTCAGTACCTCCGCTTGGGGAACATAGACCAACTGTCCTTGTTCTGCAGTGAGCTGCGCTTCAATCGCAGCCTCATCGACTGCGGTTTCTGGATCGAGAGGATCTACAGGGGGACGGAAGGCGACCATTTCACCCAACTTGGGTCGCACCCGGGCGATTCGGTCATGCAGGGTCCACTGCAAGTGAACGATTCGATCAACCAGGGTGTCTGTAGGGTTTGTTGGGCAAGGACGTGCCCCAGTCATGTGTACCCGGGCGTCGTCGAGAGGTGCGAGCAGCTGAGCGAGCGCTCCTGGGCGAGGAAGAACATCTGCACTGATGATGACACATCGTTCGGTGTGTTCAGATAGTGTTGACAGAAATCGATTGATCGCGCGTGCTTTGCCTCGCCTTGATGGTTCTACTGTGAGCGAAAGTCTTGGATGAATTGTGACCAGATTTTGTACAATTTCGTTTGTTCCATCGGTGCTGCCACTCGAAATTACGTGAACACGGTGGTCACCTGGCTCTGAAAGCAGACGATCCAATAGCCGTGGCAGGTTGGCGGCTTCATTGTGTGCCATGACACCGATCTCTGTACGAATCATGTTCACCGGATAGCATGGTTTGTGACTCAAACCAGATCCCAACGTTGGACTCGCTTGGCCATTGCAGCTTTTATGGGTCATGCAATCCTTGCTTTTTGGTTTGTGGAACGGGCTCGGTTGAATGCGGATGAGGGTTGGTATCTGTACGCTGCACGTCAGATTTCTCAAGGTCTACAACCATACTCGGATTTTGGTTTCTTCCAGGTACCCGTTTATCCACAAATCTTGGCAGGCTTGTTGGAACCGGGGCCGGGAAGTCTCATTGCGGGTCGATGGCTGTCTCTATTTTTGATGTTTTTGGCCGTTGGGTTCACAGCGCTTGGAGCGCGTCGCTTGTGCGGTAACAAGGGTGCTGCGGTTGCCCTTTTCTCTGTTGGGCTGCACCCGCTGTTGGTGAGTACCAGTGTTTTGGTGAAACCCTATGCCCTCACGATGCTGTTGTTGGCAGGGGGGTTGTTTGTGCTGGCAGGCAGAGAGCAACGTTCGTTGCGTGTAAGCGTTGCATTTGTACTGTTGGCGATAGCCGCCGGTACTCGTTTGTCGCTTATATTGCTTTTGCCCCCTTTACTGTGGGGTCAGCGNGGTCGGTCGCTTTTACCCGCATTGTTGGGTACCGTTTTGGGTCTGCTGCTGGTTGTTCGTCCCATGTGGGGAGTCGCGCCAGACATATTGTGGGATCACCTGATCGCGTTTCATGTTTCTGATGGTGGAACAATCTTGGATAGGGCTTCGTGGGGTTGGCACGCTGTGACCGTGTGGTCATTGTTGCTTGTGGGACTCGTTCCAGGTCATGTGAAGGAACGAATATCGGGTCTTCGGATCGGCGTGTTGCTTGTGGTGCTTGTCCACCTACTTCCAGCGGAATTGCACATTGAACATTTGGTGGCGGTGGCACCTGCAATGGCTTTTGTGTTGGTTGAGCGATGGTCAACTGTCGGTCGTGTGGGTCCAGGGTGGATTTCCGCTGGGTTTGCATTGGCGATTTTGTCTATGAGTACATCGCTACAATTCGTTCATGTAGATTCCCACCATCCAACGGTCCAACAGGCCACAGATCTGGGGCGGTGGGTCCGAGAACACACATCACCAAACAAATTCATCTTGACTCAACATGTTGAAATCGCGGTAGAAGCTGACCGGTTTGTTCCGCCAGGCTTTGAAATGGGTCGCTTTGGTTGGGTTGATTCGATGTCTGCTTCGGAAGCCACAAGGCTGCACCGAAGTACTTCCTCTCATGTTTCGGAAGAGTTGTTGGGGTCGATAGGGGCCGTGATTATGGCTCCCAACGATTTTGATTCGTACACCAACACCAAGCTTTCCTTGTGGGCAGTTTCTCATTTACGAACCCATCGTCAAATCGAAGCATATGGTCAATTTGATNAACGTATCGATGTTTGGGTTCCTGGTTTGGAAGCGGTGATTCTTCCGGGAGATAGCTTGTGAAGTGGCCTTGGGTAATCGTGGCCGTCATAGCGGCACTGTTGGTTCGGATTCCAGCCATCACATCGCTTCCAATGGATTGGGATGAAGCCATCTATTTGGAAGCTTCCAATGCTGTAGCGACTGCCATTCATACGGGTGACTGGTCTGTTGTCTTTGGTGCTTCCATCAATCCAGAACATCCAGGCTTGGTGAAGGTTCTCTATGGGTTTGGGATCTCCATTCATGGAGAAAGCAGCGGCTTGATTGAACAGTTGGCCACAGTTCGTGGCATCTCGTTGCTGGCCGGGTTGGCCACGGTGGGCTTGGCCGCATGGGTTCATCCAGTGGCTGGACTTGTATTGGCGACCCATACACTCCACGCCAAGTACAGTTGTGAGGGATACTTGGATGCATTGCCCTCCTTTTGGATGGCTTGTGCGATGGTGCTTGCGTGGAAACATCGGCATTCGCCTGATCATCGGAACATGGTGTTGGCAGCGACATGCTGGGGTGCAGCGATTGCTGGCAAATGGCTACACGGCCTCCCTGGAATCGTTCTGTTGTTCTGTATGGTGGATTGGCGGGTTCGGGTTCGGGTGCTGCTTTCTGCGGTGTTCGCGGCATGGTTATTGGACCCGACCATGTGGGTGGACCCGTTCGGGCGAGTTGTGGCGATGATGAGCCATCATGATGCATACGCGGAATCTTTGTCTGTTCCTTCCAATATTTGGACTCCTTGGGCTTTTTTGGCGATGGGCGGACCTGCCCAGTGGCACCCAGAAGCGTTCCCCTTTTCGCTGGATGGGCTGTGGATGGTCACGGGGATGGTGGGCATGGGGTATGGCACACTGAAAAAAGACCCCTGGAGCCGCTATGTCACGGCCTGGTTTGTGTGTTGTCTTTTGTTCTTGATGGTCTGGCCTACCCGTTGGCCTCAGCACACGATGGTCGTTTTGGTTCCACTCAGTTTTGGGTGTGCTTTGGCTGCCCAGGCCATCTTCAACTTCGCCAGTCGCCGTTTCTTACCCAACGGCTGACATCCACCAACAGTTGTGTGAACGAAGGCGCGACAAAAAGGTCGGTTTGAAAGGTTGTGGGATCGAAGGGGGTCTGTGCAATGGTTTCAAGATCCCATTTGTGGATCCTTGCCCGCTTGCTGAAGCCCTCCAGTTCACCACATGAACTGAGCAGTCCAGCACCGAATGCCTTGATGTCGTCATTTTCGCGGACGAGCCCGAATTCCATGGTGTACCAGTACATCGAACCAATGCGTTCCATTTCTTCTTCTGTGGCGACATCTGCGGCGTCACCAAGAAGTCGGTTTACTTCTGCTATTCCTGGGTGGACCAGTGTAGCGGCATGTCCAATCAATTCATGAACGACATCAGGTTCAGGGGTGTACAAGGGTCGGGAATGGTGGCGGATGTACTGGGTAGACAAAAATACACGTTTGCCCAGATAGCGCATGAATGTACGTGCCGTGACGAGGCCTGCGACAGGTTCAAAGCGGAAACCGGCTGCGGATTGCAGTTGATGATTGAGGCTATTGAGTTGAGGTATTTCTGTGTGGCTGAGTGGCAGAAATTGTTGAAGCTCTAAAATCTCTTTCGTCACCAATTGCTGATGTAGGGGTTCCAGTTGTGTCCAAATCGTATTCCATACTCCATGCTCTTCCTTTGTATATGGAGCTTCTGGGATGGAGCTGCCCGACCTGTAGCTAAGCGCGATCTGAGCGATGGTATTTCTTCGGTCTCGGTATACACGATCTCGAAAGCCGGGGTGATCAGGATCGAGCTCTATAAGGTCCGCTGACCCGCCTGCGTGCAAGGTGGGTTTCATGTTGGTTTTCCGACCAGTTCACGCACGACGACACTTGCGCATGTCAGTCCAAAGGATCCAGTTACAAAGCCAGCTGTACCCCAAATTACGTTTCTGTCTTCACAGGTGTGAAGATCATTTTCATTGTTGGGGCAGACACAATGAAAACCATTTCCGTTGTCGTAGTGAAGGTCGACTGGATTCGACAGGTTTTCGGTTGAATAGACCGCTGGAATACCGAATGATTCTGAACGAGGGAAGTTGTATTGACGCCGGAGGATTTTACGAACACTGGCAGCCAGAGGATCCACCCGAGTTTCCGAAAGATCGGCAACAGCGATTCGGGTGGGATCCATCCGTCCAGATGCACCTGTGGAGCAGACGATGGGGATGTTCCGCTCTCTGCAGGTTGCCAAGAGGTGGCATTTCGCAGTGACGTTGTCGATGGCATCTACCACAAAGTCAGTGTCTGAAGGCAACAGTTTGTCGGACAGCCTGGCATCATAAAAAAGAGGTACGGCTTTGATGGTTGCTTGCGGGTTGATCAAGCGTAGGCGCTCGGCCAAGATGGTCGCTTTGGGTTTCCCAACATTTCCCCGCATGGCTTGAAGTTGTCTGTTTGCATTGGTCACACAAACAAGGTCAAAATCAACCAATGTTAGATGGCCCACTCCACTTCTCGCGAGTGCTTCGGCAGCAAAAGCCCCCCCCCCGCCGAGTCCGATAACGGTGACCCTGCTGTTGAACAGCTTGGACATTGCTGAATCACCAACCAGTCGACCGATGCGATCAAATCGGCGATGCAATCGGTATGTATCTTCGATCATGGTATTTCCAGTTTGAACAGTAGACATGCATTCCTAAGGGTTCGTTTGGCCACGGTCTCGAAGGTTTCCTCTCGGAGAGTGGCCACGGCATTTACCACGTCTACGAGGAATGCGGGTTCATTCGGACCTCTGGGACGTGTGATCGGGGTTTGATCGGGCGCATCGGTTTCAACCAGCAACCGATCCATGGGGATGTTTTTTGCGACTTCCCGAACCTTTTTTCGACGCACATCGGTAACAGTGCCAGAGAAACTAATGTGTAAGCCCATGTTGATGTATCGCTTCGCATCAACGCCATTTCCGCTGAAACTGTGAACCATTCCTCCTGCAGGTGGCAGTCCTTCGTCTTTCAGTATGGAGATGGCTTGCTCGTGGGCCCGAACAATGTGGAGAACCAATGGTAAATTGTATTGCTTGGAAAGCCGGATGTGTTGGCGAAATACAGTGGCTTGGATGTCGCGAGATTCTTTTGAAACCCGTTTACTGTGATCGATGCCAGTTTCGCCGAGGGCAATTGGTTGAACGGGAGGGTCGGCCAACATTTTCTGTAGAAGATCCATCTGCTCTTGAATCTGCTCTCCTGTTGCATGGGCTACCGACCACGGGTGTAGTCCCCAGGCCACATGGATGTTTTCGTCATGCATTTCATTTTGCTTCTTCCAGCCTTCCGCGTTCACCCCGGCAATCAAAACTCCATGCACACCCGCTTTGCGCGATCGCTGCCACACCTCATTTGCGTCCGCCATTCTCTCCAAATGACAATGGGCATCAAACATGATTTATTCAGGTGTTCGGTGGTGGCGGATGGCCCAACCACGGACCGCCTGCTCTAGTTTTTCTCGATTGATGGGCTTGGCAAGCAAGTCGTTCATACCGACTTCACCGTAGTGGGCGACTCGGTGGAGTTCCACATCCGCAGTCATGGCGAGAATGGGAACTTTTGGTAGTTGTTGTTCTGCTTCCCAAGCTCGAATCAGGCGGCTTGCCTCCATTCCATTGATGTCTGGCATTCGAATGTCCATCAAGACGAGGTCTGGCTGGTCTTTCTTGTAAGCAGCGACGCCTTCTGAACCGCAGGATGCCAATGAAACCTGGTGGCCCAGTGATTCCAGCAACTCACCCACAACTTGGCGATTGAGTGGTTCATCTTCGACAACCAAGACATGGGTTCTACCTGAGGAAATGGGTGCATCAGTGGGATGTCGGTGGTTGGTCCCTGCGTTGGCATTAATCGGAAGAGTAAACCAAAAACGAGTGCCCACTCCGTCGGTGGTTTCAAACCCAAACTGGCCACCCATCAGACTGACCAGGCGAGAACAAATGGGAAGCCCCAGCCCAGTGCCTCCATACTTCTCCGTCGTACTTCGTTCGGCTTGCCCATAGGGCTCAAAGATCTGCGAATGTGCATCTTCCGGGATCCCGATGCCGGTATCTTCTACACCGAAAACAATGCCTTCGCGACCGTCATCCAACGTATGCTTCCACAGTTCGAGAGTAATGGAACCTTCGGGCGTGAATTTCAATGCATTGCTGATGAGGTTGACCAATACCTGACGGATTCGAAGTGGATCGCCGATGACCTCAGAGGGGATTTCAGGATCGATCTCCAGCAACAGGTCCAAGTTTTTTTCTACTGCTTGCGGGCGGTAGCTTCGTTCAATTTCCTCGATGAGCAAGGCAGGGTCGATTGCTTTGGGGTTGATTTCGATTCGATCTGCCTCCATCTTCGAATAGTCCAACACGTCGTCAACAAGCTCCAGTAGCGATGTGGCAGATCGCCGGAGTATGTCGATTCTGGCTTCTCGAACTGCAGGCTCCGCCGGCAACTCAAGGAGGTCGATGGTCCCCATGATGGCCGTGAGAGGGTTCCGAATCTCGTGACTGACCTGTGCCAAGAAGGTCCCTTTGGCCAGAGACCCGGCCTCTGCCACCCCTTTTGCCAGCCGTAGTTGCTGCTGAGTATGGCGTAAACTTTGTTCAACCTTGGTTCTTCGTTCGATTTCCTGTTGGTAGATGGCAAATGCTTTACGAAAGCGGCTTTGCGTAAAAAAGGCCAGACCAGCAGCGTTCAGCACCTCCCACGATGTGACCAAAAACCACAAGGCTGGGGTTTGTTCCACAATGACTGGAAAGGTGTGACCAATGAGGTGTAGATACCAAAATACGAACAGCGATAAAATGGAGATTACGGTGCCAATGACCAACATTCGAGGTCGGGTGAATGTAGCCAAATAGACGGGGATGATTGGAAATAATGTGATGGCTGCATTGTTGAAGCCACCGGAGTTGTATGTCGATAGGATGGACATCCCAGCGACGAGTATGGTGATGCCTTCAAGACCCAGTGTTGCAGACTTGCTTTTGATAATGGAAAGGCCACACAGACAACTGAGGAACAGGCCTACTACGTATGGGTATAGGGTCGTTGGATCTTCAGACAGAGGTACGGCAAAAGCGATCAGTCCCCAACCAACCACGGCTCCGAAAAAGGTCGTAAATAAACCGATTTGTACGCGTAGGTGTCGATCAGGATCTCCCTTCACTTCTGAAGAAAGATGTCTGTCACTCCATGAAAATATTCGGTTGTAGAAACTTTGGGTGTCACGCTTCATACTTTTCACTGCGGGTCATTTTCGGCCTGAACAGATTGTTGTCCGTGATCTAATCTACCTTCAAAACCTTTCGTGGGATCGGAAGCATCTTCCGCATCGGACATGACCTTCAGAGATTCACCCTCTAAATGGGCCATCAGCACAGTTGCTGTGGAGTCTCCAACGACGTTGGTGGCGGTTCGGAACATGTCTAGGATTCGGTCGACTCCGAGAATCAAGGCCAAGCCTTCAGTCGGTACACCAATGGCGGTCAACACCATGGCCAATGTGATCATGCCAGCCCCTGGCACGCTAGCGGCACCCACACTTGCCAGTGTCGCCGATACGACGATGGTCACTTGATCGCCCATCGATAGGTCCATGCCGTAAATCTGTGCGATGAAGATGGCCGCGACGCCTTGATAAAGCGCCGTTCCATCCATGTTGACGGTAGCCCCTAAAGGCAAGACAAAGGATGTGGTCTCAGCACTGACGTTGAGGTTGTCTTCGCAACAGCCTTTGGTCACAGGGAGTGTAGCGGAGGAACTCGATGTAGAGAATGCCATCACCAATGCTTCTTTGATGGCACCAAGGAATGGCAAGAAAGACAGGTTGGTTCCAAACTTAACGGCGAGTCCATAGGTGAAGAACATGTGGGAGAGCAGTCCGGCCAATACAACAAGCGCGTAGACGCCAAGAGCCGTCAATACGCTCAAGCCTGTGTTGCCTACGACTTTGAATAGCAATGCACCCACACCAATGGGGGCCAGTTTCATGGCGATATGAACCAGCATGACCATTGCGTCATTGAGGCGATCAAACACGTCTACAACCAGATCCGCTCGGTCGTCTTTGAGGAATGTCAGGGCGATGCCCAACATCATTGCGAAAAAGATGACCTGCAGCATGTCACCACCGGCCAAGGCGCCAATGGGGTTGCTGGGTACAATGGATACAATTTGATCCAGAAAAGATGGCGCCTCTGCTGCATTTGCAACGCTGCTACTGGCACCGTCCGAGTAGCTGGCCAGTAGATTGTCTCGGTCCTTATCGGAGAGCATTTTCCCAGGCTTGATGAGGTTGGCGAGGCCCACGCCAATGGAGAGTGCCACAACCGTTGTCATCATGAAGAACCCAAGAGTGCGTCCACCCATGCGACCCAGTTTTCGGACATCTCCGAGGGATGCAATACCCACCACAAGGGAAAAGAAGACCAGCGGTACAACCACCATTTTGATCATGGCGAGAAACAGTTGTCCCAACCATTCCGTATTGTCGACCAGTATTTGACCGATGCCGGCATAGCGGCGGACATCCGGTTGTTCGTCCTTGACCCATGCTTCAACGGTTGTGCCGGGTTCGATGGGGTTCCCGCTTTTGTCGCTAAGGGTCACACCTCCCGATTTTAGTCGCAGTTGGTCCGCTGCAGAAAGTTGGAATCCAATTTCAATCCAGTCACCGTCTTCTTTGATAATTTTGGCCGTCTTTATGCCTTTGAAATTGTTGGTAACCGTGCCGTTTTGGGCTTCATACACTGTGACGCCTGAAGATAAGCGCACAGAGTCTTGTGGAAGAATCGATGAATTCGGTCCGATAAGAAGTCCCAGAACCACTCCGATGAACATACCGATCAGGATTTTTGTGTATAGCTGCATGCCGAACTCGCGAGTCAATGGGGTCAAGTGAAAATAGTTTTGGAGAGAAACGCTACCACTTCTTGACTAATGAAACATCGACGATGCGCTCTGGATGGGTATACCTTTGGCTCGTTGGAGGTTCTTTCATGCGTATTTCACCCCGTTTACTTTTGACTTTGACCGGACTTGGCTTGCTGCCTTTGACGGGTTGTACCGGTGCCTTTGATGGTACTTGGCTATTTCAATGGGATCGAAGTTCCGTTCAAACGGCCACAAATTGTGAAGATGAAGATGAAGACGAGA
>PALY01000142.1 GCA_002707085.1 Deltaproteobacteria bacterium
AGATTTTTAGATAAAACTGCAAACACAATATTCTTAGTCCTCGTCTTCATCGTCGTCGTCCCAATCGTCGTCGTCATCGTCGTCGTCCTCTTCATCCTCTTCGTCCATACCAATCATTGCTGCCGTTTTCTCCCCTCTCGCATCCAAAGCTTTAATTCGTTCCCTGTTTTTCTTTGCTTTCAACTTTCTCTGTTCTTCAGCACGTTTCACCAAAAGCTCTTCGCGTTCGCCTCTTTCTTTCGATTCAATTTCGGCTTTATACTTTAGTAAGGCAAAAACGCCACCGATTGCTGCCGCTACGGTCGCGGCTAATCTTACATACACGAATTTCGATTTCTCTTGAACGTTGTGAGTTTTCAACATCGTCACCAATCTTTGTGGCAAGGCCCCACTCATTTCGTCTATTTTCTCTCCACTCTTCCAAATTTGGTACGTCGGTATCGCTTTCACTCCACACGCCACCGCGACATCCGGGACTAAATCCACGTCCACTTTATACATTTTAATTCGATTATACTCCGCCGTTCGTGAAATCGTTTGCATGTACGGTTGCATCCCTTTCGATCCCATGGATGTGGCGGACGCAAACTCAACTAAAACAATCGAATCTTTCGCTTTTCGTAAGATTTTCATCCACTCTTGTTCGTTGGTAATGTTTTTCACTCGCGACAGGGTGACCATCTTTCTCGCGCCTCCGGCTCTGCGGACGCCTCTTCGAGACATTGCGTTTCTTTATTCTTTATATTTTGTGTGCGTGCACCGCGTCGCTTTTTTGCTCTCTTTGTAGTGAAGAATTTATCCAAAAGAAAGGAAGAAAAGGTCTTCGTTCGAATCATCATCCTCAGAAAGACGACGCGCACAGACGTTTGGCTTTTGTGTATTTAGACAGAAGAGAACAGCCGGGTCCCAATAAGTATGAGCGACGAGAAAGAGAAAGATGAGAACGACTCTTCCGATGGGGAGTATTCGGATTCAGATTTACACGCTGGTGGTGCTTCGGACACGGAAAACGACCAAGCCGTCATCGCGAAGGCGATGTCCGAAGAGGCGACTTTATCAGTCGACGTAGGGTCTTCGTTAACCCATCACGATTGGGCGGACATCGATAACAGCGATTTAGTTGCCAAAGTTAGAGGCTCGGCCGGTTTTAGAATCATGAGAGAGATTCAACCGTGGGACGGAGCGGCGTCTTCATCGACTGCTTCGTTGTTAGATAACAAGGTGTTTGAGTACTTTTACGTGCAAAGAAAAGACTCGGACGTGTTCAAGAAATTGGTCAAAGAGTGCTTTCCGAAAGAATACGAGCAAGCCTCATCGGATAGAGAGGAGAAGAAGAGGTTACAGTCCATGTGGGCGCAACAAATAATGGACGAATTGAAAGGGATGAGAGAATACGCGAAGCATACCATTCGATGGTTGACCGCGATAAATAACGCTCAAGCGGGAGATTTATTGTTTTTGAAGAGAGAGGCATTGATGAATGGAGAACACTCGATTCAGTGGAAAACGGCGGAAATTGTCTGGGAGAACGTTTCAAATAGGATAAAAGATCAAACATTTGCGGCTATGCACGCGTGGACGAATAAAACTGGGGCACAATCCGGAGGGGTGCCGAGAATGTATAAACATCAACACGAACTTTTGGAGGTTTTGGATAAACATTACGTTGCTACGGAACAAGCTGTGGAGAGTGGCGGGAAGATGCCGTTACCGCTGCACGTAATTCTGAGCACACCGACTGGGTCTGGTAAGACTTTTACTGCGGTTTTGGCGTATTTGCGTTTGATTAAGCAAAAGCATAAGGGCGTTATCTTGTTGTATTCCGTTCCAACTAAGCAGGTTTTGAAGAGAGTTGGTCAAGAGTGCGAGGCGCACGCCGTGCCTTATTGGACGGCGGCGAGAGATAATACCGGTGATGGGACGTTAACGCAAGTCAGAAGACCGTATTCTATCAGAGACAAGGCGAGGAATAAGAAGGCTTTGAGAGCGGCGAGGGCCATCGGGGAAAAAGTCTCCGCCGGCAGCGGCACGGTTGAACAACAGTTGGAATATGCCGCGGATATAGGTTTCAAATTGAAAGATCACGGCGCAGGAAAACCAGATATTATCATCGCAGATTTGAACACGACGGCAAGAATATTGGAAGCAGCGAAGAAACAGCCGGAATCGAGTTTTTACAACCAATCGAAAATTTTGCTCTACTTTGATGAGCCGAATATGGGGATTCATTTAGACCCGAAGGTTTTAGGCGTCGTTTCAAACATTCAAGCGAACATGCCGCACGCGGCTGTGTTGGCTTCTGCAACGCTCGGGACCTGGGATACGTTAGAGGATTGGTGGAAAGGCCCGACGGAGGCGAGAAGAGACACCATTGAAATGGCACCCTACGAGTTGCCAATGTCGAAACTCGCGGTGTTTAACGAAGCGACGAATGAAATTTCTATGATTTCTCCGTTTGGGATGTTCAAAAACTATGGGGAGTTCCAACGAGCTATGAGTGATTTTCGAATTCCGACTTTGTTGTTGAGACACATGTCCGCGAAGCAAGGTAACGATTTGTTAGGCATTGAAGGTCCAGAAGCGGCGTGGGAGAAAGTTTACGGGGATGTCAAATCGTTGCGATTGTCCATTGAACCAAAAATGAAAACTATTCCGCAACCAGATTTCGAAAAATATAAAGTTCGCTGGGGTACTGGGGAAGGCGCGCCGAGGAAAGTTGCCGGTATTCGAGATGCTTTAAGTAAGGAAGGTGTGACTATGGTTGGTTGCATCAACCCGAGAAGAACTGCGTTGGAACTCGCGGGTTTCAAAGACAAAGAAGACTGGCAAGCCGCTGTGCATAAATTGAACTCTAAATTGAAGGAAGCCGAGAGATTGTTGAAAGAAAGCGCTAAAGCGGAAAAGCGAGCGGCTAAGAAGAAAGGCGATGCGGACGATGAAAACCCAGCCGATGCCGGGGACGACGTGCAAGTCGGTTTGGTCACCTTGAGACCGATGTTGAAAATTTCTTTAGCTGAGGCATTGGAGTCGGATATTGACACTTTGGTCATGTTGTCTCGAGGTGTCGCGTACGCGAGTGGTAAAGGCACAGAAACCATGGTGAAACGATTATATAACCAAGCATTATTGACTGTGCCGGATTCTTTGAAAGGAAGGTCACCGCCGTTGAACGTGTTGGTTGTCGATTACTCGTCTATTTATGGGACCGATTGTCCTGCCGTGGACACTTTGCTCTTGCAAGAAGAACTCGGAAGGTTACTCGCCTTGGAAGATTTGCAACAGTTTATCGGTCGTCTCCGTCGCGACGGTACGTGTGTGTTCTTCTCCTTGGGGACGTTGCGAAAAGCCGTGTTGGGTTCGCATGTCGAAGCTGAAGAGGTTCAGAAAACAATCAACTTTCAGAAAGCTGTCGAAGAGGCAATGTTGAAGCTCGTAGAATCGAAGAAATACGATCATGACTCGGTAAAAGGAGCTTTGGAACCAATTGCCGAACAGTTTGGTAGACGCCTAGGGGAAGCTGGCGCTTTTGGAGTTATTGCTCTCGCGTGTCTTTCGTTGAAGCCGCAAGACATGCCAGAATCTGATAAAGAACTCTCTGCACAAATGATAAAAAACGTCGAGAAATTTAGCGAAGCTTTTGAAAGAATTGTCGCGAAGAAACAGGACCAAATCAGTTTGGTTTCTATTCTCGAGTCTCTTGCATGTTCGCAAGCCCCTTTTGAAGGTCGAACAGGTGGTGCAAGAGTTCTGGGATGCGCGGCGTCTTTTCTCAAAGGGGTTTATGATGATGATGTGCTCTCTGAAGACGGTATTTTTTCATGGGCGAATCAGCGGGCGAAAGAGATTAAGAATGATCCGGACGCCGACCAAAGGTTTTTCATGAAGGTGAAGCCGTTCGTGCAATGGTTGCAAGAAGCTTCGGAAGATGAGGAGTCAGACGAGGAGTAGATAAGCACGGAGTAAGAAAGTAAAAAAATTTAATTCTAATCAACCACCAAGTTATAACATTTCAGTTCTATCTATCGTTCTATATCATGTTATTTTTCTACAGCGCAACTGGTGAAGGTCTACAATGGGTCACACGAACACTCAAACCAATCGCATATTGTTGCTTTTGTTTTTGTATACCATCCATCCAACTCTTCAGAGTTTCTTTGATGAGCGCATCTTCATTTAAATTTTCAGGATAGGTGAATCCATACATCACCTCATTTTTGTCATCTATGCATTCAATTTTCACCAGTGAACACAGTGAAAGCTTTCGTGCAGCGACACGTGCACTCCACTCCTCATTTTCTTCCTTATTTAATCCATAATAATACAAAATCGGATACCCGAGCATCCATCCAACGAATGTTTGCGGAGGTATTTTAACCACGCCATCACCGAGATCCGTTTCATCGATATTAGCACGCGAGTTCGAGGCTACTTTTGCACGACATGCAGTTATCACTACGAGCTCCGAAGGTTCCAATCGTCGCGACCCCGCTTGTTCTTCGTCTAAATTCACCAATATTGGCATTTCCTTGATATCGTGTGACGACGCACTGAACGATTCGTCCCCTCCTCCTATTGTAACTAACACAACTGTATCGAGAACCGTGCACACCTTCAAATGCACTCCTTCTCCTCCATTTGACCTCGACGAACGTACTAAAAATAATTCTTCATTAAGTTCTTTGCACATCAATTCTACATCTTCTTTACATAATAACGGCGCGTAATCGAGCATAAACGCCGGGCGAACACCCCTAATTACAGATACAAAATCTCGACAGAGTTCTCGTTTCACGTTGGCGCCACATTTTTTCCTGTGTATTTTTGATCGATTTATGAGAGTATCGAAGAGACTCTCAACTCTCGAGGAGAGATGATTGTTGTTAGATGCGTATGAGCGCATCTTTTTATCATTCACCGCTGTATGATGGTTGAGTTGGAGTAAAAATAAGGGACGAGTGAGGAATTACTCACAATCGTCTATTTTTTCAACGCCTCATGCAACAATAAAATTCTAATATTTTCCTCTCTATTACAATTACAATTAAATTATTCCTTCTATCCGTGCACATGACTCCCGCTACCGTGTCTGCTCGAACTCCTATCTCTGGCGTATGCCCAGTGTCGAGGCGGTCGACATCCACCAAAGGACTTGGAACATGCTGGACAGGATTTCTTCCTCTCTGCATACGTCTGTTTCGTCAACTCTCTCTTCAAATCTTGACCTTTCATCCGTAAAGAGGTTGCTCGAAAGTTTGATAAATCTACAGTCGGCATACCAGCTTCGTCTTTACACTCTTTGCATTTACTCTTGGATTCATGACACTCCACCACGCACGGCTCAGCAAATTTGACTAATTTTTCCTCGGCGAGTTTCTTAACGACGAGCCACTCGGCGCCGTCTCTCTCGCCATTTGCGGGTTCATCGCAAGCGTCGTAGTAGTGGTATAACGCACCATGTTCACTAGAAACTTGAAAACCGAATAAGTTCACCTCGTGACATCTAGATAACGCTATTATGATTCCGTATAAACCGCTCGTCGGCATAAAATTTAAAGAGTGCGCCATGTGTTCGACAAACCCTTGATCAAATGCAGCCATTTTAATGGACTTGTCACCTTTCCTTGTTTTAATAAACGCAGATAACGAAGCGTGCGAACGCATATGAACTAACAACAACTCTTTCCCTTCTCTGAATGCCCAATTTTGGGTGTTCGTAATTCTATACGTGGTTTTCGATCCGGCGTGTGCTTCCAATCCACCTTTTGTTGGTGCCGAGTTGAAGCGAAACACCGCGTCGTGTTCGTCGATAAACTTCCCATTTTCGTAGTTCAACAAGATCCCAGACGATCCAACTACAGCACATTTATCATGAACCTCTCCAACCGCATCATTTTGCGGCATAATCGAAAGCAACTCTTGGTCCACTGGGCCTAACACTCGATGTCCTTTATCCGCATCCTTCTCCTTTCCGGGCAAAGTCACCTCGATATTCTTCCTCTTACCAGTGACTTTCTTGCTCATCGTAATTGACCCGGCAAAACCTAACCCTTTCTCAATCTTTGCTTTGATGTGTTTACCTTTCAAAGTATACGGCTTTTCGCACTGGTTGCCATGCCAAAGTTTCGCGCATAAACACGTTCGTGTGGCCTTTTGACAGACACCTTTCGGGTGGTGACAAGCGGTCGCATCGTCCGGGTCGCACGAGAATGACGACGACGATTCACTATTGATACTATTCTTGCTGCTGCTGCTGCTGCTGCTGCTGCTGCTATCATCTATGCTTATAACCATATCGTCATTCGTATTTCTATGGGTCGGCTTGTCTCGTGTTTCTTCCTCCTCCTCTTTACTATTATTAGGGGTATCTTCGTTCTCATCAATATCTTCCTCTTCGTGATTCCCCGTTGTCCAGGCAGAAGAAGAAGAAGAGAACCACGAAGATGAGGATAAACTCGAAGAAGAACTCTGACTCGCCGCTAAGTTTGGAAGTTGTTGAACGCGATGATGATGATGATGACCATGATGATGATAATGCTGATTAGAAGATGCGCTTTGGGGGGTTGAAATCATAAACGCAATGTACCCCATAAACATGGACAAAGCAGCGACGACGAGTAATCTCCTCTTAGGCTTAGATTGCGGAATCGCTATCAAGGATGCCGAAGATGCCGATGATAATGTCATGATGATATTGAGAGAGAGACAGAGAGAGAGACGAGAGAGAGAGGGAGAGAGAGAGAGAGGAAGGAAGGAAGGAACTAAAAGTCTCTGTACTCTGAAGATTTCCAAAAATGAACCAGAATCGAGAATGAAATTTTAGGTTTCACTATTGATTATACATCTACTATGAAGGGTAGGAACAACAAAAATGCGACTACTACTAAAACAACAAAAACAACAAACAATAAAACGTGTATATGTTTATTCGTCCTCGTCAATCTCGGCTTTTAACACCACGCACGATCGATCCAAGATGGTAAACCTGTTCGCTCTTAATTGCGGACGGACCAAAGCTTCAGCGGTGAACTTATCTTGATCGGAGATATCGTCAGCATTGATGAAGTCAAACGGCGTTTCGAGAGAGGTGTCTAGAACACATTTCCAGTGTAATCCACGTGGTAACTCGGGTAAAGTGACCAACGCGCTCTCGTAGTTGGCGTTAAATGCAACATAGAACTTTTCTGGGTCTTCTGGGGTGTTCGCGGAAATGGTGTACGCTATAAATCGACTGGTTTCGTCCCAATCTGGTTCATGCGGTTTGATGCCATGCCATTGACAGTTAGCATCGGTTGGGAAGTCCGGTAAGCGGAAGGCACCGTGTTGAGCGCGAAATTGAGCCATTTCCGAGCAAAATCGTTTTAAACCATCGCCAGAGAGTGGGTCTAACGCTTGGTCCCAATCGATATAGTTTAAGTAGTTGTCGTGACAGTACGTGTTATTGTTGCCATTTTTCGTGTGACCGTACTCGTCACCCATGGTGATCATTGGGACACCTTGGGAAAGAAACAGCGCGCAGAAAAAATTACGCATTTGTCGTTCGCGCAACGCGATGACGTGCTTATTCGTACTCGGTCCGTCCGCTTCCGGACCGCCGGCGCAGTTCCAGGAAATGTTGTGATCTTCTCCGTCGTTGTTGTCTTCTCCGTTGAAAAAGTTGTTCTTTTCGTTGTAGGAAACCAAATCGCGCAAGGTGAATCCATCGTGACAGGTGATAAAATTGATCGAGTTTTTCGGTTTTCGTCCCGAGGCGTGGTAAATGTCCGGGGAACCACACAAACGAGAGGCCATGGTACCAACAAATCCATCAGAGCCTTTGATGAAGTTTCTCACATCGTCTCTAAACTTGCCATTCCATTCAGCCCAGACACCGTAGTGTGGGAACGTGCCAACTTGGTACAGTCCTCCGGCATCCCAGGCTTCGGCGATTAACTTGACGTTTCGTAAAATTGGGTCGTTAGAAATCGCGCGCAACACGGGTGGATCTTCCAAATTCGTTCCGATTGGAATCTTCTGTAACGGATTCTTTGGAATCGGGTTGCCGTCTTGGTCGTAAAGCACCTCCTCTTCGTCAAAAAGCACCTCCTCTTGGTCGTAAAGCACCTCCTCTTGCATGCCGTTCTCCGCAATAGAAGAAGCAAGGTTGTCGCTCACGCTGTTTGGTTGCGTACTAGCTAATAAACTGAACTCTTCCACCGCTGGTTCTTCCTCGCCTTTATAATACGATGCTTCTCTCGTCAAAATGCTCGCTAAATCGAACCGAAACCCGTC
The DNA here is from genome assembly GCA_002707085.1 of Deltaproteobacteria bacterium. Taxonomy (GTDB): domain Bacteria; phylum Myxococcota_A; class UBA796; order UBA796; family UBA796; genus UBA796. The sequence continues at coordinate 8,269 of PALY01000142.1, forward strand.
GACGTGGTATTCCTCCACGAAATGTTTCAACGAATCGACGATTAAATCTGCCACCATAGGGTGATTGCAGTTCAGCGTGTTCCCACAGCCGGAATAGTTGTAAAACTCTCCCGTTGGAGCAGTCATGTAAAAGCTTCTGTTGTCCACGCCTCTAAAAGAAAGCGTCAATCCTTTTTCGTTCCCTTCCGCGGTGTGATTAAACACGACGTCCAAAATAACCTCAATATCGTTCCTGTGACACTCTCGAACTAACTTTTTAAACTCATCGTTACTCTTTCGTCCACAATCAGCTTCGCCTACCTTCGCGTATTTCGTCATTGGCGTGAAAAAATTCACGGTGGAATACCCCCAAAAATTTCTTCTCAACTCGCCGCTTTCTGGATTCCGCTTGTTCTCATCGGAATATTCCAACTCGTTAAATTCGTGAATCGGAAGTAACTCTATGCAATTCACGCCAATTGATTTCAAATACGGGAGCTTCTCGATCATATCCTCGTATGTACGTCCAATACCTCTAACATGACCCTCGTAAATGGTCAAATCGGCGAGATCGTACTTCGGCGACTCGACGCCTTCCCAATTGAACGTGTTCTCGGAACTATACAAAGCTGGGACCCCGCTCGCGTATTGCGGCCAGTTCCGTTCCAAATCAGTTTCTGCTAGTTTATTTGTTTTCCCGTAGCCTTCGCGATTGCAACACACGTGCTTCGCGTACGGATCCAACACAACTTTGTTGAAATCAAACCCGTGCCCCGGTAACTTTGGACCATTCACTCTATACCCATACAAACACTTCTCGGACAAATTCGGGACTTCCACGTGCCAAATCACCGCTTCATCCTTCGTTCTTTCCGTTCTAAAGCCGCTTTCCGGGTCTAAATCAATCTCAGCCGTTATTTTCCCATTTTTAAAGTCTTCCTCGGAATACAAAACCAAGGTCACACTCGTCGCATTTTGCGTCCGAAGCGCAAAGTTCACGCTTTCGTTTTCCAACCGAGTTGCACCCAACGGAGACGGTTGCCCACATGTCGGTTGCCCTTCGTTTAAAGAAGTTTCCGTGATTGGTCGGAGTTTACTCGATTTCTTTTTTTTCTTTTTCGTAATAGAAGGTGTTGCTGGTGCTGCTGGTTTCTTCATCTTCCGCGCAAGAGTAGGAGTTTTAGGAGTAGGAGTAGGAGTAGGAGTGGTTGCAACTGTTGAAGGAGCAGACGAAAGAACGTCTCGAGGAACCTGCGCTGGTGCGGGTGTTGGTGGTGGTGGCATTTCGCCCCCGATCGCAGCTGGATTATTTGGATCGCCAAACTTCGTCTTTCTCTTCGGCGGCGGAGGATCCGCCACGTTCTCCGCGCGGGCAGAAGAGCGCGTTCTCCGACCTCTCGTACCATCTCCCAGAGCGCTTTTTGGATAAAAATGATTTGGAGCAATCTTCCGCGTTCGGGTACCGGTAGAAACGCCGAGCGATTGCATCGAAGCGCTCATCGTCGGAACCATCTTCTCTTCTACTCAACTCCGCGAGTCGCTCTCGCGGAGTTGAGTCTCTCTCACTCTCGGAAGAAAACCACACCAAAGCGCAACGGGAAACGTTTGCGTAACGTCCGAGAATTTTTTTACGAGAGATTATAGTATTCGTTATGTCCCTTGAATTATTCCTTGACTCAAAAATAATAATGTCGATGACGAAAAAGACACATTTTTGGCCACTCAAAGAGATGAGACGACTTGGACTTTTAACGACTTGGGCGAGATGATGGCAAAAACAAAAACAGAACAAAAGAGGAAGACGCCGCGCGTACTATCCATTCAATTATGAAAAACTTCAGTTAAGATCGATTTCTTTTCATTAGAATTACACAGATTTCATCGTTCTAGCCATCCTAACCGCGGCACGAATCGCATTCCCAGCGTACGCGACTCTCGTTTCCGCCTGCTCTGCGGTCGCCCCCGGCCCGATAATACCCATACCAACCGGCTTGCGATATTCCAACTCCAACTGCTTAAAAATCAACGAACATGTGTTCCCAATCTCCTCGCCGTGTAACGTCGAGCCTTTTTCTATGTATCCTAAAACACATGCCGCGTCTAACGAGTCGTCCATGAGCATGTTTTCTAATATTAACGGCGCTTCGTATGTGCCCGGGACAAAGACAACTTTGGTGATTTCGGCATTCATGGCCATCGCTGAGAGGCGAGCGTCTTCAAGCATGCGGTTCATGAGTTGATCGTGGAATTCACCTGTGATAGAAAAAGAGAGAAGAAATATAAAGTTGGTTTATTATTTTAAGGTAACGGAGAAGCAGTTAAAAAGCTCGAGCGCGTGTGTGCCTCTTTCTTTGCTTTACGAAGAGAGAGAGAGAGAGAGAGAGGGGAGTAGATAAAGCACAAAAACTCGTACCTATGACTACCCCAAGCTTAACCTTCGCGTCTTCGTTCACATCCCCGACGTGTGAAATACCACAATTCGTCCATTTAGATTGCTCTTCTTCGGTTTCGTGCGCGAACGTTACTTTCCCTGGACTATGAAACTGGTACGTTTCCTGTATCTTAGCCGGTTCATTTGATGATGATGATGATGCACGAATTCTCAAGTTTGTTTTTCTGGTACGACTATCAGATGATACTTGTTGTTGTTGTTGTTGTTGTTGTTGTTGTTGTTGTTGTTCTTGTCGTCGTCGTCGTCGAAAACACGCGGAATATGTGGTGCTCAATGAGGTCGAAGCCGCGGCGAACATGTCGTCGTCGTCGTCGTCGTCGTCGTCGTCGTTCGTTTTTCGAGGCGGTGCGGCTGAACTCTTCTTCAACGAGTGACCACTTTTTGAGTGACTAATACTAGTGCGTCGTCTTTTCTTTATATATGTAAAAACTAAACCCTGATCTTATCGACTGTACTTAATATGGATTATTTCTAAAGTCTCTCGATACTCTTCAGTATTCTTCTTACTGACGAACTTTTCAACGTTGATGATGAGCGAAGAGCTGTGTAGCCGAGCGCGAAGTACCCGCCGAACAACACCATTTTCCGCGTTCACGCGCGGAAAAAATTGCTCGGCATTGATGAACGCCCCTTGATACCATTCCAATCTCGGCGGACGCTATGCGGCTTTTCTGAAGCGTTCTCTTTTTGTTTTTTTTTGTCGTGCTCGTGAGACATGACAGAGGGAGACGCGCGATTGAGAGTTTTTTTTTCGCTTTTTCCATCATCATCATCATCATCATTCTTCAGATTTTTGTCTCGCGCGTTTACGAAAGAAAATGAAGCGACCTCGCCTTCTCTCTTCCACCGCTGCAGCTGTTGGCAGACGAGGTGGAAATGAGAAGGTTTTTGAAGCGGCCTCGGCGGCAGCTCTCAGCGCTTCTTCTTCTTCTTTTTCTTCTCTGCATCATCATCAACAACAACAAAAGAAGAAAGAGGTTGTTGGGGAAAAAAGCGATGTTGTTTCTGATGGAATGGAGAGTATCGGTGCGTGCATGACGATAGGAGGAAGAAGAAGGGATGACTACTGGAAGAAGAGAGTGGAGAGGAACATTATTCCATGGCGTGGATTNGCGGCATCGTCTTCGTCCTCTTTCTCTCCACCAAATAACGAGAACAATAACAAAAAAGTAGATTTTGCACCATCCGAAACAACAACAACAACAACAACAACAACACAAACGACAACGACGATGGTGATGACACAAAGGGGAAACAACCCATACATTGAACTGGCCCGTTTAGATAAGCCCATAGGCATATACTTACTTGCCTATCCGTCTTTATGGTCAATTTTACTCTCTTCTTCGACGGCTACGATACCACCANCAACAGAAAAAATAGCCACCATGACNGCCTTGTTCTCCNCCGGCGCCGTGTTGCTTCGAGGCGCTGGGTGTACCATTAACGACATTTGGGATAGAAAAGTAGACGCTAAAGTGGAGAGAACGAAAAATAGACCGATAGCATCTGGGAGAATAACGGTACCGAACGCGGTGGCGTTTTTAGGCGCGCAGTTAGGATTAGGAAGCGTTGTTTTATACCAGTTAGATTTCAACACGCAGATTTTGGGCTTGATGTCTTTACCGTTAGTGGCCACGTATCCGTTGATGAAACGCGTGACGAATTTACCGCAATTATTTCTTGGCTTTACCTTCAATTGGGGCGCGTTAATGGGCTGGACCGCAATCACTGGGGGTGTTTTAGAAGCCCCAGCTTTGGCATTATACGGAAGCGGTGTGTGTTGGACGATGGTGTACGACACGATTTACGCACACCAAGACATCGAAGACGATAAGAAAATTGGCATCAAGTCCTCCGCAAGATTGTTCGAGAAGAATACGAAAGCTGTTTTGTCCACTTGTGGTNTTGGAGNAATCTCTGGGTTGCTGGCCAGTGGGTATTTAGCGGGCGTGCATTGGACGTTTTACCCGTTACTNGTGTCCACTGCTGGGACGCATTTGTTTTGGCAAATATATACTGTCGATTTGAAGAATAGAAAAGATTGCGGGGATAAGTTCAGAAGCAATCAAACGTATGGAGGTTTAGTCTTAAGTAGTATTCTAGCCGCAAAAGTTGCCGAGCATGTTTTGTAATGTACTAATAACAGTNCAGTACNNNGGTACNTAGNTAGTTAGTTAGTTAGTAGTACCTACCTGTTGTTAAAACATGCTATTGATTTCATTTATTTTTCCCTCGTCACCGCTCACTAAATACGCCAACTTTGCCTCGCTTAACATACCAGCTTGCTGCAAACTTTCACCGCCTTTGTCGAATTCAAGCCTGCGAATCTCGTGCGCCCACTTTGCGGTGGCCATAATCTTTGCAGCATTACTGTTATCATTAAACTTCAACAAAAAGTGCGAGAGGTGTTCCGAAAACTCGTCTGGGAGTTCTCTGAGCATAGCAGAAACTCTTCCGGACGACGATGAATCACTTGTCGATGAAAAAATCTTCTCAAAAACGTAAAATGCAAACCCGTTTTCGTTGAATGGTGAAGCGTCTTCTGCTTTCAAAGTTCGCATGTAGTGATACAATCGCGGTTTACCACCTTCCGCATCGCAAAAGGTGAACAATTCGTCGTAGCCAAAGTGAGATTCGCACGTCGCGGCTACGTTCTCTGCCGGACACACGTGTGCACGAGCGCAAAGAAGCAATGTCGGCAATATCAACATGCGATCACTCTTATACTCCATCAAAGATCGTTCCGTTCTCGCGTAAAGAACGTTAGATGCTGAAGCGTCGAGTAAAGGTTGCGCCAACGTAAATAATGGGAGACCAACGTCCAATCTCTTCCTTGCATTGAACACATCGATGGAGAATTTTGAAATCGTTCGCATGCACTCCCTCGCGNTCGCGTGCGACGTCCAGTTTTCTTCAACTGAAACTCTTTGCGCCGGGTACAAATCCGACCAGCATCGTCTGTATTCATTGGAACACTCGAGNGCAATAGACACGATTCTTGCCGCTTGATTTATGCACTCGTACTCCACGTCGTCGGCTAATCGCTCCGTTTGCTGCGAAGCTTCTTTGATTTTCTGTTCAACAACGGCGCGAGTCGCGTTCCAAAAGACGTTTGAAAAGAACGACGAACGGCTGAAAAAGATATCGTCGATATCGATAGCATCATCGCGAACGAGACGCGTCAGCGTNTTGTCAACTTTTANTATTTCTTTTCCGGCAAATTGNACNATATCGCTGAGCAAACTTCGTTGATTTNCAGTTTCTTCCATCTTTAATTGGTCTAACAATGCTCGCAAACGTAACAACGCAAACGTNGTCTCTCCGTGTCTCAGAACTTCCATCTTTTCCGTGGGCGTTGTATTTTCCCACGCGCGAGAATCGACGAGGAACTTTACGTATTTTTCGTGCACGTCTGCTTTTTCGTTCAACAAAGTTCTAAAATCTTTACCACTCCCCGACGTCGCACCCGCCCAACGTTTCGGTAAGGTGTCAACTATAGCCGCCGAGTGCGCTGCGAAAGGTTTCATCGCTCCAGCAGNTCCCGCGATGGTTTGTTTCGCCGCAAGCTCTGCAATACCTTCGTAATTNTTTAAGTTCTCAAACGCCTCTTTCACAAATCTCGCATCGGCTGCTCTCGTGCTTCCGTCGTACGCCGTTGANACACTCGCGTACGGTGAACGCGGATTGTTGTCATCGTCGAGCTTCATCTCGTGCGCTTCTCTTACTAGCGGTGAAAACATTTGTTTGCGAACATCTACGATTCGCGTTTTCATTGGACTCGCAAACGGTTGCGCCGACGTCTCTTGCGGCGGTGACNTGTATTCTTCTGATTCGGGTGGTGAAAAAGTCCAAACACACCTCGATGGATCAAGCACTAAGAAACAATAGTGACTTCGGCACACCGACGAGATGGATTCTTTCAAAACCATCGATTTATGAAAATGCTCTCCNTAATGACACGTCGCGTTCGTCTTTTTCNTACCATTACGCCAGCTCTTACTGTTATACGTAACAATTGCTTTCCCTGTTCTCGAAAGCGCAATTTTATCGCACTCAGATGTTGCGATTTCAAACGAGCACACCAGATTCACTTCGAGCGTCAACGAAGAAGACATGCCGCTGCTCTTTTCCATTTCAAACACGTGCGCAACTTTCGCAAATTGCATAGACTCGCACAAAACGACGCACAAATACCTATTACTACTATTACTACTATCAGGCACAGAAATCCAGTCTGAATCTAAAACTTTGCTAAACGCGTTCGTCCTTGCGGTGANTTTCTTGTTCATGTCGCAACTACANACCATCTCCGGCGTGATCAGGGAGGAATCCAACGAGCACATCCAGATTTCTATCGCTCCTTTCTCCTTAGCTACATAAAACATCCTCTGAACTGTGTTCATTCCCGTATTCCCACCTCTCAACGCCTCTCGCGACATCTCTGCCCACATCATTGCCACCACCGGTTGCTCNCTCCCGTTTTGAAACAAAAAGCTCCCCGCCTTCTTGGATATTTTCGACGCAATTCTCGCGGCAGCCGTCGACGGCGATGCCAAAAGCGACGAGGCGCCTCCATCAATTCCTCCTCCTTTCCGTGGAGTGGGTAAATCATATTCTGCTCCCACCGTTAACTCCGTTTCTCCTCGTCTTTCGCACTTATCGATGACACACCCTCTCACGGTGTCGTCGCAACGAGCGCACCACACGTCTCCATTCGTATCACCTAAGAGTGCGACCACTCCACCATCTCCCATGGCAGAGGCGATGAGAGTCGTCATTCGCTTGTTGTTCTCTCGTTCTCCGAAACATCTCCCGCTGACGATNGGTACATTATTGTTGTTTGCTGGATGAAAATTTCTCTCTTCTTCTTCGGTTACAAAACTGACGATCCCTCTTCTCTTGGACGCGACGACGCACACTCGTTTCTTTGCNGTCGTGGTCACGACATCGCAGAGAATGTCGTCGTCATCGTCCGAAAAAAGCGACGACGACGGGTCACACGTAAACNTTCCGATTCTTTCTCCCTCTTCGTCGTCGTCGTCGTCGTCGTCCGTGGTCGCGGTGCACGACGTGACGATGGTCTTCCCGTCGCGTCTCAACGCGAGCGGTTTCTCCTCCTCTTCTTCGATTTTTATCGCGCATCGAAACAACGGCGACGACGACGACGACGCGCCGGTGGTGGTGGTAAACGCTTCCGGTAAACGAAACAGCACCTCCATCCTTACGCCGTAAAAGACAAAGCGTTCGACACCACCAGCACCACCAGCAGAGGGCCTTCTCGTTGGTGATGAGATGAATCCAATTCTTTTTATTTTAAAAATGCCGTTTANGATGAGCAATAATACAANTGAGGGGAAGACAAAANAAGCCAGACCNANATTTTCATCACTTGTTTTTTAATTTCATTTTTATCATTTTTATCAAAACGAAAAAAAAAACAAAAAAAAACAAAAAAAAGAAAGCCCTCTGGGCATTTTTCGCTCGTTTTGTCATCTCAAAAAGAATAATATCATCTCCAAAAAATGAGCTCTCTCCCGGGGGCATGAAAGGGGAGAGAGAGGGTGTTGTTGTTGTGTGTGAGTACAGTGCGTTGTGGTCCCACCTTATATAAAGACGAAATGACTGGCACCGGGGCCTCGACGGAAAAGACGGATGAAACGACGACGACGCACAAAACGCCTCGAGAAGACCACCACCACCACCAGTACCGACGACGACGACGACGACGACGACGACGCGTTTGACGACGACGATCATGCGAGGACGACGCGAGCACGAACGCGAACACTCGTCTTCTCTGTTTGGAGATTTACCGCCGAGCGCGCGGACGACGACGCGCGCGTCGTCTTGGGGGAAACGCGTCCTCGGCGATGATGACGCCGCGACGATGACGACGACGACAAAAAGAGACGACGACGACGCAAAGCGACGGAAAGCGGAATCTGGGACCGGCGCGCCGCAAAAGATGAAGATGCAACAGTCGATGGTGAAAGCGCAACGCGCGAAGATGTTGAGAGCGAAAACGGAAAAACTGTCTGCCAGTGCAACGCCCAAAATAACCGCGATAAACAACGCGAAAGAAGAGAAGAGCGGCAGAGAGAGAAGAATAGATGAACCAACGTTGGGCGAAGAAAAAGGAGAAACCAAACGAGACGGCGGCGGCGGCGGTACAGTTTGGGACTGTCCAGACGAATACGATCCGTTCAAACCAAACTCCTACGAGGACGCCAAACTCCAACGCACGAGAGACGACGAGGAGAAAAAGCAACGGG
>PALY01000143.1 GCA_002707085.1 Deltaproteobacteria bacterium
GCCTTCGTGCCTGAAAGAAAAGTGTCCCGGTTGTAAGCTGAGTTGAATACCAGGTGATCAGCCGCTAGTGCCGAGTAGATGCTCGTGATCTGGCGCTCTACCGCGCCCTCATCGTTCCGTCCGGGTGGATAGGCGAACTGATTCTCATGGAAATAGAGTATGGTCGGTACACCCACAAGCTTTGGTTGCATTCCCTTGAGTGCACTCAAATCTGTCATGGAGGTTGCCAGAACCAGGTCGTAAGGTTGAGCCAGAAGTGGATCGAAAGCTAGGCTCAGGCTATTGCCTCTGTGTCGCCAGGAAAAATACCTGGGAGGTAGCGCTACAACCTCAAAAGTGAAGTTGGGGAACTCGCGTACGATACCTTGATGCCAATAGCGATGACTGAGTGCATCGTAGGGAGAGATAATCAGTATTCGCTTATCCATATATCCAGAGTAAAGTGCCGGAGTAACGCTTCCTGACGCTAGTGTAAGCCAACCGGTGTATGTGCTCCGACACTTTACTCTGCCTTTTCTTCAGCATACTGCCAGCCATCAGGAAACGGTGTCACGTAAATGTTCTCAGGTATATCCGGACGACCGAATTTTTCCCAGTAGACGAGGCCGAATAGGTATATGGTAACACCAGCGTTCCGCCTTTTGGGGGATCGGGGTTGATGTGGTGGAAATATGCGAAATTGGGAGGGTATTTGAGTTCGTAATTGGGGCTCTGCGAAATGCCATGGCGAAATTCGAGCGCATCAGGTTCTGCGATTACCGGGGCTAATTGTTGCGTCCAAAGGAGAAGCAACAGATGCACGGCTTTTACCCGTTTCACCATGGTGGTAATACATCCCCATCAGCAATCATACGCTTACGAGCGTCTACTTTTCCTCGAATGCCAGCGCTCGTACCCAGGTAGCGTCCATCTTTTCTACATTCAGTGGAACGCCAAAGTAGATACATCGTTCTTTTATTACAGTTCAATTCTCAGTAAATTGAGAAAAGACTTTTTCTGTTCGTCAGTCATTTCGGAAAAGATTGGTACCAGCATCTCGGTTAGCGGCAGGTCTTCGTATTCGGGAGATGGCATCTGCATGCTGGCGGCAATATTGTGAAAGCCTGGACCCACTGTGACAGCGGCACCAATAAGCGGCGGCCAGTTCATGGATTTCGCGCTTCCACCTTTGCCTTTCTGCCACAATTCCTTCCTTCCTACATACTCCATGATGTCTTTGTACATGACGGCCTCGTCGGCACCACGCTGTTTGGAGCTGTCATAAATGGCTCGCGACTGGCTACAAATGGAGCCCCATACGGCTTCGATATGGAAGCCGTCCAAAGCAAGACATTCTTCCGGTGCACCATCGCCGCCGGAACAGACGCCGTCTTTCACCATAAAGTAGAAGGCAGCTTTTTCACGTCCACCCGCCAGCATTCTTTCCGGTGGATAGAGATAGTTTTCGGTAAAGCCCCAGGCGGTATCAGCCGGCAGATTAGCGTCCTGAAGCATTTTGGCGCCTGCTTTGCCGCAGGCCTCACACCATTCGGCAGATCCAAATTCACCTACGGGTTCATAGTCAGCCATATCTTCTCCAGTTCAGCGTTTTTTCAGAGCCGGCATTGTTACATGAATGACTGCTAACTAGTTGCGTAAACAGGGAGTTGAAGCAAATATTTGCATTTTTCTTACGTTAGGGTGCAACACGGGTTAGGCGCAGTTCTTTCTGGTACAGTCGTTTCTCTCGCAGTAAGTCATTTTTGGAGTTGTTATGAGCCAATTTTCAATGAGTGGTAAAAATGTGCTGATCACCGGTGCATCATCCGGGTTTGGGCACCATTTTGCCGGTGTGTTGGCTGAAGCAGGTGCGAGTGTTGTTCTTGGTGCCAGGCGAATGGACAAGATCGAAGCTCGAGTTAAGGAACTCAATGGTTCGGGGTGCAGTGCATGGGGGTTTGAACTGGACGTCCGCAAACCGGAGAGCATCGCTTCTTTTATGCAGGCGTCGGAGGATGTCGGAGGACCTATCGATGTCATCGTCAACAATGCCGGGGTGGAGTCAGGCGCGAAGACTTTCACCATGATCGACGAGGATGACTGGGACTATGTGATGGATACCAATCTCAAGTCCGTGTGGCGAATTGCCAAGATGTATACCGAGCGGATGGCCGCCAATAGCCAGAAAGCGGGCAATATCGTAAACATTGCGTCCATCACGGCTTATCGAACCATCAAGGGACAATTCCCCTACGCTGTGTCCAAGGCCGCGCTGGTGAAGGCGACGGAGGTCATGGCGCTTGAGGGCGCGAAATATGGTCTTAGAGTGAACGCCCTGGCACCTGGTTACATTTTGACCGACGTCAGTCGGGTCCTGTTGGAGAGTGATCGCGCCGAGAGCTTCATGAAAGGTATACCGATGCGACGATATGGTGAATTTGAGGATCTGGATGGCCCTTTACTGCTGCTCGCTTCCGATGCTTCCAGCTACATGACAGGGTCCACGGTTGTTGTCGATGGCGGGCATATCTGTTCTGAACTCTAAACGGGTCGAGTGTGGTTAAGGAAACACACCGATAGTCAGACAGTCCTGTGCATCTAGTGCAATATGAATGCACAGACCCAGACCAAGCAGGCGAGTCTTCTCATGCGCAAACAAAGCGATGTAAATCCCGATTGGGAAAATAGTATGGAGCGGATGAAAACCGATGCTGCAGCGACCTGGGTCGTAGATCGGGTTTGCCAGCAGATGATCGATGTCAATCAACATACCAAGCATCATCAGCGCAAAAGCGACAACCAGTTTGTGTCGATAGAAACCGGCAGCAACCGTGAAAGGTATGAGGAAATGCAGAACGATATGTAACATCGGTGTGCGATTCTCACACAACGATGATCAGAAAAGAAGTCAGGCAAGACCGGCTGCCGCGGGGCAGAAGGTTTTCGGTTTGTTGACGTTTAGTTCGCAGTTCATGCTCGGAAAGCAGAGAAAGTATTGGTACGCTAGGGTGTATTCACACTCAGATGTTTTAAGACAAAGACTATTTTGGAGAGATACATGGCACACGATATTGTTATTCGTAACGGTAAGCTGGTTGATGGCACAGGAGCCGAGCCAGTCCCGGGCGATCTGGCGATTGATGATAGCTGCATCACAGCAGTGGGCGAAGTTGACGGTAAGGGGAAACAAGAGATCGATGCCGAGGGTCATTTGGTAACCCCGGGATTCATTGATCTGCATACACACCTTGATGCTCAGATTGGCTGGGATCCTACGATGACCCCTTTGTCCTGGCACGGTGTGTCGACGGCGCTGCTGGGTAACTGCGGTGTGACCTTTGCGCCGTGCAGGCCGGAAGATAGAGAGTTTCTGGCCGGCATGATGGAAACCGTAGAGGACATTCCCAAGCATGCGATCATGACCGGGCTGCCTTGGAGCTGGGAAGACTATGGCGGTTATCTTGATGCGATCAACGAACTGAAGCCATCCCTCAATATGGCGGGCCTGGTTGGTCACTGCGCGGTTCGCTTCTATGTCATGGGAGAAAGGGCAGTTGAGGAGCTGGCAACAGAGGACGAAATGAAACAGATGGCTGACATCGTCGCTGACTCGATTGACGGAGGCGCATTTGGTTTTTCCACGAACCGTCTTGAAGGCCACCGGTTACCGGACGGTCGGTCCATCCCCGGAACCTTTGCTGACCCTCAGGAACTGGAGGTCATTGGCAGGGAAGTCGGCGCAAGAAACGCGTTGATGCAGGCGGTTGGCGCAAGCGAGGACGTCATGCTCAGAATGTCCCGCGCCTCTAACAACCGGATACTATTCAGTGGCGGCGGTGCCAATGAACCCGGGTCCGGCAAGCGCGTCGCTAAGTGGCTGGATGAGTTCTGCAAGAATGGCGATATCACCTCGATTACTCAGGTGCGAGGATCTGGCTTTATGTTTGGACTTCAGGGCATGTTGCCGTTCGTGGGTGAAACCTGGAATGCACTCGGTAAAAAAGATCTAGCTGGACGTGTCGCGGCATTCAATGATGACGATACGGTTCAGAAACTGATACAGGAAGGGAAAAAGGAAACCTGGGTTGCCCTGAGTCGACTCTACTATCAAGGCGATGGCGATACGCCTACCTATACGGCGGACATCAATGACAATCTGGTTGCTCTGGCGAAGCAGAATGGTGAATCGCCAGCCGAAATGTTCATACGCCTCAGTAGAGAAACGGAGGGACGGGCCCTCTTTACCTGGCGGATGTTCAACCAGGACCTGGACGAGTTGGGAGAGCTCTTCAAGAGTAAAAATATCTATCCAAGTCTGGGCGATGCTGGTGCGCACGTATCACAGTTTATCGATGCAGGCTGGTCTACCTTTACGCTGTCACACTGGCTGCGGGAAAAGCAGCTCTATTCTATTGGCGAAGGTATCCGTCGGTTGACGTCGGGTCCTGCGCGAGTCATTGGTCTAAATGACCGGGGTACGCTTGCCCCCGGTATGCGGGCAGATGTTAACGTCATTGACTTCGATAACGTGACAGAGCTGCACCCGGAGATGGCTCACGACTTCCCCGGAGGCGCCAGGCGTTACATACAGAAAGCCCGAGGCTACAAAGTTACGCTGATCAATGGTCAGATCAACCTGATGGACGATGAACTGACCGGTGCCCAGGCGGGTGAGGTCTTGCGCCATAAACCATAGGCCTCCAAGTAGGCATTGCACTAACCGGAGGTAGTGATGATTAGATTTGGCACACTGGGTGCTGCGCGTATTACGCCCGCCGCTTTGATCGAGCCATGCAAGAATATCGATGAGGCGGTGGTTTCGGTGGTCGCGGCGCGCGACCGATCGCGTGCAGAAGCATTTGCGCAGGAACATGTCATTCCAAACGTTGTGGATAGTTATGACGATGTGATTAACCATCCCGATATTGATGCAGTATATAACCCATTGCATATTGGTCTGCATCGCGAGTGGTCCATCAAGGCGCTGAGAGCCGGCAAACACGTTCTGTGTGAAAAAGCGATTGCCAGTAACGCCAAAGAGGCAGAGGAAATGGCCTCCGTAGCGAAAGAGACCGGCCTGGTGCTGATGGATGCGTTTCACTATCGATACCATCCCTGCTTCATCAGAGCAAAAGAGGTCTGCGATTCGGGTATCCTGGGTGATATCTCCGAGATTGAAGCCGCGTTTCATGTTGCTGGTCATTTGGAAGATGACATTCGTACCAAGTATGAAACCGCTGGTGGTGTGACGATGGATATCGGCTGCTACCCGATCTCATGGGTACGTCATCTCACCGGTGAAGAGCCACTAGAAGTGTCGGCGAATGCCGAAACGGGCCAGCCCGATGTTGACCTCTTTCTAGAGGCCGATCTTACTTTTCCGAGCGGTATCGTCGGACATATCTCTGGGGATATGCGCAATGGTGGTAAAACACGCGCTGATCTTACGGTGACAGGTTCGAAAGGCATACTACATATATGGAATCCCATTTCGCCGCAACACGGCACCAAGTTTGAAGTCACAGTTGACGATGCGACAACGAGTGAGACCTTTGATAAACGCGCCAGCTACGACTATCAGCTGGATGCCTTCATTGCTGCCATTGAACAGGGCGCAGCGCTGTATACCGACGCGGATGAGGCAGTGCATCAGATGAAGGCGATTGACGCCTGTTATGAAGCAGCAGGATTGCCACTGCGTGGATTGTAAACGGAGACTGGTCTATACCTATTGGGGCGTATACCAGATCGGTGATGAATAGGCACGTTCCTGAATTACGGCGAGTGGATTCTGTTGGATCTCTTTTAGCCCGTAGGCTTTTGCATCGTAGGTTGTCCAGCGGGGTGTGGGAATCTGCAGGATGCGAACATAGTAAACAGCTGCTTCACGCTTATTGAAATCCGGGTCGGTCCAGACGACTGAGAGTTCCGGACTACCTATCGTATTTTGATAGCTGGCGTCCTCAAGGTTTACGGTGGAACCTACGACTGGCAGGTTACCATCGGCATCGACCTTGCGATGTCCTGACTTTCCATTGACAGACCAGGCGACGTTGTAGACTTTTTCGAGCAGCTTACCTTTTTTGTTGCGCCAGCCTTTCACGATCTGCACCCGATCTAGGTTCGCACCGTCCGGTTCTTTGGTGGCGCGAATTAAAAATGTCGGGACTCTGGTCTTCTTGTTTTGAATCAGGTCGCCCCCCATGGGGACGCCAAGCTTATAGCCTGTTTCCGCAATATCCGGCCGTTGTGCGTCGCTCTCTTTATAGTCCCATCCGGCAAAAAAACGCAGGGTCATCCGTGGTCCGGTAGTGGCATACACCTCGCGCCGCTTCATCGCGGCGAAGATCGCTTCCCTTGTGTTCTCCGTGGCCCAGACGGCGGCATAGCCGGAAGCGGAGAAGGTAGTGAGTGTAACTGCGCGGTACGGGCTGGGTTCATTGCCGCCCATCTTTCCCCAGAAATTGTCCTCATCAACGGTAGCAAGCCCGGTGTGTGCATCGGTAGCACCTATCATGCCGAACTTGTAGGGATTCACCCCGACGTTTGCCTCGATATCGAGACCGGTCTGAAGCGCGGAGCGGACGTAGGATGCTCGCGCCAAAGTAGTGGGGTCAGGGCTCTTTTTGGAACTGTCTTTCTTCTTCGTCGTCTTTGTCGACTCAAATTTGCCCCAGGTCTCATGGTCAGCAAATTCATCCTTTGTTGAGATCAATGGATGGGTTTCGCTGTCACCCTTGATCTGGGTGACTTCGACAAGGGGTTCGATGCTGGAGCGGATATGGGCGTAGTCGGGTGTGATCGCCTTACCTTCATAGGTGACGGTCTTAAACATGTTGCCACGACTCAGGTTGCTGTTGTGTGGAATGGACATGACATCGCTGCCCGTGGTCTGGCGATATTCGTGCAAATAAGCCCAAAGGTCTTCAGGGTCGGCGCTGTCGAATTTCGAGAAGGGCAAGGTCTTCAGGGTTGCCGACGGTCCGCCGGCGTAGAGCACATTACGATGCAGCATGGGGGGGTTGCTGCTGTATTCATAGCCGGCAAAGGTTGTGAAGTTTCCCGGGTCGTTGTGGCGCTCAGCCGCGGCGACGACCTCGCGCCAAACCTCACGTTTGAACGTTTCATCGATGCCATAGTCGCCACTATGGGATGCTTTTGTCTGCATAAGCGCACCGCTCAGATCGTTGTATTCTGCTAGGGTTTTGGCGCGCAGCGCACTCTGCAGTGTGGGCCTTTCTGCCAGCATCTTCGCGAATCGCCGGCCGTGTTCAGAATCCAGAAGCCGCCGATCACCAGCCATGAGAGCTGGCAACGCACCCAGGTTCTCCGCATGATCTGCCACCATCATAAAGTCGAGAGGTCGGCGCATTCTGACCTCGTCGCCCCCGGTGGCCCTTATGGTTTCTCCCCTGGCAAAACGATAGGCCTGATCCGGGGTGATGGAGGTTCCCATGGAGTAGGCGTCGCCGGACAGATAGGTATGCAGGTGGGTATCGCCCCAGTAGACGTTCTCCGGATAGTCCCGGTCGACATAAGGAGAATAGGATTGCTCGGCGGTAATCGGCATGGTGATCAGTAGTAATGGGATGATCTTATTCATGTATTGTCGCTTGAGGTTAAGTGTTTATAGGGTTGGCGTCTTACGGGGTATACCAAATAGGCGAACTATAGGCTCGTTCCTGTATGGATGTTGGTTTGGGTCGTTCTTTGACGCCATTAAAACTGGTTTCGTAAATCTGCCATCGTGGTGTTGGTATCTGAAGGACCCGCATGTAGTAGAAAGCGGCTTCTTCACGGTCGAAATCCGGATCGGTCCAGGTAGTTGATAGTGAGTGGTCGCCGATAGAATTCACATAGGTTGCAGACTCAACATCTACCGTTGAACCAACTATATGTACATGGGTATCACCCCAGTACCGTTTATCCGGATAGTCTTGGCGCATGGGCGGGGAGTAGGGCTCTGCCGTGACCTCGACGAACAGTATTAAAATGAGAATCAGGATTAGACGCATTATTTGGCCCCTTACAAGAGCATATCATCATAGCGAGGACCATTCCGTTTATGTAAGTCTTCTGTCAGGAAACATCAGGCGAGTTGACTTATCTAAAGCAGCGCTGAGATAGTTGTGCCGAAGCTCACCTTCGGTGAGAACAGAATGTTGCGGTGGTTTTAAAAAACCGGATCGTTGGAGCAAAGGAGGGTTAAATCCGTGAGTGATCTCGGGTTAATAAAAGGCTACCGGTCTACAGAAGTGGCGGCTCCGCCGCAGATGAGCTTTCGCAGGATGTTCCAACTGGCGCTGCGCACCTGGCCCTATATAAAACCAATGTTCCTGCATCTGCTAGTACTGGGTGCTTTGGGATCCTCGGGCTTGCTAGTTGCTCTGGTCACCGGTCTTGTGGGTACCGACCTCTGGACTAACAAGGTGCTGATAGGCGAAAAGCTGCAGCCGATTCAGGCTACTGTGTTGTTCGTGGGTGATCAATATATCACCACAGATCCGGAAAAGTTGGGTCAGGGAAAAGCCAAATCTAAGTCAGCTGACAAGTCGGGTAATCCCCTGATAACGAAGGTGCCTGCCATGAGTCAAGAGGCAGAGTCAGAACTAACTCATGAGCAGCGTCGCACGGTGCGCAACCGTTTGCTTATCTGGTCGATCATTGGTGCGGTGGGTGGCGCCGTTGTCGGTATGTTTATGTGGTATTACAGTACCTGGGTATGGCACAACGTTAATCAGAACCTTCGGGTGGCAATGGCTGAGCGCGCCGAGTCTCTATCACTGAGATATCATGACAATCACCGTATTGGCGATGCTATGTTCAGGGTTTACCAAGATAGTGCGCAGATCGTGAACCTCCTGCAGGGCGCCATTATCAGTCCGGCTATTACAATTTACTATCTACTATTCGGTATGGTCTTTCTAGCTGCCTTCGATCCCTGGTTTGCGCTGATGATGGTGGCCGTCGCGATTCCACTGGGGTGGATTGCGGTGATGACGACCCCACGGATTCGTATGCGTTCAATGGCTAACCGGGAGGCGAACAGTGCACTCACCGCGCGCTCTCAAGAGGTGTTTTCCGCGCTCAGGCTGGTCAAGGCAAATCATGCCGAAGATATTGTGTTTGAACAATTTGACGCTGATTCTCGGAGAGCGCTCGATGCTGCGTACTTCCTGAGACTCGATATGGTACTGGTGGGTATGGCATTTGCCATGTTGGGAGGTGGTCTGCTGCTGGCAGCGGAGTACGTTATGGTGATCTGGGTGATCGAAGAGCGGGAGACGTTTCTGGGTGCGCTGGTCGCCACGTTTATAGGTTTCGTGGTTTGGAACTACGGGGCTTTCAGCAGTGCCCGGGGGCGAGTCGAGGGTGCGACCGGCAGTGCACGAGGACTAATCGGAATCTGGATGCGCATGCAGGATCTGTTTATCGCGCTGGAACGGGCGTTTTATCTGCTGGACCTAGAACCCGAAGTGACCGACCCGGAAAATCCGGTCGCGTTTCCTGCCCCTATTGAGTCGGTGTCCTGGGAAAACCTGTCGTTCGGTTATGTGGCTGACAAACAGGTGCTTAATGGTGCTGCGCTCCAGACTCGCGCCGGCACCGTAACCGCCATTGTCGGTGGAACAGGATCCGGGAAGTCGACGCTGATGTCGTTGCTATTGCGGCTCTATGATCCAGATGAAGGCCGAATCTGCATCAACGGCGTAGATCTGCGTGACATGTCTATCAACGATATTCGCGCCAATGCTGCCATTGCATTGCAGAAAAACGTACTGTTCACGGACACTGTTCGTAATAACATCGTATTTGGCGCACCCCATGTTGAGCGGCATGCGGTAGAGGAAGCCGCGGAGATTGCTTGTGCCAAAGAATTTATCCTGGAGATGTCTAAAGGATTTGATACGGAATTGGGGGAGCGTGGTGGCAAGCTGTCGGCAGGACAACGACAGCGGCTCAGTATTGCACGAGCCGTAGTACGGGATACGCCTATCCTTATTCTTGATGAGCCCACCGCGTCGCTCGACGCGCGAACCGAGCAACGGGTGCTTGAGAATCTTGGAGCGTGGGGGGCCGGNAGGATTATNCTGCTGATCACCCATAGACTCTCNACCATCCGTAATGCGGATCAGATTGCATTTCTGGAGAANGGCCAGATTGTCGAGTTGGGACNGCACGATGAGCTGATGACACGAGCGAACGGCTTGTATCGTGCCTTTGTTGAGGCGGAGATCGTGGGTGTGGCAGAGTTAGATGACCATGAGTAAAGCGNCAACGACTGAAGATCGCTCGCTGATTCGGGACGTCTTTGGCAAGAAACAGTTCGATGATCGAATCGACAANAAACCCGANATCGGAACTGCTGAGGCGTTAAGCATTATTGGTCGATGTATCGGCATGCTGTTTGAAGTGCGTGGNTTGTTTTGCGCCAAGTTCNTNTTGCGCTTGGGGCTTATTTTCCCNGGTCTGCTGCTGCCATGGATCGCGAAAATTGTGATCGACAATGCGGTGCTGCAGCGGCCTATCGGCGGTACCGAGGTAATATTCCCTCCATTTATGGATCCCATACTGGGGTTGATAGAAGGCAAGGATCCGGTTGGTATCATGTTGACCGTGACTACCATTTATTTCGTCATGCTGATAACCGTTGGCGGGCGAGTCAAAGGGACCGGTGCGGGTTTATTACAGGGACGGGAGGCNGCCTCGCAGTCCGAAAACACCATCAGCGCAGGTTCCAGNGNAGGAAGCGGCNTGTGGGGGANTGCCGAATATATGGTGGAGGTCCGCATGACACAGACTATATCTAATAACNTTCGTTCCCGGTTATTTGACAGACTATCCAGGTTGCCGATGGTTGCGCTCGACGATCAGCGTATCGGCGATTCCGTATATCGTGTGCTCCATGATGCGCCGGAAGCACCGGAGCTTGCTTATCAATCGACCATCCATCCGTTATTTGCTCTACTGGGTGCGGCGCTCAATCTCTACATACTGCAATATTCCTTTGGCGAAGTATCGCCGGAACTGATCTGGATTGCCTGGGCGGCGATTCCCATGGCATTTTTCACGACGTTTCCCTTCTCCGGTGCCCTGAGACGCACCAATCAGAACAAACGGGCCGCCGGTTCTGCGACCACCAATACCATGGAAGAATCGATGAGCAATGTGGCTGCGGTACAGAGTCTAGGTGCGGGCGGGCAGGAGCATGAGCGGTTTGCGAAAAAAAGTGGCGAATCTTTTTTGCGCGAACGCTACTCGTTAATTGTGCTGATTTCGATCATTTCTTTGGCGAGTGCTGTCTTTGGCATNGCCGCTTTCTACGTTGCAATCGTGATTTCGGATCGTGTGATTGATGGGGTGATGTCACCCGGTGANTTTGCGGTATTGGTGGGAGTTTATGGTGGGATCGCTGGCTCNGTAAGCTTCTTTGGCATCTTCTGGATCAAGATACAGGACAGGATCGCTGCCGTGCGGCGGGTCTTTTTCCTGCTGGACTATGAATCCGAGGAAGATCGATTAGGTGGTAAGCCGATCGAGCAGATTTCCGATGGTGTNGAGTTCAGCAATGTNAATTTCAGTTACCCGGACGGACATCAGGCGCTAAAAGATATAAATCTCACGTTGCATATGGGAGAACTTGTCGCCCTGGTCGGCCCTACTGGCTCTGGCAAGACCACGCTGGCGCATTTGATACCGTCGATGCTGACCCCCACCACGGGACAGGTACTGATAGATGGCGATGACGTGATTACCCTGGAGATCGGGGCACTGCGAGACCAAGTGACCTATGTGTTTCAGGAACATTTATTGCTGTCCGAGTCCATACGGGACAATCTGCTATTCACCAATTCGTCCGCGACGGAAGCAGATATTATGGATGCGTTGACCACCGCTGGCTGTATGGGATTCATTAATGAACTGGAAGATGGCATCAACACGGTGCTCGGAAGATCAGGGGATACGTTGTCGGTTGGNCAGCAACAAAGGTTGTCGATTGCACGTGGCCTAGTCAGAAATTCCAGCGTGCTTATCCTAGATGAGCCGACTGCCGCCCTTGACCCTNCGACAGAGAACCAGCTGGTTGGTTCATTACGCTCAGCTTCTGCCAGCCGCCTGGTAGTAGTGATTGCTCATCGGCTATCGACGATTCGCAGGGCGGATCGCATCGTATTCCTTGATGAAGGAAAGGTACTGGATGTAGGCAGNCATGACGAACTGATGGCGAATCCGGACAGCGCCTATCGAGAGTTCGTCGAACTNCAGGGTGGCACCGGCTAGTTCTCAGGTTAATCCGGNAGACCGAGTACCCGTTTGGCAATGATGTTACGCTGGATTTCGTTACTGCCACTGTAAATCGACGCGGCTCGCGAGAAGAAAAACTGTCTTGTCATCTCAATATCATCATTTGTAAATTGCGACTCGTCAACGCCGAATCCCCGTGAGCCGTGAAGTCGCGTCATCAAGTTGCTGTATTCCTGTTGCAGTTCAGTGCTGACGACTTTAAATATAGATGTCGCAGGGCCAGGTGTCGCTCCATCAGCGGATTCTTCAACCACCCTCCGTTGGGTAAGTCTTAGTGAAGACTGATCCATCTCGTAGGTGATAACGTCGTCTCGCTGCACTGGGTCGGCGATTTTACCGTCCTCCTCTCCCAAAAATGACTTAGCGACTTTGGCCAGAGAGCTCTCGCTATCATCTGCTCCTCCTGATACTAGTGACTCCATCCCAGAGCGTTCATGTTGCAACAGGCGTTTGCCAACGGTCCATCCCCGATTGCGCTCACCGACTAGGTCCTCACGCGCTGCCAGTGCATTGTCGAAGAAAATTTGGTTGAAGGTTGATATACCGCTGATTAGGCGGATGGGTTTTACTGTGACGCCTTTTTGGTCCATTTGCAGCAGCATAAAGCTGATACCCTCGTGCTTGGGTACATCCTTGTCGGTTCTAACGAGAATAAACATCCAGTCGGCGTTATGTGCACCGGAGGTCCAGATCTTTGAGCCATTGATGACAAAGTTATCACCGTCCAGTACTGCTTGGGTTTGCAGACTGGCGAGATCGGAACCGGAACCGGGTTCACTGTAGCCTTGGCACCACTCTACTTCTGCCCGCGCGATTCGCGGCAGGTGGCGTGCNTTTTGTTCTTCGGTACCAAACTCGAGCAGTGTTGGTCCTAACATAGAAGTGCCGAATCCGGAGAGGGCAGGTCTCGCNTCGATGCGTGACATTTCTTCGATTAANACGACGTATTCCNGTGTGCTAAGACCACCTCCGCNATATTCNTTGGGCCAATTAGGTACAGTCCAGCCTTTTTCGACCATCCGATCTACCCAAAGTCGGGTATCTGGATCATGAATCTTGATCTTGGTGCTGCCGTTGTAGACTTCACCGGGACCTCTTGCTCCGGGAGGACAGTTTTCCTCCAGCCAGGCCCTAGTTTCCTCTCGAAATTCGTCAATAATCATAGTTATCATCCATCCAACCCTAGCTCTCAGAGTATTACCTGATGTGGTCAGAGTAAAGAGANGGGTCTACCAAACTTAAAAGTCAGGTTTNCCGTATATATNGAACTCGGGATTCACCAGCGCTTNGNAGGTATTGAGTGGATCAAAGATNCTGNGNGTGGGGAAGTCACGCANCGAAGGTCAACTGCGTCTAGTATCCCTCATCGTCAAGATTCAGCAATGGAAATGCGCTAAAAACGCTAGGTGATTCTACTAGTTGTGATCGCACAACAAAGGATTCATCAAGGTCCGCGAACGAAGTGACCCCACAGAGGCTAAGGGTCTCATAGATTTCGGCATGAAGTATTTTTAGNCATTGAACTAACATGGGTGCACCGCCTGCTGCCAAGGACCAGGCCTCGAGCCTACCAATTCCTACTGCATTTGCGCCGAGGGCGATCGCCTTTACGATATCTGTGCCACGATAAAAGCCTCCATCGACGATGATTTCTGCCTGGCCATTGACCGCCTCAACGATATCCGACAGGAGGTCCAGTGCACCGAGACCCTGATCAATTTGCCTGCCGCCGTGGTTGGAAACATAGACGACATCAACCCCATGATCTAAGGCTTTGAGTGCGTCATCGGCCCTGAAGATGCCTTTGATGATTAGCGGAATATCAAATNTTTTCTTGATGCGTGCGACATCTGACCAGTTCAGTGTTTCCTGAAAGCCCATACTACCGTGCCCGGCAATTGGTCGTGATGTGGGTTGGACGCCTTTGGCGATGTCCCGTTCGCGTCTGCTGACCACGGAGGAGTCGACGGTGAGACAGAATGCCTTGAATCCAGAATCTACGGCNCGCTGGACAATGTCATCGGTCCAATCGGCATCACCTCTTACGTACAGTTGAAAGATTTTTGGAGCATGGGATGCGGCCGCAATGTCTTCCAGTATCGGATCGCACACGGAGCTGGAAATGCTCATAATACCGGCTTCTTCTGCTGCGATGGCAGCGGTTGCGCCGCCGCCCTCTACAATATTCTGCAGGGAACCAATCGGGGCGAGAACGACCGGCATTGTCAGTTTTTGCCCGACAACTGTGGCAGAGGTATCGACNTTGGATACGTCGTTCAATACTTTTGGCTGCAGTGCGCGNGAGTCGATTGCCGCACGGTTTCGCTTCAGCGTGGTTTCGGTATTAGATCCACCGATCACATAATCCCAGAGGTTCTGATTCAGGTTCTGTTTGGCCTTTTTTATGATCTGATGGATCGTTCGAAATTCAGATGCGTCTTGCATGTTGGTTCCTTATNTCGCNGAGGTGGCATAANAAACGCCAATATTAATGTTTTACTGATGNAGGGTATAGATAGCTTTCCNGAACTACTCTGTCAGTGTTAATCGCGGCTTGAAATAAACTCTAGGAATAGGTCAGTGGTTAGGTCTGGGCGTTGCAGCACGGAACCA
>PALY01000144.1 GCA_002707085.1 Deltaproteobacteria bacterium
GCACCTGAATTTTCGCTATCAATGAAGCAGTTTTGTTTTCTAATCGTTGGTTGCACTTCTTACAAAGGCTACTTCAAACAGGAAGATGCGGCTGTGGCGGCGTCAAGGCTTAGGGCTGAAGGATACGATGTGTATGTTGGTGGAGTAAGTGCATATTCAACCCTGGGGTGGTTTTCAGATCCAATTCTCGACTCGTTTCTGCTTCGAACGGATGCGCAGCTCGCGGCGCTTTTATTTCACGAACTGGCGCATAGAGAGCTTTATGTTAAGGGCGATTCAGAATTCAATGAAAGTTTTGCGACGTCCATAGAGCGTTTTCTGGTGGAGCGCTGGCTCCAGGAGGAAGGACGTTCGGGTGAGTTGGATATATTAAATGCTGCATGGATCAGACAGCATGAATTGCTCGATCTTGTTAATCGCACTAAGCATGATTTGGCCGAGGTTTACCAAAACAATAGATCGGAAGAAAGAAAACGTCAGGCGAAACATGACTTGCTGGAGGAACTGCGGAAAAAATATCTTGTACTTCATTTGGGCTGGCAAGGGAGTAATGATTACTATTCGTGGATGATGGCAGAAATGAATAATGCAAAGCTAGGAACACTTTCCACCTACAACCATTGGGTAGACAGCTTCAACGTGATTCTGGCGCAGGAAAACTTTGATCTTGTTTCTTTTATTGCTCGAGTTAAGGAGCTCGCCAAGTTGGACCAGGTGTCCCGTGACCGAAAGTTAAGAGAGCTAGTGGAAGATAACTAAAGCAATAGTACGCACGTAGTTGTTACTATGAACACGCCGATCATATTTAACGCAACACCTTCCCGTGCCATTGTCTTAATGGGGAATGCCCCGGTGCTGTAGACCACCACATTAGGCGCGGTAGCGACCGGTAGCATAAAGGCACAACTGGCACTCATAGCGGCAGGGACCATTAGTAGTGCAGGCTCGATATCTGCTGCGATTGCAGCAGCGGCAAGGATGGGCATCATCAGGGTTGTCGTGGCAGTGTTGCTGGTGAGTTCTGTTAAGAAGGTGATGGCAAAGCACAGTGCTCCAATCATAAATACGATGTGCCACGTGGCTATCCCCGAAAGCACATCCCCCAGTGCACTACTTAGTCCGGAAGCAACGAAAGCTTTTGCTATCGCGATGCCACCTCCAAACAGAATAAGCATACCCCATGGTATCTTGCTTGCCGTATCCCAATCCAATAATTTTCCTCCCTTGCCATTGGGAATCAAAAACATGATTACGACGGAGATCAGCGCCACACTAGCATCGTTAGCACCAGGTACGCCCAGCCACGTCTTCCAGCCACCAAATGGCTCCCCACGGGTCATCCATGCGAGGGCGGTCAGGCCGAAGACAATCAGAACTCTCTTTTCGTATGACTCCCATTTTCCGACTGCAGGAAGGCTTACTAGGCCTGTGTAACTAAGACGCCGGGTTAGATAAATACCGATAATCGGCACAAAAATGATTACTACCGGAATGCCCCAGCCCATCCAAGTCAAAAATGGAACTTCAATCCCAGTGGTTTGTTCGTAGATTTCTCGAAACACAAGATTTGGAGGTGTGCCGATCGGCGTACCAATCCCGCCAACACTTGCCGCGTAAGCGATGCCAAGTAGTAACGGAACAGCTAAAGACCTGTCCTCAGCTTTCTCAATTACTGCGAGCGCTACTGGCAACAACATTAGGGTCGTCGCGGTATTGGAGATCCACATGCTGAGGAATGCGGATGCTGCCATAAATCCGAATACCAGTCTTTTGCTGCTCGAGCCTCCAAACAAATTCACCATAGTCAATGCGACACGTCTGTGGGCGCCACTACTTGCCATGGCAGTAGACAAAATAAAACCACCAAGCAGAAGTAGCACTAGAGAGCTGCCGTAAGATTGGCCAATCTCGTTTGGAGTCAGTACCCCAAACATGGGAAACGCCGCGAATGGTAGTAAAGAGGTAACAGGAATTGGTATTGGTTCGAATACCCACCAGACGGCACAGTTGATTGCAACCGCAGCGGTCCAGCATGCCTTTGCATCCCATCCGGTGGATGAAAGTAGAAAGAACACCGTAGCGCCGAGGGCGGGGCCCAGGGCAAGGAAAATTCGATTCATCAGACTTCCGCTTGCGCAAAAAACGCCATTATAGGCGTGACTTCGGTGACATGCATGTGCCGAATATAGCTATACTCACTAGATGTCCTCGACGTTCTTATGGTACGACTTTGAAACAACCGGGATCGATTCTGTTCTGGATCGACCTATTCAATTTGCTGGTGTTCGTACTGATGTGGATCTCAATCCTGTGGAAGAACCGATCAATATTTTCTGCGCGCCTGGAAACGATGTCATACCCAGCCCCGAAGCTATTCTGGTGACGGGCATTAGTATGTTGCAGTTACGTTCTATTGGCGCGACAGAGGCAGAGTTCTGTCGTCAGGTTTTGTCGCATATGTCGGTGGGTGAAACTTGTGTTATTGGCTACAATAGCATGCGTTTTGACGATGAGTTTACGCGCCAGATGTGTTATCGAAACTTTTACGATCCTTATGTTCGAGAGTGGCGTGACGGAAACTCTCGGTGGGATGTTATCGATATGTTTCGTATGGCGTTTGCATTGCGGCCCGAAGGCATTGAGTGGCCACTGGATCATGCTGGAGTGCCAGGTTTTCGCCTTGAAGCGTTAACTGCAGCTAACGGTATAGAGCACAGCGATGCCCATGACGCGGTGTCAGACGTATTGGCTACGGTCGAACTGACCAGGTTGCTGAGAAAGAAGCAACCTAAGCTCTATCAGTTTCTGTATACGCTGCGTCAGAAAAGTGAAGTGCTAAAACAACTTTATCCACTGGGAAAGAGAGCGGTTCTTTATGTTTCCTCTATGTCCAGTGCCAAGAGATCTTGCATTGCCGTGGTGTTACCTATTTGTAGACACCCGACTAACAACAATGGTGTGATCTGCTATGACTTATCGGTAGATCCGGAGGTTCTTATTGGCGCGACGCCATTGGAAATATCCCGCCTAGTATTTACATCGTTGCAGGATCTTGAGGAGGGAGAAAAGCGGATTCCGCTGAAGACAGTTCATATCAATCGTTGTCCAGCCATTGCACCACTGGTCACGCTAGGAGTCGAAGATGCGGCGCGACTGGATATTTCCTTGCCACTTTGCCAGGAGCGGGTGAAACAGCTACAGACTGTGAGTGGTCTGGTAGAGAAGGTAAGTGCCGCATTTTCTGAGCGGGAGTTTCCAGAGGTGGATGATCCGGATCGAATGTTATATCAGGGAGGGTTCTTTGGCCCCAACGATAAGGCGGTGATGGAGCAGGTCCGTGAAGCTAGCCCAAATGAACTTAAGCATTTTGAAGGTCGATTTGAAGATTCGCGTCTTGACCAGATGCTTTTTCGTTATCGGGCGCGTAACTTTCTGGATACCTTGTCTGGGGACGAACGGCAACGATGGAATAGCTACCGCCAGGAGCGATGGCTTGGTAGTGAAGACGTTGAGGAGCAGATAGAAACACTTATGGAAAATTCAGATGATAGCTGTCTGGTTGATCTTAGAACTTATGTGGATGAAGTCAGGGATGGGGTGTACGAGTAGTCTATGTCGTCTATAGAGTTTGATCATATTTCCAAATCCTACAATCAGAATAGGGTGGTGGATGATGTATCTCTCTTGCTGCCCGGTTCACAAACCACGGCTATTGTTGGTGAGAGTGGTAGCGGAAAATCTACCTTATTACAGATATTGAATGGCCTAGTCGTTGCTGATGAAGGCAAGGTGAAGATAGCCGGGGCTGAAATCGATTACGATGCGTTGCCAAGTATAAGGCGGAATATGGGTTACGCTGTGCAGGGTACCGGTTTGTTTCCTCACCTTACTATTAAGGAGAATGTGACCCTGGTTGCCCAACTCGCCGGCTGGCAGCGAACGGAGTTAGACGAAAGATACGTTAGCCTTCTCTCATTTTTTGGTTTAGATGACGAACTCTCGGAGAGGTATCCACACAGTTTGTCAGGGGGTCAGCAACAACGCGTTGGGTTGTGTCGCGCGATGATGCTTGACCCACCGCTATTGTTGCTGGATGAACCTTTCTCAGCGCTTGATCCGATTACGCGCGAGTCCATCCATGAAGAAATGCTGCAGCTTATCGACGGTGAAAAATCTATTTTGCTGGTGACCCATGATATGCAGGAAGCGTTGAAACTCGCTAACTACCTGGTCATTCTTAAAGATGGAAAAGTAGTGCAGCAGGGCGCTCCCGATGATGTTGCAAACCAACCAGTTGATGACTACGTGGCGCGGTTCTTTGGTGGTGCTAATGCTTAGAATTATCTGGGCGGTATTCTTTTATCTATCGCTAATAGGGTCTGCGTCCGCCACGATAACCATAGGTAGCAAGAACTTTAACGAGAGTTACCTTCTGGGCGAGATCATGGCGCAACTCCTGGAGCTCGAAGGTTTTGAGGTTGAGCGCAAGTTTGGCCTTGGTGGAACACTTGTTTGTTATGAGGCGCTTGTCAATGACGAGATTGATATCTATGCGGAATACACTGGGACGCTTTCCCATGTCATTCTGAAGACCGACGATCTTACGCCACAGGTTGCAGAGCTTAACCGTCTTGTCGAGGAACAGGCACTACGAGTGCTTGGATCCTTTGGGTTTAACAATACTTACGCTATAGCCTTAAAGAAGCACTTTGCTAAGGAACTTGGTGTCTCTTTGGTATCGCAGCTTACCAATCATCCTGATCTTAAGATGGCGTTTAGTCTTGAATTCCTTAATCGCGAAGATGGGTGGCCTGGTCTGGCAAAAACCTACGGTTTCTCGGGCAAGCCTACTGGAATTGGGCATGGGTTAGCGTATCAGGCGATTGATCAAGGCAAGATTGACATTACCGATGCGTATTCTACGGATGGTGATCTTGAGCGATATGGGCTTACCGTACTAGATGATGATCTTGGGTACTTCCCCCAGTATTTGGCAGTGCCATTTGTTCGCGCTGCTCTGCCCAATCAGGTGCTTGCAGTAATCTCACGACTGGAGGGGATAATCGACGATGAGAAGATGCGTGAACTCAACGGTCGAACGGTGATTGACGGCGAGAGTTTTGCGGAAGTTGCTAGCAGGTTTATCGCAGAGGAGGGTCTAGGGGAAACGCGGATTGAGGCAGAAGTAATATCCTCAATACTTAGCAACACTATTACGCATCTGAAGTTGACGTTTATTGCGCTGGCGCTCGGTTGTTTGCTCGGACTACCTCTAGGTATTGTCGTTTTTAGAGCTAACGTTGCTGCGCGAATAACGGTTTATATCGCCGGCCTGTTGCAGACAATACCGTCCATTGCAATGTTAGCGCTGATGATCCCGCTACTCGGAATTGGTGAAGTACCCGCGATTGTAGCGCTATTTCTCTACTCTATCCTGCCAATTTTACGCAATACAATCACGGCTCTCGTAACGATCGATCCGCTATTAAAACGAATTGCAGAGGCAATCGGATTAACTCGATCTCAGCAGTTACGACACGTGCTTTTGCCGATGGCCTTGCCTACTATCCTGGCTGGAATCAAGACCGCGGCGATCATTAGTATTGGTACCGCGACGCTGGCGGCGTTTATTGGAGCAGGAGGCCTAGGTGAACCGATTGTTACGGGGCTTGCTCTTAACGATACGAATTTAATCTTGCAGGGCGCGTTACCAGCTGCCGGTCTGGCGATCTGTGTAGAACTTCTGTTTGAGATTCTTGAGCGATTGCTGGTAAAACCGCATATGCTTCAGGGCCAGCTAACTGACTAACAGTTTTACTCTGTTACCTGCTGTTTGATTGGCACGAAGATTTTCTGCATGTCTTCTGCAGATACTTCATTGATCTACAGATCGAGTGTTTTGCCCCTTAGTCCCAAGGGGTTAGAGTATTTTTCCTTATCAAAAAACCGGAAGCGATCGACTAACATCGGATACATGCTATGTCTACTGGATGCTCAAGCTGAGAATAGGATAAAAAAACACTGGAAAGTTACATATTGGTGAGAGATCTATAATCTGAGGGTTGTCAAGTCCTATAACGATGCGTCTTAGTAAGACTCCATCTTTCTTTTCGACGCCAGCTTTTGCATGACCTTTGGCAGAACTAGCTATATATGGTTTACCCTCGACATGACCATCTTCATTTTTCTGGAACCTGCCCGAATTTGGTGAGCGGTATGAGTGAAGATTAGCTGAAATAGAGCCTATGCTATCGCGAAAAGACTTAATCAAAGACACTACTTAGGTTTTTCCTGGGTGTAATCTTCACCGTTTATAAGCCTGTCGATTAGATCAATTTGTCCGCAAGTGATTCCAGAAAACGGACTCGTAGGCGTCTTGATTCATCGATTTCTAGCGGTCGGGCAGAATTTAGACCTAGTGCGTTATAGTAGTTACATGTTCATTACTCATAACGGTATGTGTATATCCGATCCGCGCCAAAAATCTCGCGAGCAATTTGTTCCAGGGCTTCTCTATTTATTTCTGTACAGGCGAATAATTCGATTTGGAGTACGCGATGTTCCGGCCAGGTATTAACCATCAGGTGCGACTCTTCCAGAATTAACGCTATGGTTACTCCTTGCGGCTCATACTTGGAAATGCATTTATCTCGAACAGTAAGCTTGTTCTTTTCGATGTAATCCACCATTTCCGAACAGAGTATCTCAGCATCATCTATCTTGATCGGGTTGCAGTCAAAACACCATAGCGTTACTTGGTTACCGAGACTCGAAACAAGCTTGCGATCCGCCTCACTCATCACTTGGCTATAGGTCATCAGGGTAGATGTATCAGTCACTATTCTCTTCCTTAGATATTTTTTTGGCCAGAGTAAATTTGGTCTGCTTACATTTCGGGCAGCCAGTGGCTTTCAGCGTTTCTATGTTGATATGAAAGCAATCAATACCGACACTATTTCTTTCGCCGCAATTTCTACAGATGTAGATTCGATGTGATGGATTAACATCGCCGGTGTAGATTGATTCTTCATAACGTGGAACTGATTGGGTAGGTAGTGAGGTGCTAGTCAAACGTATCATCCTACTAACGTTTCCTATGATGGCGCCACCATGATAAGTGTTGAAGTCATCAATAATCTCTTTCGGAACTAGTCCGAAACGGCTGATGTTTTGAAAAACATCGAGATCAGTGTCCGGATCTTTGTGACCGAACGAGAGAAAGCCCTGTTTCCCAGGACCCACCTGCAACGCTTCCTTAGCGCGGGCTAGAAACAGTTCGAGGCCTCCTAGGGTATAGGGTGGATCGGTAAAAAATGTGTGGAAGTCACCCTGAAGCTCGGTAGGTAGAGGGTCTCTGGCATCATGGAGAAAACACTCGATATTGAGGCCGTAGCGTTCAGAAGCAGTACTGATTAGCTCAATTATTCTCTGGTCGATGTCCACGACGACCAATCTTTGAGTCTGCTGTCCTGCACGTAATAGTAGGGCGATGGCAATTGAAGTTAGGTCATCATCGCCGATGAATATGACGTTGCGTCCCACGAGTGCATCGTGGTGATTTGCGTAGATGGCTCGTCGCAAAGATGTTTCAGGTAGTGCGAATGCCTGGTCGAGCGCAACATCTACCTCTGGCATCTCGGTGCTGATCATTTGTAGTGTGGAAAGTGCGTCATTGGTCTCTGTCTCCGTGACTATGACACCTAGTTCGTGAGCAATAGCGGTCCCTTTTTCGGTAAGACAAACACCTTTTTGTCGGGCAAAAACGCCACGCTTCTCGAGTTCGCGGCGCACCGCGGAGACTACTGGCAGTGGCATGTGGACCTGTTTCGCCAATTCTTTTAGCGGTGTGTTCCTGCTGCGAGCGGCAGCAGCGAGAATGCTTCGAACTCCTTCCGCTCCCTCACGCAGGCTGGTCGCAATGGCTGTTTCGTCTAGTAGTTTCATTTGGCGCGAGGTGCCTCGGAAATATTGAAGAAGGAAGACAGTACGCTGTTAAGAAGATCTGAATCTTTTGATCCTGCCAATTCGCGAATGGAATGCATTGCAAAGGTTGGCACGCCGACGTCTAAGGTTTTGACACCGATTTCTGTAGCGGTGATTGGGCCGATTGTGCTGCCACACGCTAGATCTGTACGATTGGTGAACTTCTGGTAAGGGACATCAGCTTCTTCGCAGAGATGTGCAAAGTAAGCTTGTGTTTCGCTGTTTGTTGCGTAACGCTGATTAGCGTTGATTTTAATGACCGGGCCCTGATTAAGGATGGGACCATGGTTTGCATCGTGTCTGTCGGCGTAGTTTGGATGGATTCCATGGGCATTGTCTGTTGATACCAACAATGAATTTGCAGTGATGCGGTGACGCGACTCGTTGTCAGAGAATAGTCTTTCAATTGTCGATTTTAGAAACGGTCCCTGTGCTCCGGCCGCGGAAGCACTGCCCACCTCCTCGTGATCGTTACAGACCAGCATGCTGGTAACGGTTTCATCGGCTGATAGCAGTGCTTTTAGACCGACGAAGCAGCTCAACAAATTATCAAGCCGTGCACTGGCGATAAAGTCATTATTTAACCCTACAAAAGCTGGTCGGTTGGTGTCATAGAAAGATAACTCATAGCCTAGAATCTTCCCCGCGGTCCCATGTTCCTCTTCTAATTGATCCTGGATTAGCGATTCTATAGAAGATTTCTCGTCTGTTTGTAGCATGATGGGTGGAATGTGTTTTTGTGGATTGATGCTACGCGAATCGTTGACGTTCCGATCCAGGTGGATTGCAAGACTAGGAATTACGCCAATTGGTCGATTGAAATCGATAAGACGGTTGTGGATCGATGCTCCGTCAGAGTACGTGATACGTCCAGCTAGACTAAGGTCTCGATCAAACCAGGGGTTTAGTAGTACCCCGCCATATACCTCTACACCCAATTGCAGATACGAATGCTTATGGATGACAGGATTTGGCTTTACCCGCAGACAGGGGCTATCCGTATGCGCACCGACCAGTCGAATACCTGTTTCTATTGGGTCAGTGCTTCCCAGTACAAACGCAATGATCGATGATTGATTGCGAATTGCGTAGTATCGCCCGGGTTTAGTTTGACTCCAGTCCTCTCTTTCGTCGAGCTGTTTGAATCCAGTTTTATTAAGCAACACGCTCATATTTTCGACGGCGTGGAACGGCGTTGGAGACTTCCCAAGAAAAGTTAATAGTTCGTTATTAATTGAAGACATAGATATTCCTTTGGTTAACCAGCGATTCTAACAGAGTCAGATTGCCGGAATCTTTTCCTTAGCCCCTTGCTATTGCGGTGGTGGGTTTTCTACAATAGGGGCGCGCCGATTTGAATCAGCTTGCGGGCGCGATAAAAGTACAGCTAAAGAGAAACCAAACCTGCTTTAGTTGATGCGAGATAACTAAACGGGTTTTTTTTTGTTCATTAATTGGGCAGAGGAGGAGAAAATGGGATTTACATCGCGGATTCTACACTCAGACCGTCGCGGTGGGATTGAGCATGGGGCGCTGCACAAACCAGTGCATAACGCAGTAACGTATGCTTACGATGATGCACACGACCTTGCTGCGGTGTTTCAGGGCAAGCAGACGGGCTATTCCTATGGCCGACAGGTTAATCCGACGGTAACTGCATTGCAGGATAAGATCTCGCTGATGGAGGGTGGGGTGGCCACAGCCGCTTTCTCCACTGGCATGGCGGCGATTGGAACGACACTCTTTTCGTTGCTGCGCAATGGTGATCACTTCATTTCATCGTCTTTTCTCTTCGGTAATACCAATAGTTTATTCAATTCCTTTGCAGCCCACGGTATTGAAGTGTCTTTTGTCGATGCAACGTCGGTCGATGCGGTAGCCGCTGAGATTCGTGAAAATACTAAGATTATATTCGTGGAAACCATCGCGAATCCACGAACCCAGGTTACCGACCTCACGAAGATTGGGGAGCTATGTCGCGAACATAACCTAGTCTACTTCGTCGATAACACTATGACGACACCATATCTGTTCCAACCTAAAGACGTTGGAGCGAGTCTCTCAATAAATAGTCTTACCAAATATATTGGTGGGCATGCTAATGCGCTGGGTGGTGCGGTGACAGAACTTGCTAACTACGACTGGGAGACGTTCGACAATATTTATGACATCTATCACAAAGGGGATGTTTCCAATTGGGCAATCACCCAGATTAAGAAAAAAGGGCTGCGTGATTTTGGCGCATCTCTCGGACCAGAAGCAGCCCATCACATTTCCGTCGGGTCCGATACGCTTGCGTTACGATTGGACCGAGCTTGTAGCAATGCGAGAGTATTGACTGAGTTCTTGTCATCGCATCCGGGAGTCAATAAAGTTTACTACCCCGGGCTTGAAGATCATCCACAGTATGAGCTGACGCGGTCACTCTTTAAGTATCCTGGTGCACTATTTAGCATTGAGCTAAAAGATCTAGACTGTTTCGAGTTTCTCAACAAGCTAGATCTTGTCATCAGCACAAGCAATCTTGGAGACACCCGGTCGTTGGCGATACCGGTGGCCCATACAATTTACTATGAGATGGGTCCTGAGAGACGCGCAGAAATGGGTATCGATGACTCTTTGGTCCGTTTCTCTATCGGTATTGAAGAGTCCGAGGATCTGATCGCGGACTTTGAACGAGCATTGGCTTAGCAATTTAGCGTTATATTCTTTTCAATATTTCGGTTCTGCAAAACCGCCTAGCTTTTCGCTGCCTCTCTTTTGTAGCAGACGCCAGTACCCCCTAGGCCACAATAGCCATTCGGTACCTTGGCAAGATATTGCTGATGATAGTGTTCCGCATAGTAAAACTCGGGAGCACAGTATATTTCCGTCGTAATCGCTTCGTAGCCCCCTTTCCGTAGATTATTCTGAAATATGGCCATACTGGCCTCAGCTCGTGCTGACTGCTCTGGTGAAAAGGTATAAATACCCGAGCGGTATTGAGTACCTACATCGTTGCCTTGACGCATTCCCTGAGTAGGATCGTGACTTTCCCAAAACAACGCTAATAGTACTTCAAAGTTAACTACCTTAGGATCGAAAACCACAAGAACAACTTCGTTATGGCCAGTAAGTCCGGAGCATACTTCTTCGTAGGTTGGATTAGGTGTGATGCCGCCAGCATAGCCTGCTGCTGTGATGTGGACGCCTTCTTGTTCCCAGAAGTGTCTCTCGGCACCCCAAAAACAACCCATACCGAAGATGGCCTGTTCAAAATCCTCAGGAAAGGGTGGCTTCATTAGATTGCCATTAACAAAGTGGCGCTCCGGGACGGACATTTCTTTACTCCGTCCGGGTAAAGCATTATCTGCATCAGGCAACTTCATCTTTTTGGTAAAGAATTCCACAGGAATACTCCAATGATTGAGTGTTCATCAATACTGGTAGTATAGCCGATATTTTGTATGGGACAGGCTATGCCCGATTTTGATGTGGTTCTAGACCGGCGAGGTAGCACCAAGTGGGATAAGTATCGGGATACTGACGTATTGCCTATGTGGATCGCTGATATGGATTTCAATCCACCTGCGGCTGTGATCGATCAGATCCAGTCCTACGTTGCCACTCAGATGTTCGGGTATGCGGATCCTCCAAGTGAGCTTATTTACGTGGTACTAAACTATCTCGAGGAAACTTACGCATGGCAAGTCAATGCAGATGATTTGTTGTTCATTCCTGGTGTTGTTTCAGGACTAAATGTCGCTTGCCGCGGACTGGTGGCCCCTGGCGAAACTTTGCTGACAGCGACACCGATTTATTATCCATTCCTTGATGTTCCAAAAAATATGGATCGAGAGTTGATTCGTTTACCGGTGGATATGGATCGTGATTATCGTTACCCCGTGTATGAGCTGGAAGCAGCCATCACGCCTGATAGCCGTATGTTACTGCTGTGTAATCCATTTAATCCAGTTGGCAGGGTACTCACGCCTTCAGAATTGGGCGACATTGTAAGTTTGTGCTTGGAGCATGACTTGCTGATTTGTTCAGATGAGATTCATTGTCAGCTGATTTTCGATGACAGGCAGCATATACCTGTCGCGAAGGTTGATTCTCGAATTGAAGAAAATCTGGTGACCCTGATGGGTCCGGGTAAGACCTACAATATGGCGGGAATTGGTGGCGGTGTTGCGATTATTAAGAATCCGGCGATGCGGGAAAAGTTTGCTGAGGCAAGCGAGGGGATCATGGGGAGTATAAACGTCATTGCATATCAGGCAATGCTGGCAGCTTATCGGGATGGTGAGCCCTGGCGCATGGAGCTAATCAGGTATCTTCAGAACAATCGTGATTACCTAGCACAGCGGATTAGAAAGATCCCGGGGATTTCGATGAATCCAGTCGAAGCAACTTATCTTGCCTGGCTTGATGTGCGACCACTCGCTCTTGAGGACCCACTAGCATTTTTTGAGTCTGCTGGAGTGGGTTTGTCGGACGGGGCACAGTTCGCTGGTCCCGGGTTTATGAGACTAAACTTTGCCTGTCCCAGAGCAATTCTAACAGAGGCATGCGATCGAATTGAACGCGCTGTGTCTTAGTTAACAAATACTTAAGAGCTATTCTGCGAAATAGTTGTTGGTATCGTGAAGGTTTTTGCAAATTAGTGAGGAGACACCCATTAGCACCTTATTTGCCAATGCTGGATTCTTTTTGTTCAATTGCTTGGTGTCTCCACGTTGTAATACGATTAGCTTGAGTTTGGTCTTGGCGCGAACCGAGGTAGATCTCCGAGATTCATCAATCAACGATATTTCACCAACTGATTGACCTGTCGACAGGACGTCGATGGTGTGCTTGTTGTTATCCAACTAGTTGATTATTTAAACCTGCCTCTAGGTAATAAAGAAGATGTAACCACTGCGACCATTTTCCTTGAACACAAAACTTTTTTCATCTTAGTTATGACTGAGTATGTATATTTCAATAGTACGATAATCTTTGTCGTCCAGAAAATTAAAGAACACAAGCTTAGGTCGCAGCATCTTGGATGCTCATGATTGGTTCAATTTCCGGTCATTAATTCAGCACGTTGTTTGAACACATAGTATGGGGTCGAAAAATACTCAATACTTGGGCGATTAATAACGGATTCAGTTATGCCATCTCTTTTTAGCATTGCTATATTGATGGTGTCGAACATACGAAGGCCCAAGGATGGTAGATAACACCTATAGATAAAATAGAGTACTATCGGACCTAGGTGATTCACCAACTGAAACCATTAAGCTAATGGAACTATGGGATTGATACTGCTCAGCATCATGTTGTCGATAATTTTAGGCTGCTGTACCTGGCTGGTACTTGGGGATTCGTTTCCCCTTAGAGAAGGGGACAAATGGCCAGCGATGAACAATATTACTTGCTACAGCACGTTGTTGCTTCTGCCGATTTACTTGGTGATATTTTTCACGTTCTAGGCGTTATCTTTCTTCGGTGTTTGCTTCATTATCCAGTGAGTGAAGACGTCCTTACGTTTATCTTGTTTGGATACTTCCTTGACCTTGAAAATAGACTCAAGTTTTCTCGAGGGTCTTGGTGTTCTCATCTTTAGGGTCCCTAGGCTGGCGCCTCGTATTGCTCAGTAAGTACGTTGTCATATATATTCGTCCCCCAGCTTTGATCTTCCTCGTTTCACCTTAGGAAGCTCATATCTTTGGTGATAAATGATGTGACTTTCTCCCAGAAGGAGCTTGAGGAGCCTTAGCATAGGCACGCGGCCGCAGCTCATCCGACCTTTGTAGCTTGTTCGATTTCACTAAATTCGACGAATAGCGGTGATGTCTTTCTCATGTATTGTCAATCTACCATATAGATAATCAGGTCCGCGGAACTAATGAGTACGGAAAGTCTGTGCTTTTCTGAGCGTCCTCTTAAGTTGTATCAGGAAAACGGGTTCGTTCAATATTGTGCTGCGTAATCTTCATATCGATATCATAATCTTTCTCGAAGCTCTTCTGAAAATAAAGCTTAGTCCGCTCGACATGATACGAGGTAGAAATGTATTGGTATAACCGGAGGCTGGGGCTATGGTCTCGTATTCTAAGTTGATGGCGTAGCGATTGCTTTGGTCTGCTATAGAGATGCCTCGCTCGATTAGCTTTTGAAAGAACTCTTCGATCACAATTTATAATGGGTTAAACATCGCGCCTTGGATCTAAATGGGTATCGTTTCTATTTTGTCGTATCTTTGAGCCAAGCGAAAATTAGCCTGAAAAGGGTATAGAAAGTGGGAAAAATAGGCTCTAGTTATTTTGCTCCAGTGGTGATTCTGATTGAGCTGATCTAATATAGATGATGAAACAGATGAATAATATTCATGCAAAGTGATTGAATTAAGACATTTACGAACGTTGGTTGCTCTTCGAGATACAGGGAGCCTAGTTGAAGCGGCGGATCGGCTGTTTCTAACCCAGTCTGCACTGTCTCATCAACTAAAAGACCTTGAGGACCGCCTCGAGTGCACCTTGTTTGTGCGCAAAACCAAGCCGCCTAGATTCACGAGCGCTGGACGCCGCCTGTTGGAACTTGCAGATGAGGTCAATCCTATGGTGCGGACTGCTGAGCGAGATATAGCACGGTTGGCTGGAGGTGAAGCAGGGCGGTTGCATATCTGTATAGAGTGCCATAGTTGTTTCCAGTGGTTGATTCCTGCGATAGACAAATATCGAAGCAACTGGCCA
>PALY01000145.1 GCA_002707085.1 Deltaproteobacteria bacterium
CATGGAGGTGTAGCTCAACGTCCTTGCGAAACCGTTGTTGGTGACATGAAGCTTTGTACAGCCATTGCTCATGGGTTCTGTCCGGACCTCTCGAACCCCATCGCCAAGCTCCATCGTCTTACTGGGTGCAGCCAAAAAAGCATCCACTCGTTCTTTTGTGTGCGGCAATGTGGCCGACACCACAATCCAGCCTTGGTCATCGACTTTCGAAACCGTTTCCAACGCATGGGCCGGTACAGGCCATATCAGCGCAACCAGCGCCAAAATGCACCATCCTGGCGTTTTCAAGCTGCACTACCCTTGGCAAAACGCGTCCGGGGCCAGATTTCCATCCATAAATTTCCGACCAGCAAAGCGCCTCCACCAAACAAAAGCCAGCCGTCAATCTGTGTCTGACCGACGACTACAGCGATAATCGCTGCCCATACAGGCTCCAGTGAAAACAATATTGCAGCACGAACCGGAGAGAGAAAACGTTGAAAGTTGGTGAGCAATGACAACGCAACGAGTGTACCCAGCAAACCCGCAAGAAGGACGGGCCGAATAAAACCGGGGGTTTTCAACAGTTGTACTGCAGCGGCCCATTCCACTTCTGGGTGCATCAATGAACCAACCCCCAGCAGAACCAAACTGCCAAGCGTGACCCAAACAAAGCTGACCAACGCGACCGCCAGTGGCGGACTCCGTTTCGTGATCCGGTCCGTAAAGAAGATGTGCCCAGCAAACAGCAAAGCACAAAACACCGTCAGCCACTCTGAGACACCAAAGGTCAGCTGTGGTGGGCCAGAGATTGTGGCGGCTCCAACTGTGACGATGATCACCCCAGCGACTGCCACCTTGCCTGGCCACTCACGATTCACCAGCCCTGAAATGAGGGCTGTAAACGCAACATAAAGACTTGTGAGAAATGCTGAAACGGCAGGATCTACACCATCCAAACCGAACATCTGCAACAAAAAGCCGCCCAACAAGAACCCGGCCAGAATCCCGCCGTCCTTCCACACTTTCTTGGTACCGATCTGCTCTCGCGCGCCTTTTAAAACCAGCGGCATCAACATGCTGGCCATGGCAAAACGGAGTGTCATAAACAGTCCGATGACGAACACCAAAGCGTTCGGAATGACCGTCTCTGCAGTCTCGATCGCTTCTTTCATCCAAGAAAATGTCCATCCCCAAATGATGGTGACCACCAAGAGGGCCAGCAAAGCGCGACGAATGCTTCGAACGTCCATGGTACAACTCCTTACGCCGGGGAGATACACAAGATTTACCCCACCCGCCAGTCTTACCATCATGAATGTGTCGGAGAATCACTTGAGCCAAGGACCATCACTACAAACCCGATTGACGATCATGGCTGCCAGTTCGGCCATTACATTTCTTTTGGCTGAGGGTTTGGTTCGGTTTGCTGACGGCAATGCGGCACCCATGATTCGACTGTTTGAGCAAGCTGAGGACGGCTCGATCCAACTGGAGAAGGAAGGCGAAGCAAGAATCATCTCACCACGGGGTGAGCCATGGGTCCTACAAACCAATTCAGATGGATACAGACTCCCCGCCAAACCGATCTCTGAATCGGCATGGATTGCGGTTGGGGATTCACAGGTCATGGGGAACGGCGTCAATGGAGACGCGCCTTTCCCTGCTCAAACCATGCTCGATGGCGCCCACGTCCACAATGCAGGTGTTCCTGGCTACGGAATTGCCGATGCACTTTGGTTGGCGACACAGCACCTCGACGCTCACCCAGCAAAGGGGGTCATCGTGGTCGTAAACCAAATGAATGACTGGGATGAAGCAGATGCTCAAGTGGGCAACCGATATACGGTTCGTGGGGGTTGGCTGCTGGACACAGAAGATGCGTCGGGCCCTCGCGGCACATTCTTGGCAAGCCCTCTTTCCAGCTCTCACCTGTTGTTCTTGGTTGGGCACCTGCTGCTAAGAGACTGGGACGCCACCGCACCACCCACACCGACCTGGATGAGTGACCCTGCCAGTCAACGAGCAACGACGTTGCGCTTTGCCCAAGCCGTGAAGCAATTTCGTTTGAAGCACCCCGACACCCAAGTCGTTCCAGTGTACCTGCCTGCGGACCTCTATGCGGCTGCTGATCGGCTGAGCGAATCTCCTTTGACTCCTCACGTCGAGAGTGTTGAAACCGCACCCTGGGAAGACTCGCGCTTACGCGACCAAGTCATGTTCGCCTTTGCAGACCTGGACATACTGGATTTGACGCCAACGCTCCAAGGGCGTGCCGATGCCTTTTTGACCGGTGATTACCACCTATCTAAACAAGGTCACACTTTGGTCGCGCGCGCGATTGAGGCTCACGTCGCCGCAATAGCGGGATCAGAAGCAACAAAAAGCCAACGCCCATAGCAATGCCCAGACCGAAGGTCCCCGGGTACCCAAAGCGCACCGCAAGCCAGCCCGAACCCATGGCCGCCATCGATTTGCCCCAGACCTCAACGCAGGCCAACAGCGTGAAGTGAGACGCCCCGATTCGGCGGTCAACCCAACTCATCATCGTCGCGAACATAATGGTCGTAAGAACACCACCAGCAAAGTGTTCTCCAAGCGAGATGCCAATCACAGATTGTGGCTCTACCGCCACCCAATTCATGGCCAAGCCCAGTTGCCCAAATTCTGGAATCAAACGAATAATACCGGCAATAAAGAGAAGCCTGATGAGTGGAAACCGCATGGCAATGACGCCACCGACCACCGATCCGAGCAGAGATGCCCCCATGCCCCAGGTTCCAATCCACAACCCGATTTGAGACGCCGTGACCCCTTGATCGATCAAGAAGGGTTTGTACATCACATCAATGAAAGACTCCCCCATCTTGTAGGTTGCAATCACCAACAAGAACCAACCCATGCCAGGGGTGTACAGAGAGGCCTTGAGGGCCTGGATGATGCTGTACACAGAAACTATCGGCTCGACATCCTCTGAAGCCAAAGCTTCCGGTTCTGGCATCCACCAAATCATCACCGCCACGGCGCCAACCAAAGCCGCCATCGATAAGAATGCGCCTTGCCAACCCACCCATGCCGTGGCCCAAATCAGCACCCCCCCCGAACAAAGCATTCCCATTTTATAGCCAACCACCTGCGCGGAATTGCCCAAACCGAGTTCACTGGGACCCAACAAGTCAACGGCCAGGCCATCGACTGCGATGTCCTGCGTGGCAGCCAGTCCGTTCAAAACCAACAACAGAACCATCAAGCGCCCAAGATGTTCATCGGGTGAAACCTGAGATGCCAACAAGAATCCCAACACCATCAACACTTGAATGGGCGCAATCCACTTGTAGCGGCTCCCTTGTCCACCACCAAAGCGCTCAACAAACGGGGCCCACAAAAACTTCAAAGCCCACGGCAATGCAAGCGCTGTAGAATATCCAATCGCCTCCAGCCCTACACCTTGTTCCCGAAGATACACCGGCAAAGCATGCACCTGGAAGCCAAAGGGCAACCCTTGAACCAAATACAACAAGCCCAGCACGAAAATGCGGCCCCAGCGGTGATTCAAAATCAAACCTGTACCCACCTGGGATACATTTCAATACATTCCGTAGATTGATCATTTCTTGGCATCTGAACCACCAACAGTACTGGTCATATTGCCTCAACAGAGACTACAGTAGTCCCACCTAATCATGAAAACTGTCTTCTTCCAAATATCGCTCCTCACCATATTGCTTGGTATCCGCCCAGCCTGGGCCGCAGATCAGCAAGACACAGGCGGACTCGCCGTTGACCACGGAGTGGACGAAGACGGCGACACCTGGCCGGATGAAGTGGACTGCGATGACAGCGATCCGACCATATATCCAGGCGCGCCCGACACTCCATACGACGGTATTGACTCGGACTGTCAGCGGGATGATGACTACGATTTGGACAAGGATGGGTACGTACCGGCTGAATACGTACGCACCTGCACCTGGCCCGACCCCACGGGTGCTACCGGCAACCTTCCACCAGGCGAC
Source organism: Deltaproteobacteria bacterium (assembly GCA_002707085.1). GTDB lineage: Bacteria > Myxococcota_A > UBA796 > UBA796 > UBA796 > UBA796. Next base: position 3,996 of record PALY01000145.1, read on the forward strand.
TGCAACGACAAGAATCCAAACGTCCACCCTGGTGCCGAAGATCGGTACGGCAACGGAATCGATGAAAACTGTGATGGAGCGGATGGCGGCGCCTGCAATGCCGAACACAGCTTCATCCTGTTTTTACTCCCAATATGGCCATGTTTGCGCCGTAAAAACTGAGAGTCGTTCCGCGCCGTTTGGTGCTGAACTTCATTCGCCTCGAAACACCAATCCGGCACATTTCTTGTGTCCTTGGTCCACCTGTGTACGTCTATGTACAGCCATTAGAATTTTTATTCCTTAGATGTCCATTTTTTTTGTCCAGAGTGTTTGCAAATGTATTTCATGCGTAGTACGAATAGCTACGATTTAGAGAAGGGTATGACCAGCAAAGCTCAAACCGCGCTGCGGATCGAGTTGGAGTTGTTAGACCGAGCCGACCTGCTCGTGCCCGTCCTGATGGAGGACCCGCTTGTTCGGGCCCTCGGTCAAGTCTCGAGGTCGTCAGTGCTCCGCATCGCACTCTTGAAGGGTCTCGCTCTTCTGGAACGAGAAACAGGCACTGTTCCATCCCCCCCTGTCACCCCCGCCGCTAAGTCTCATGATCCGAGAGACTCTGTGGTGGTTTTTTCAGACGACTGGTCTGAGCTTCGGCAAGAGCCAGTCCCCCCTCCCCCACCGCCTCCGAAGAAAACAGACCCCCAGGCGGCCGGGCGTAGAATCAAGGCACTTCACGAACAAGGTCTCTCTCTTCGTGAGATCGCCCAGAAGTTGACCTCAGAAGGCATTCCCACACGACGCGGTGGTCAGTGGTACGCATCCACAGTTCGAGCTGTCATCTTGCGCATGAAGATCTGACTGCTTCTTGAACAGTACCGACACCATCAAGCGTACATTTGGCATGTAAACCAACGGAATTTCAGCCATTTAGAGACGGCACGCCCATTGCGTTTGTATCCAGCGTTTCTCACGCAAAGGAGGCACAATGGGAACAATCAACAGCGCGTTCGTACTCGGAAATCTTGGTTCTGATCCGGACTTTACACTCACACCCAATGGACATGCAGTATGCGAACTGTCCATTGCAACTCGACGCACTCAAATGCAAAATGAACAGCGCACCACAGACACGGTGTGGCACAAAGTAAAACTATGGCGACACAACGCAGAGTTTGCGCGAGACCACCTCTCAAAAGGTGACCCCGTGGCCATCGAAGGCTCGATTCGACACGAAGTGTGGACATCGACCAATGGAGCCAAGCACCGCAGAAGCATCATCTTGGGCCACCGCCTGACCTTGCTTGGAAAATCGCGAGAACGCATAGAGTCAGAACTCACATAAAGAGGCATCGACTCCAAACTGCACCGTTTAGGCGTCAGGCTTGAACCGCACCGGATTCACGCAAAAACTGGTCAATGCGTTGAACGAATTGAGGCCACAACTGCTTGGGAATGTTGTGGCCCATCTTCGGTACTTCCCAAAGCTCCGCATTTTTGATCAAGGCCGCTGTTCTTCGTCCTGCAGTCACAGGAATCAGCGGGTCATGCGTTCCGTGAATCACCAAAGTCGGAACACCAATCTTCCGAATTTCCGCTGCCCGATCTCCACTCGCAAGAATGGCCGCCAACTGGCGGCCAAATGCTGGGGGATCGTTGGAACGCAGGAAAGCCCGGCGCCCCATGTCGTGGTAGTCCTCGGCAGGACTTGGATATTCGCTACCGGCAAGCACATTCATGATGGTTTCGACCCGTACACCAGCCTCTTCAGGGGTGGTGGGCGCTTTGGCATTTAGCATCACCTTCATCGCTTCTGGGCGACCAATCAAAAACCGTCGTTCGCCGGTATGAGACATCACCGAGATCATGGCTTGCACCCGATCAGGGTACCGGGCCGCCATCGTTTGCGCGATCATTCCGCCCATGGACGCGCCCATGATGGTGGCCTTGTCGATATTCAACGCATCCATCAGCCCAATCACATCTGCCGCCATATCCGACAGTAAATAGGGCGCTTCGATCGGAAGACCTGCTGCGCGACGAGCAGACATACTGGCAATAGAAGGGGCACGAAGATCACGAAAATGAGTGGACTCTCCACTGTCTCGATTGTCGAAACGGATCACCCTGAAGCCCTGATCGACAAAATGCTGCCGCAGGTCTTCTCGCCAGTGAATCAACTGACACCCGATCCCCATAATCAGAATCAACGGTGGCCCTGCTCCCAGTTCGTCGTAGCAAATCTGGATTCCATTGGCTTCAACAGTCTTCAAGTGATGCTCCGCATGTGGCTTGTTTCTTTGACGCCACCCAGGCAGCGAGGATGCACAAAGGCACCGCTACCCACACTGTAGCTTCACTGCCAACAGCCCCCAACTCCCAATGGCCTTCCCAGAATGGAAAACCAAGCAAATAGCCGACACCGTGGTGGTCCTGAAGCACATCCAAGAACATATGGAGCGCCATTCCCCCGATCAGATTCAAGAAAACACCGACCCTATCGTGGACACGAAAAAACATGCTGATCACATACGCCAAAACCAACAGGCCAAATGGCTGATGAAGCGGCTGCCAACCATGGGTGAGCCAGGAAGGAAGTGAAACCCAATGCACATGAATCAAGCCAAACCCAATTGCGGGTACACGACTCGCCAAATCTGGAGCAAAGGTTCCCGCCACAAACACAGCGGGGTACCGCCAACCTGTTCCTGCTTTCACCAATACAGCGGCTGCACCGTGGGTCAACAAGTCAGCCACGGATCACCACCCGGCCTTCTCGCCAGCCAAAGAAGCGGGGGGTTGCGATCAGCCCCAAAAGGATGGCAAGCAAACTGAAACCAGCTTTCCATGGGCGCAACGGATGGTCGACTCGTTCAGTGGCCACCACCACCAAATCATCTGCGCGAAAATGCCCAATAACAGTCACAGTGTCCCGCACATTTAGACCTTCAGTCGATCCTTGCACAGGTACATCCCGAAGCGTCCCCGCAATGGTGTACATATTTGCATCCCGTATATGTGTGACCTGCCACAAAGGGAACAGCATGTCCGCACCTTCATGGTTCACAGGGTCCGCCAATGCCGCGCGATAGCCTTCGGGACGAGACAACGCGAAGTCTGTATACACCGCACCCAAACCAAGCAGGATCAATAGCGAGACCATGATTTTCAAGAAACGATACCGGTCGGAGAACATGTAGAAGAGGTAGCCCCAGAGAAGGGTTCTCGCTACGATATCGACTCAAAGGGAGGTCACTTGTGAACACACCGTTCACCATCTGGTGTACAGGCTTACCGTCATCTGGCGGCACGGCCTTGGCAAAGGTCATCGCAGACCTGCTTGAAGAACAGAAACTGCCCGTCCAGTTGCTGCTCTCAACCTCTCTTCGGCAATCCAACACCATGGAGCCACTTGGCTTTGGCAAAAACGACCGCGACAAAAATGTGGCTCAACTGGGAGAAAGAGCGCATCGAGCCATGAAAGAAGGCGCGGTTGTTGTGGTGGCCGCAGTAAGTCCATTCGCGGATGCCCGGCACGCTGTGAGACAAAAGGTTGGCGCATTTTTTGAGGTACATGTCTGCACACCAAAGCCCGCTTGTATCGATCAGTGCACGACGGGAAACTGGGCGAAAGCGCTCACAGGTGAGCTTCGAGACTTCACAGGGGTCGATCAGCCCTATGAAAAGCCAACACAACCGGACTGCGAGGTGGATTTATCTGTCTTGACCATCACTGATGGTGCGCAGAGCGTTATCCACGCACTGGAGCGTGCAGGGCACCTCCCCGCTTCAGCCGACGCGGATCCCGGGTGAAGCGCTCAGGGTCCCAACAACCGCCGACGCCAGCGTCCCCTGTTCCCGTAAAGCTTGGATCAAATCGGTAGAACGTTCGGGTGCAACAGACAACAATAGGCCGCCCGACGTTTGAGGATCGCCCACAAGCTTCTTTTGGATATCTGTCACGGAATCCGACCACTCAACACGATCCCCGTAATACTCCAAGTTCCGACGAGTAGCCCCTGGGGCTATCCCCTGGTTCAACATGTCCAACGCACCGTCGATGACTGGAAGGGCAGAAAGATCCAAATCCAAACCGAGGCCAGAACCTTCGGCAATTTCGATTGCATGACCCAACAAGGCAAACCCCGTCACATCGGTTGCTGCATGGACCCCAACCGTTCGCGCTGCGGCTGCCGCAGTATCGTTTAGGGCGCACATGATCTCGACCACATTGCGTTCCTGTACAGGGGTAAGCGCTCCTTTCTTGATGGCAGTGGTCAACGTTCCGGACCCCAAAGGCTTGGTCAACACCAAATGATCGCCCGCACAGCCACCACTGTTCTTCCAAATCTGGTCTGGATGTACGCGCCCGGTCACAGATAAACCAAATTTTGGCTCTGCATCATCGATGCTGTGACCTCCAACAATCTGGATCCCAGCCGATTGACAGACCGAACCCGCCCCTTCAAGAATGGCCGCCCCCACAGAAGCATCGAGCTTGCCAATGGGCAAACCCAAGATCGCAAGTGCTGTGACCGGGACCCCGCCCATCGCGTAAACGTCCGATAGACTGTTGGCAGCAGCAATGCGGCCAAAGTCGACTGGATCGTCCACAATCGGCATGAAAAAGTCCACGGTTTGAATGACTGCAATGTCGTCGGAAAGACGCACGACTGCGCCATCGTCCCCTGTTTCAAGACCCACTAAAAGTGCAGGATCCGCCCAGCGAGGCAATGCTTTGACGATGGTACCCAGGTCCGCCGGACCCAGTTTGCATCCTCAGCCACCACCGTGGCTGAATTGCGTCAATCGCACATCCATTCTGTCATCCTCCAATCGCGGCTTGAACGGCCGAACATTCATTGACACAGTATTGGGTTGGCGGCCTGGGCGGTACTGTCAACTGCGGTGGTTTGTTGGAGCCAGACCCGAAAAAGCCGTGACGAGATGGTGATTATGGCGCATCACCACTTCCCCATAAGTACGTTTCGTGGCATACAAAACCATATGGAAGTTCGCCCGTTCACCATCGACAAGCTGACCCGGTCTCAATCGGTCCGGCTGAGAGACCTACGAGATGCCATTCCACAGGAGTGTTTCCAGATCGATTCGGCTCGCTCCTGGTGGACGCTCATCCGCATCTTTGGATGTATCGGTATTTTGATGGCAGCCATCCACGCTTTGCCACTTTCATGGGGTGCAGGCCTTGCTTGGCAAGCACCTGTGCTTTGTGTGCTTTGGCTGCTGACCGGCTGGGCAATGGTGGGACTATTTGTGCTGGGGCATGATTGTGGCCACAAAGCATTTTCCAAGAAACGCTGGGTCAACAAAGTGGTCGGTCATCTCTGCATGTCTCCCCTATCGAATGCGCTGCACACCTGGACGGTCACCCACGACCATCATCACGCCCACACCCAACGCCGAGGAGAAGAGGTCGACTGGGCAGCACACCTGAAAACACGAGAGGAGTTCGACCAAACAAGCTGGAGAAAGGATCTCATCGTACGTTTGGGCTACGCCTTACCGTTTGGTGTGTTCTTCTGGATCATTACCAATACAGTCCGCAGGGGTTTTCTCGTCAAACGCCAAATCGGCGAACGACGGTTCAACTTGGAACGCATGGAGCTGCTGCTATCAAACCTCGTCATGCTAACGACCATTTCTGCGATCTACGGAGGCCTTCTGTACTTTGGCGGGCTTTGGACGATGCTGAAGTACTACGGAATTCCTGGATTTGTAGCGACTGTCACCGGAGCATTGATCATCACGGTTCAGCACGCGAACCGACACACCCTGTCCTACACACAGAAAGGTTGGACGCCGATGCGCGGGCAACTGGTGTCCACATTTGATGTTCGCTTTCCACGATGGCTGGAGTGGGCATGGTGCAACATCACCATCCACATCCCTCATCATGTTGCCCCCACCATCCCTTGGTACCACTTGCCAAAAGCGAGTGCTGCGCTGAAAGCAGCGTACCCCAATCATTATCAATCCCGGCCCTTCTCCACCTGGCATCTGGCTTGGTTCGCCAAAACGCCCATGTTGCGACTGGTTGAAGACTTGGGTGTGTATGTGATGGATTTACCCGAAAACGCGGAAGTAACCGCCGCGAAGTAGGCGCAATTCCGGAAAACCAATTTGACCTCACAGTGATATAGGCATCCACCACAGGAGAAAATATGCGTGTACCGTTGCTGGCCATCGTCTTGTTTTTCGGGTTGAACCTTGGCTGTACGGAAGACAAGTCGGACACGGGTTCACTCATCGATATACCTGCTGATGCTGACGCCGATGCAGACAGTGATGCTGACAGTGATGCAGACGCAGATGCAGACAGTGACGCAGACGCAGATGCAGACAGTGATGCTGACTCAGACGCAGACAGTGACGCTGACGCTGACGGTGACGCCGATGCAGATAGTGATGCGGATGCAGATGGAACCGGGCCGACCGAAAGTATCGCCATCGCCGGCAACTACTGGAACGAATCATTGACCGTCAGCTACAACATCACAGACTCGACATTCAGCGAAATCAATGGTCCTCCCAGCGCAACCACGTACACGTGGATGCTATCGATGTACGACAACGACGAACAGTACACCGTGGGAGAAAACCCAGCCGATCATTGGTTGGGTGAAGGTTGGACGCGAATTGACTGGGCATCGGGCGATGGAGCCGTATATGTTTGCATGACGATCGCTGTGGATGAAGCTGCTGCAATTTCAGCAGAAGGGGCAGATTCTTCAGATGGATTCGACAGCGGATGTCCTGCTCTCGGTGGCTGGATGATGCTCTTACCTGTCTAAACGAACTTTCCACCTTCATTATCACTGCGGACTTTTCCTACACCAACAGCCCCCCGCCCTCATCAGAACTCATTCAATCGAGCCAATCATGACCACCAAGAATCCACTCTACATCGCCATCCTCTTTGCTTTCTCCTCCGGTTGTGGTGAAAAAGTCGTTGCTGGCGAAGGCTATGAACTGTCGGACGTCGAAAATGAAGGCGAATCTTTAGACCCATCATCGGACGAGGACGAGGACGAGGACGATGACGGTGATGACGACGACGATGACGATGACGATGATGAGGACGAGGAAGAAGAAGAGGAAGAAGAACCCGAACTTGACGAAAGAACATTTGCGATGAAACTGCGGGTGTCTACGCTGATGCCTGGAATTTGGAATCCGGACAATCTAGAAGAAGTCCGTACCACCAGCTACCTGCGGGTCGACTGGGTCAGGGACGGTACATTCGTGCGGTGGACCGAAAAGCTCTGCGACATCAACTCGACGGAAGCCCATGGAGCGCAAACCAGCTTTCCACGTGCCTTCATCTCCAGCATGCCAGAACGTGAACGTTACGCGACCTTGTCTGAAGCAGAGGTCGGTGCCACATTTACAACCGAAGCCTACCTTTCCTTAGATGGTGTGGAACTGGATAATCCCTGGACCGATAGACTACCGACTTCAGCCAGCGATTCTCGAGTCTTCGATCAAGATTCAGATGGAGAAGCGGGCATCACGATTAACGTCGATGCCGGTATTGTTGCGGGCGATGTGTATGTCGTACAGCGTTCAGAATACCAACTGGAAGGACTGGTCATCGATCATGATCGAATCGAAGCGTATATTGATTACGACGCAGACCAGTCCATATTGGGTGCATCAAATGGTGTTCTCACAATGGTCGAAGTCACCCCAGAGAGAAACCCTGACTCTACGGCCAGCTACGTGATTCTCCAGCAAGTGGATGACGACACATCCTGTTCCGACATCAAGTCAGCCGGCGAAAGTTTGTTCTAAATCTGCATGCTGAAGTTTTGACTCAGTCCACCGATCCGGTGTCTTCACCGCTATCTTCAGACTCCACCGCTTCATCATCCACCGATTCCACAGACCACGTGCCAGCTTCGGCCGGGTTTGCCAGAAACCCTTGAGCTTCGATGGGGCGGAGAAGCCGTTCATCGTAGATGCGGACTGTCCTTGACTCCGTCAACTCCTGTCGCTCTTCGGTCTGCCAAATCGGATCGCCATGATGGAACCACGAAGAAAAGACTGCAGCACCCTCACCATTGGCTTCTATCCGAACCACATCCACATCGGGTCGCTGTTGATCCACCTTTTGCATGGATACCAGCCCCGCACGGACCGACCAGTCGGAAGAGACCAACACAGCACCTTCCGGAACAGCGTCCAGGACCTCTGAGAGTCCGTGCGCCCATTTCTGGTGAACCTCTTTGTTCATGACTTCTCGGTTGTTCAAAGCAAGTACACACAAGCCCACAAACGCTGCCATCGACACAAGAGCCTCACGTCCACGGGCGTACTGAGTCACCGTCACACCCAGAACGACTACACCCCACCATATCAATGGAATGAACGAAAACCCCGCATCCGAGGTTCGGTAGACACATGCAAATACAACTTGTGCGACCGCGTAACCAAACACGGCCCAACCCAGCCGCTTGGGACGGATGACCAGCGGTGCCACAAATGCAATGGCTGAAACCACTGCAGCTTGTAAGCCCACCATAGACAGCACACGCCCTAAAGAGGGAGCATCGAAGAAGCGGGCAACATCCAAGCCGGTCACAAACGTCGAGAAACCCACAAAACCTGGTACCGCGCCCATCGCCACCCAAGGTGTGGATGGGTCATGGATCCGCACCCACAAATCCAAATACAGCGCACCTTGAACAAACACGCCCAACAACAATCCGGCAGCAACCTGTCGTGTAAACAGCTGTTGACGGTTTTGCGTGGCGAGCAAAGCCAATAAAAACAACAGGTTCTGGGGACGATGTCCTACAGCAAGCACGGCCAGCATCACTCCGAACGCGCTCCAAAAATCTGGCATGCCCTCATGCTTTCTAAAGATTGCCCAAGCAGAAGCAGACATCAACAGAAGGTCCAACGAGTAGACCTCTGGAACACTAAAGGCTCGGATAGAAATCGGGATGGTCAATATGAGACCTGCCATCACTGTAGACATCCATGGGCCGCCACCCAGAGAACGAATGAGGCCCCGTGTACAGACTGCAGCGACCACTGCCAATCCCGCAACCATTGCAGCAATCCGGCCTGCGGGGTGAGCGGCTGGAATCAGTTGGCTTGCAAGCCAGGCCAAGTTCGTCCAAAGGGGGTACCCAGGCGCATGGGGGACTCCACCGAGGGCGCCGCACATGGTCAACTCGGCAATGTCAGCACCTCCTGACCAGGACCACATGATGGTGGATCCCAACAAGGCAGAACCAAACAATATCAACGCAATAACCGCCATCCCTTCAGAAACGCGAGTGGTCGACTGCACTGTGCGTATCCGTGACACGGTCTTCGCTCTACCCCTTTGAACGCCAACTAACAGGCAAGCTTGATACTGA
>PALY01000146.1 GCA_002707085.1 Deltaproteobacteria bacterium
CAGCGCTCCGCGTGTCTCTAAGGAGGGGAGAACCGGCGGCATAAGCCGCCTCAAACTGACCCTTTCCAATCATTTCGACGAAGGCTGTGGCTTGCGCGGGGGCGGTGGTTTCCTCCCACTCTACGGCCTTCTTGTCTTCATCGTCAGCCGATTCGTCCTCATTGCCATCTGTTTCATTTGCTTGTGGTGTGGCTTTCGCTGGGAGGTCGGGTTCGCTGCCTTCTGCTTCTGGAGTGGCCCCTTCGGTGGGTGCTTCTTCTGTGGCCTCTGTGGTGGCCTCGTCGGCGCTTTGGGCGTGTGAGTCGGTGGCTGGAAGACCGATCAACCATGTCAGAATCATGACCATGGTGAGTGGCAGCAGTAGGCGGAAAGTTCGGGTCTTGTTCATGGAAGCCTCTTTCAACGTTCCCAAACGGCTATTCCGTTCCAACCGATGCCGCAGGGTATTCCCGTGATGACTTCACCCAGTACGTTAGGGCAAAGGCGTGCAAACTGGACGCTGGCTGGGCCGTTGGGGGCTATTGATGGGAGGATTAGCCTTGGGGTTGATTCTTGCTGAAGTGGGTTTTCGGTTTGCTCGGCCAGATGCTGCAGCGGATTTGCTGTACAACGCTCCCGATAATGCACCGAACGGTTTGTACTCGACCCATCCAGATTTATATGCTGTACCCACTGCCGGATTTAAGGGACGACAAGAGTCTCTTGGCTATGGCGTTGATTTGCGCATCAACACCCATGGGCTTCGAGGTCCTGAACTGGGAGCCAAGAGCCAGCCCCGGTGGTTGGCCAGTGGTGATTCATTCACCATGGCGGCACAAGTGTCGGAAGCGGACACCTTTGCCCAACGGTTGGGTTCTGAATTGAAGGTCGAAATGCTCAATGCGGGAGTGGATGGCTATGGAACTTGGCAAGCGATGGGCCGCTACCAGGAACTGGACGCTGCTCTTGATTTGGATGGCATGCTGCTGACATTTTTTGTGGGCAACGATGTTCACGACAATGTCCGGTGGACTCAAGTACAAGCGGAAGCCAAACGGATGCGGGCTGGCGCTCCGCTGGCAAGGCGCCCCATCAATCCAGTTCATGCATGGTTCTACAAGCGCTCTGCGTTGTACGCGGGTGTTCGCATGATGCAACGGCGCAGTGCGTTGTCGAGTCCAGATCATCATGAGCGCCACCGATGGGTCTCCGAACTTCGTTTATTTACTCGAGATGGTGGGGGTGTGCTTGGCTCTCAATTGCCGCATACGGATGCGGCCTTGGCGGCTTTGGCCAAGATGATGAAAGAGCGGGGCGACTCCTTGATGGTTGCCATAGCTCCTCCTGCTTTTCAGGTTCAGCGAGAACGTTTGGATGCGACCTTTTCACTTGTGGGAATTGATCCCAGCACAGCCTCTCCAGATGCGGTTTCGGATGGTGTTCGAAGTCTGTTGGAACGCCGAGGCATTGCGACATGCGACCTGGTACCGCCTTTACGTAGAGCGGAAGAGGCGGGAGGTGAGATGTACTTGGAGTACGACGGCCATTGGAGTTTAAAGGGGCATGCTGTGGTCTCGGACACATTGGCTAAATGCATGAAAGAGAGTGGTTTTACTCGGTAGTCTCAACCGGTTGTGGAATGGACCAGACTAGAGCATTCCCTATGGATTCTGGTGTTCCAAGTGTTTTGTACAGCATGTCTTGGTGGTCTCTGGCGACTTGTTCGTTGGCCAATAGATCCTGATGAAGGATGACCCAGCGAAAACCGCTTCGTGCGAGCTTTTTCACACCCATTTCATGGTCGACGGTTCCTTGAACCCTACCGGGATCATGTTCGTGGCGTGGAACATCACGACTTAGATCCGCCCACGTACGCAGCGTCGAATTGACGTTGGGTAGGTCCGGGCCAACCTTGTGCGAATAAGGAATGGGGTGTCTGTGGATCCCTTGCCAATAGAGGTACCGGTTTGTCGCAATACTTTGTCCTCGTGCGGCAGGGAGGTCAATGATTGCACCTGGAGCGTTCAAGCCCGAATACACTGCAGGTATCGATCCATCAGCGGTGCTGAGGGGCCACACGTTGGGAGATAAAACCAAGTGTTCAACAAGGACGATTCCAGCCAAACAAAAGGTCCATACTGCCCGGGGCAAGACAATCTTCCCCTCTAGCTTCTTGGCTGTGACATCGGCCAAGACGGCGAGAACTGTCACAGCACCTGAGATGAAGCGCAGCGGGTGATCCATGACCACACCAAAACCGAGAACCCACCGAAAGGGCAGGGCCAGCAGTTCACCCCCTTGGGTTCGGACGAAGTCCCCGTCGTGCCACAGGAATGGACCCAAGGCAAAGATGACGGTGATGAATACTGGGATGAGCCACCAGCGTTGTTTTCGTTGTCGAATCATGAGGACGGAAGAAAGACACAGAATGGTCAACCCCAAGTACGGGGTCCGTCGGAAAGGAGTTGTGGTTTCTCCAACCAAATTCACGGTCCAAAAATCACCTGGATGAAAAAGCGCCACAGGATCGACAGCATTGATTCGAAACACAGGGAAATTGAGCATGGCGATGCTTTTCTTTGCGATTCCCAGCGGGTCATCCAGGCTTGCTTTTAGGATGAGAAATGCGGGAAGAGCGACCACCATAGCAAGTCCGGCAGCCATGGCCGTTCTGCGTAAACGCGTGGGCCAATGTGGTGGCTGTTTCTCGTGGGGTGCGAACAGCAATACGGTCCCCACCAAGAGTGCAGCGGCAATGCCGTGGTAGGGGGTTGCGAGGCTTGCAAGGCCCACCAAGGAGCCGCACCACCATCGGTTTCGTACGGCAGCCCACACAGCGAGCGGTACAAGTCCAATCCAGCAAGCCTCTACGGTCCCATTGTGAATCTCGGCCAAAAAAGTGGGAGCGGTCGCGAGCGCGGTTGCAGCGATGTAGCCCCGTCCACCCAAAGCCCTACTCAGCCCGAATGCCGCCCAGCCTGCGAGTGCTATCTGCAGGAATAAGATGCTGTTGTGTCCAAGTACGGGTCCGCTGACCATTTGTCCTGGAAGGGAGACCAAGGCACCCAGCGGGTCGATGTACCAAAGAATACCACCGCGTGGCCACGCCAAACCATCTACATCCCAAGGGACATTTCCGTCCATTAAGGCATTGAAGATCCATCGAATGCCCCACGCGTGAGACCAGACATCGAGGCCTTCGTGACCCACCAGTCGTGTATTTGCCGTGAGCCACCCTGGGTACAACACGAGCAAGGCAAGGCCGATCCCGAGCGCGGGTCCAATGAGTGTGGGTTTGAGTCCTTTCAACACGACTGGAGAATACACAAGGGTCTACACTTCGTGGTGATGTTCTCAAACCCACTTCCAAATCGATGGCTTTGGTGTTGGGCGGTTGCCCTGGGCCTCTTGCTGTGCGTTGCACTGATGGGGTCGAATATGGGTGCGTTGAATTCGTCTCTACCGGGCTATTTCAATGATGATGCGATCAATGGTGTGTACCTGCACCATCAGGTGCATGCGGCGCTAGTTGAGTTTCGTTTTGATCTTAGTGATCCTCAGCAATTCCATCCGATTGGCTACAACCCAGTGCACACCAATGGCGGAAACATTCTAGAAATGTTGGTGTCTGGCGCCATGCGACTGGTGTTGCCATGGCCGTCTTGGATGGGGGTCGCTGGATTGCTCTGGATTCCAATCAACATGTTGGCCTTCATTCCATTGGCTCGACGCTTGTGGCGAGATTCAGTCGTGGTTTTGGCAGCGTCAGCGACGTGGGCGATGTTTCCGCCCGTACTGGCACAGTTGTCCGCTGGACGCTGGACTCAGGCCGCACTCGTCGGCGTACCCATCGCCATTTTGGGTTTTTTGGATGTCGTAGAGCGAGGTGGAAAGCGGTCCATTTTGGTGGCGGCTGGGGGACTGGCTCTGACGGGGCTTGGCTATTGGTTTAATGCTCTATTTGTTGTGATTCTTCTACCGGTGTTTTTGTGGATGGGACGAAAAGATCGGTCCATTACAGCGGTGAGTACAGACCTCATGGTGGCGGCGAATTTCGCGTTGATTTTTGTTTTGCCGATGCTGCTCATCATTTTTTGGCCTGTGTTCTCTGGGGGAAGCCTTGCAGGGACGCACATTGAAACGACCTCCATGAACCCGGTCTTTCCGGATGCGCTCCAATTGATTGGTGGTCAAGGAAAGGGTCTGGTTGGTTGGTTGCCCTGGGTGTTCATTCCAGGAATCGTTTTGACCTTATTTAAGGGGCAGCGTCGTGGTCTGTGGCTGGGCCTCGCCGGTCTTTGTGTGCTTTTTTCCCTGGGGCCTGCGCAAGAGGTTTCAGGCGATGTGTGGCGCAGCCCGTATTGGGTGTTGTGGAAATTTGTTCCTGGCCTCTCCCGCATGTTTCATCCGGATCGATGGATGCTGGTGGGTGGCTTGTTTCTCACGATTTTAGCGTGTGATGGCGTTGCACGTTGGCGTCCACGTTGGGTTGTCATCTTGCCGATAGGATTGTTGGCTCAGTTGTGGGTTGACGGTGTGTCGCCTTTGCCTGTTTGGACACCCACGGTTCCAGACCACTGGTCGTATTTGTCTCAAGATCGAGAACAGGGTGCTGTGATTGTGGTTCCCATTCAGCGTTCACAGCTTTCCAGTGGTTATCAGCCGTTCCACGGTCGTCCTTTGTTGGGAGGAATGGTGGAGGACCAACCGTGGGCGCAGCCTGAAGGGTGGCGAGAATATGTAGAAGCCAGTCCTTTTCTATTGAGTTTGCGCCGTCTCAGTCATGCACGTGACGTGGCCATAGCCCTAGAAAAAAAGGATATCTCACAACTAAGAGCCGATGGTTTCACAACGGTAGTGTTTGATCAGTTGTCTTGGAATCGATTGCCTTTCGCGGTTCGCTTTGATCCCAAGGCTCGGTTGGAGGCGGCATTGGGTCCAGCCGATTTTGTTGGAGATCAAGGGGCTGTTTGGTCGCTCTCAGAATAGCTGATGTACGCTTTTCCCTTACTACTATGCAGTGCAGTATTTAGAGAGTTTCAAACTCGACACACACAAGTTCGGCGCTATCAAGGTATCATCCTTATTCGGAGGTCTGTTATGGCATTGCGATCAATCGTTACAGTTGTGGCAATGATGATGTTTGGTGTGGGGTGTGGAACCAAGGATGGGACCGCACCATCGTCCAATGGTTCAAACAGTACGCCTGACGATACAGCAAATGGGGAAACCGGTTCGTCGGGAGAGACGGGCTTGGATTCGGGCTTTGATTCAGGCTCTGGCTCGCCAGGACCCACAGATGACACTGCAGATTCGGGTGAGACAGTCGCCCCAGAAGACATGGATGTAGATGGGGATGGTGTGAGCATTCGCGAAGGCGATTGCGACGATAATGATCCCGATCGCTTTCCCGGCAATTCTGAAATGTGCAATGGAATCGACAACAACTGTGATGGTGATGTCGATAAGCCAAACCCAACCGATGGTACTCGTTGGTATATCGACTTGGATTCAGATGACTGGGGGAATTCCGGCGTAGACAAGGTCGCATGCGATCAACCTTTAGGCTTTACGTTGTTTCCTGGTGATTGTGACGATGGTGAAGACGAAGTGTTTCCTGGTGCCATTGAGTTGTGTGACTCCATCGACAACAACTGTGATGGTGTAGTCGACACAGACGCTTCGGACGCAATCGAGTTTTATAGAGATGCGGATGGGGACGGCTATGGAAACCCGCTGTCGATCCTCCACGCCTGTACCGCTCCAGTTGGCTATGCCGACAACAATTTGGACTGCATGGATGGTCAGCCGTCGGTGAACCCGATGGGTGTGGAAACGTGCAATGGTTGGGATGACGATTGCGATGGCACAGTAGACGATGGGTACCCCTTAGAAACGTGGTACCGCGATAGCGATGGGGATGGGCATGGTGATCCACTCACCATCACCACTTCATGTTCACCGCCTCCCTCGTATGTGGCGATTGGTGGTGATTGTGATGATACAGACAATGAAATCCACAGCGATATGTCTGAATTGTGCGACGAAAAAGACAACGACTGTGATGGCATCTTTGATGAAGAATTGTCCGATATACCGTTCTACCGAGATTTGGATGGTGACGGATACGGAACCCCAATGGATTCACTGATCGCTTGTTCGGCTCCTGATGGGTACGTGACGAGTGATGCGGATTGTGATGATGCGGATGCCAGCGTGCGTCCTGGTCGTTCCGAAGAGTGCAATGGTATCGATGACAACTGTGACAGTACTGTCGACGAAGGTTGGCCACTGGATGATTACTATGCTGACCTAGATGAAGATGGCTTTGGTGCTGGGGAACCCCTTGCAGCTTGCTCGATGCCTCCTGGGTATGTGGCGTCCGATACCGACTGTGACGACACCGAGCCTGAGATCAACCCAGGCATGTATGCAGATTGCCCAGACGGTCGAGACTCTGACTGTGATGGGGAGATTGATGAAGGTCCAGATAGTACGTTCTACCGGGATGCGGACGGAGACGGGTATGGAGATGCGGCAGTCACTGTCGTGACGTGCGCTCCGCCTGAAGGCTATGTCTGGGATTCAACCGATTGCGAGGATGGTCACGCAACGGCGTACCCAGGCGCCCGTGAGATTTGTTCAGACTCGATTGATACCGATTGTGATGGGTTGAGTGATGACACAACTCTGCCCATTCACGATGATGATTGTGACTGTCCTGATCATGGATATATCGAAGATGAGGACATCGGATCTCTCACAGGAGACGGTGTGGCGGAAGGCTCTACTGTCAGCGAGGACGACACCTTTCATCGCGGTTCTTGTGGGTCCTCCGGCGCCAAAGATCGTTTGCTGTTGTGGACGGCGCCCAGTTCGGGTTGTTGGCGATTTGATACCGATGGTGGCTCGGACTACGACACGTTGCTTCGGTTGTTGGAGCCTTGCGAAGGAACGGAGCTTGCCTGCAATGATGATGGAGGCACGGGTCTAACGTCGCTGATCACCCGCACCATGGAAGAGGGTGAGGCTGTGATCGTTGTGGTGGATGGATACTATTCTGGTTCCTCTGGTAACTATCGTTTGGATATCAATAGTTGCGATTGATGCCCGCCGGTAAGCCCGTTCCACATTAGGGCTTATCTATGCAGTGGGCATCCGCATTGTCGACCCAAGACCAGCCATCGGTGGCTGTACAATCGGTTCTTGCGTCCATTCAGAACCAATTGTCGGATGCGCAACCTTCGTTGGTGCTTGTTTTCTCCAGTGGACATCCCAAGGAAGCATGGTCTGTTTTTCTCGATTCAATACGGGTGAGGTTTCCGGACTCCACGATTGTTGGGTGTGGCGCTGCTGGCGTCATTGGTGGAGGACGCGAGGTTGAAAACTCCGTGGCCTTGTCCATGACGGCTGCGGTGCTGCCAGACGTAGCCGTGATTGGGTTCCATTATGAAGGACAAGCTGTCGCGACGGTCGATGAGGCGGCTCAGAATTGGATTGAAAGGCTTGGGATTGAAGCGGAACACAGACCTTCTTTCTTGTTGTTTCCTGACCCATACACGTGTGATCCAGCCATGTTGATTGCGGGCTTGGACCGTGCCTACCCTGGCCACGTCAAGGTGGGCGGGCTGGCCAGCGGTGGCCAATCGGCGGGAGAGCAGGTGTTGGTGCTGGATGACCGTGTTGAACACTCAGGTGCCGTTGGCGTTGCCATGTACGGGGATATCGATGTGAGTTCCATCGTGGCTCAAGGGTGTCGACCAGTGGGCAGCCCGATGGTGGTGACCGAGTGCAGAGAGAACGTATTGGTTGAGTTGGATGGGATGTCCGCTTTGGAGCAGTTGGAGCGGGTATTCCACCTTTTGGATCCGCAAGATCAACACCTGTTTAGGAGTATGCCTATGGTGGGGATCGGAATGGATCAGACAAGAGAGACATACCGGCAGGGTGATTTTTTACTGCGCCAGTTGATGGGGATGGATCGAAAGAAGGGTGTTCTTTCCGTTGGCACCCGCATGAAGGTCGGCAATGTGGTTCAGTTTCATCTTCGAGATGCGGAAAGCTCTCGGGCCGAGTTGGAAGAGTTGTTGATTCAACATGGTCGCAAGCACTCTGTGGACCAAGTGGAAGGGGCTGTATTGTTCAGTTGTGTGGGTCGTGGAGAATCATTTTTTGGCATGCCTGACCACGATGTGTCCGTCGCGACTCGATATTTGGGCGGCGCCCCAATCGGTGGTTTTTTTGGTGCGGGGGAGATTGGGCCGGTGGATGGACGGACATGGTTGCATGGTTACACCTGTGCAATCGGTATTTTCCGCCCCCGTGGGTGGAGTTGAGGCTGCTTGTTGGAAGGGTAAGGGGGACTGTGCTGTGCAAGTCCTTGTTTTTCCATTGGGTGTCTACCAGAACTCGGACACCCAGTCCGCCCCACTAAAGACGGTCACTTGTCCATTGCCTGCGTCCAAGACCAAGTCGCCTACGCCATCGTCGTTCATATCTGCAGATGTGGATGAAATGCCGAGGCGTTCAAAGAGTTCTGTGCCTTCGAAACGATGGTCCGCATTGTGGCCATACGCGGTGTCGTTGATGGGGCCAAAGAACAGATGCGCCCGACCCGCAACAGAGAGTCCGTCTACTTCTGCCAGAACTCCACCGATGGTCAAATCGTCGACTCCGTCCAGATCAACATCATTGCAGCCAATGTGTGTGGAAACGTCGCCAGGATGGTCTCCATAAAAGGTGAAAAAGGGTGTTTCGGAGCCGGCAGAGAACACAGAGACGGAACCTCCGGATAAGCTCATCGTGTTGTCTTCATCTGCGGATACGGCCAAGTCGGTGATGCCGTCATTATTGAGGTCGCCCGTACACATGGTGGTTCCAAAGGCGGAGTCGGATGCACTTCCTTCCGAAGGCGTCAATACGACGTCGCTGGTAATGGCTGCGGCAGTGTCTTCCAGAGGGCCAAATAAGATGTGTACATTGTCCGTACTGGGAGAACCGATCGCGATGTCATGTTGGCCATCACCGTTCCAGTCGAGGAGTTTGGCAGATGCTTGGTAGGTGCCTCCGGGTATTCGGATCTTAAAAGGTGGGTCGGTACTTTCAGCACCCATATTTTCCCAAACCAGAAATTCCATTGAAGATACCGGTCCGGAAGAAATGATGATGTCGATTGCGCCATCTCCGGTGATATCTCCGGACTCTATGGGGGATAGACCCATTTGATCTCCTGCCATTCCACTTGTGTGGGAAACGACATCATCAATGGGGTCGAAGCCATCTGTGAAGGGACCGTGGTAGACAAAGACCGAACCAGAAGCGGCCCCATCGGCGGATTCCATCAGGGGGGCGCTAACGACCAGATCGGGTTCTCCATCACCGTTTAGGTCTGTCCCTCCGTGCAGTCGAAACCCGAAACCGGAAGTGGATGTAGCGCCACCGCTGGAACTGGGAAATGTAGCGGTCCATGTTGGGTCTGTTGTTTCGGGTACCAATGGGCCAGCGAACAACAGAATCTGACTTGTGGTCGGGTCACCAATCAAGAGGTCGTCGATGCCATCGCCCGTGTAGTCAGCACCGTGCAGTCCTACACCAAAACTGTCGGCCCCCGATATGGCCCACCAGGCCTCATCACTGGCATGCGTCGTTGCGCATCCACTATCGATGTACCCATCACAGTCGTTGTCCATCCCTGTGCATGACTCGGACGCTTCTGGGTATGTGTCTTCATTGTCATCATCGCAGTCCCCGACAATGGATGAATATCCTTCAGGCTCACTGCAAGAACTGATGGCGCTGCTTTCGACACCGAAACCATCCATATCAGCGTCGGTGTAGTAGGTCGTTCCGTCGATTGCGCCGATGCCGTCAATGTCTCCGTCACAGTTGTTGTCGATGGAGTCGCAGCGTTCCGAAGCGCCTGGGTGGATGTCTGGGTCCGCATCATCGCAGTCGTCATTGTTGCTTACCCGGCCTTCGTCTCCTTCACATCCAAAGCTTCGTGGAGCGCCATCTCCGTACCCATCGCCATCTTCATCTGCGAACCAGTTGCTTGCTCCGATGGCTTCATCCTCATCCGCGCGACCATCACAGTTGTTGTCGATGGAGTCGCAGACCTCTGTCGCATCGGGGTGGACTTGATCATCCTCATCGTTACAGTCGTAAGAATTGCTGACATATCCATCGATCGCGTTGCATTCGTTGCTTGGACTGTCCGGGTTTCCAAAACCATCTGAGTCGGTGTCAGCCCACATTTCTTCACCGTCGACGGGGTTGTCATCGACAAGACCATTGCAGTCGTTGTCCAGTGAATCACACAGTTCTTCCGCGCCTGGATGAATGCTTGAATCGTAGTCATCGCAGTCGACGCTGGCGTTGTATCCATCCAGATCATTGTCATCGCTATCTGGTGTTTTTGATTCCGGTGAACCACAACCAAAGATGAACAATCCGAAAAACAAAGTTCGTTTCATCTGGGTCTCCGTTCATGCTTTCGAATCATACCGTGAGTCTCCATGCTTGCAGTCTGAGATCACTCAGTTTAAAGTATTGTCATGTCAAGACTTAACAAAGCAAAGCCATTCCTCAAGTGGGCCGGCGGGAAGCGACAGCTTCTCGACGAGTTGAGAGCCCGAGTGCCAGACCATTATGGCACTTACCATGAGCCCTTTATCGGTGGAGGTGCGCTCTTTTTCGATCAGCTGCCCAAATCCGCCATTCTGTCTGATCTCAATCTTCGTTTGGTGCGTACCTACCGTGCGGTACGGGATGTCCCTGAGGATGTGATTCATGAGCTTTCACAATGTCGAAATGAGAAAGAATTCTATCTCTCGATGCGAGAGCGTGACATCGACCAAGCCAGTGATGCAGAGCTTGCAGCGTGGATGATTTACCTCAATAAAACAGGCTTTAATGGGCTGTATAGGGTCAACAAAAAAGGCGGATTCAACGTGCCTTTTGGGTATTATAAGAACCCTAAATTTTGCGATGCTGAGAACATCCGCCTGTGTTCAGAAAGGTTGCAAGGTATTGAGATCCTGCACACGGATTTTCGTACTGTTCTTGAGCGTGCGAAGCGTGGTGATTTTGTCTATTTTGATCCACCATATGTACCTGTTTCCAGTACAGCCTCCTTTACTTCATACACATCCGGTGGCTTCACCTTGGATGATCAGGCGGAATTGCGAGATTTGGCCCTTCAGTTGAAGAAGAAAGGGGTCACCGTGTTGTTGTCGAATTCATCTGTCCCAGCAGTCCATGATTTGTATGCCAAGGGATTTGAATTCATTAATGTTTGGGCAAGTCGTGCCATCAACTGTCACGGCGCGAAACGTGGAAAAATCGCGGAAGCACTCATCTGGTAGAGGTGGCTACTGATGGACCTGCAGCTTCTTTCCTGATGTGGTGATTTCATCGTTTTCACGCTGAATGTTGGGTTTGGGGCGAACCAACTCGCCGCTCATGAGCTTGAAGGTGCCCAACACCCAACTCATGACAAGCCCTTCTAATTTGGCATCTCGAGTCAGCATTTTCGTGCCATGGCCACCTTCACTGAGCAGTTCATAGTGTACCTGCCCTTTGGCGACGTCTTCCAAGAGGGATGCACTTCGTGGGCCAAAGCGATCATCTTCCGATGCCACCAGCAATACAGGCCTATCGCCATAGGCTTGAATGGCATCTCCGCTGGTGATGCCCTTGTGGTTTAAGCCGGGTGAAAGCAGCACGAGGTTGACGATCTCTGGGTCTTTGGCCCCGAGCCGTGCGCATAGATTCGCACCGATGCTCGCACCAATACATGTGATTTCTGTGACGCCTTTGGTGCGCAGCCATGCTGCACCGGCCTCCAGATCTTGAATCATGGCCTTGTAGTCATCTTCCACGAGCGCAGTGCCCGCCTTGCTGCTTTTTCCATGGCCACGAAGATCCACTGCGAGGGTTGTGATGTTCACGGAATCCAGGCGTTTGGTCAACGAATCCCAGTCCGATGAACTGCGTCCCAGCATGTGCGCGAGCAGGACCCCTTTGGATGATTTATGGGCGACACTGGATACCGCGTGGATATTGCTTCCATCCGTTGTGGTGAGTGAGACGGGGGTGGCTGCGCTGGCGAGACCAACAATGAGCGGTATGATTTGCAAAAGCATGGGTTCCTCGGGGACGGTTCGACTATAGCTGTGGCTGGTTTGTCTCCGCTACCTTCGATGTGTCAGAGAGTTGAGACTGTCGAGAAATTCTTCCAAGTTGATTCCGTATGCTTCAGCCGCTTCTTTGATGCTCTCGTCAAAGCGCACGGCACACCCGTCACAGGACGGAAGGTGGTGTTGTGCAAAGACCGTAGGCGCATCGGGGTGGGCATTCCATGCTTCATCTATGGTCATGGACTCTTCAAAGAGTAGCGGTTTTTGCTCCTGCGCCAACCGCTTCAATAACAGGTGGGCCACCCGTCGAATCGGTGTGCGCAGTCGTGATCGTAGAGAAGTCATAGAGAGACCTTAATCTACTTGCTATAGTGGACCGGTTGACAGCGGGTGGACAGGCGATAAACACGATGCTCGCTCCCAGAGAGGGGGCATCGATCTTTGAATGGACAGGAATGGTTCCAACTGAGGACCAAC
>PALY01000147.1 GCA_002707085.1 Deltaproteobacteria bacterium
CATCCGCATCCGCATCCGCGTCGGCATCCGCATCCGCGTCGGCATCCGCATCCGCATCCGCATCCGCATCCGCGTCGGCATCCGCATCAGAAAACAAGTCACCATCACCGGTGTCGGTACCTTTGGGTATGTCACAACCCACAGCAGCAACCAAACCAAACAACATGAAAAAACGGAGCATCATCACACATCCAAATTTGAGAATAGGCACACAACCTATCACGGTATTTCTTAGTTTCTAATAGCAAAACGCCCACCTGTGAACAGGTGGGCGTTTTGGTCATGCTGCCATGCAGCGGAGCTGGGTCTTAAGGAGTGTATCCTTCGCCCATGATGCTCAGATCAAGGTTCGGGAAGTCCTCGTACCACCAAGCACCACCTTGTACGTACGCGTAGCGACTTCCAACATCAACGTTGAAGTTTCCAACACCGTACTCAGGACCCTCGTCACCATCGACGATGCTGACGAGACCACAAGCCTCACCATAAACCTCTTCAGTTTCTTCATCTACCAGATCTTGGCAGACGGAGGCATCAGCGTTGACGTAGAACGCGCTGTTCCAGTCGTAGCCAACAAAGTCGTATCCGAGAGCGCTTTCTTCATTGGGATGGTTCACGGCTGTGTACATGCTGAAATAGGTGTACGCGTCGGTTTCAGGGTCCCACCAATCTGACTCTTCATATTGTGAAGTCATGTAGGAACTGAGCGGACCGAAGCCAAGACCGTAGTGCATGTTGTTGAACATGGTGTATGCGTCTGCATCTTCCCAATCGTAGCAACGAGCGTCGATGGTGCTTTCAATGATGGTGATTCCACCTTCCCAAGCCATCCATTCGTCCACAAGTACACCGGAACCACCACCGTAGTTCTCCCAGTCGTATTCTTGGGTGTTCATGTCGTACGCTTCAAGTGTAGAGAAGCTGTCGCCGCGGAAATAGCCGAGCATTTCGCAATACTCACCTTCTTGGGCTGCGTCCGACTCTGCGCCAAAGTAATCCGCTGTAGCCAGTGTGATGACAACGGCAGAAATGTATGGGATTGGCTCACCGCCGCCTTCAATGTCAGGCATCAGGTAGTAGTCCAGAAGCTCACCATTGGCTTCGTCCCAAACACCAGAGAATTCGAGACCAATCGCCACTGGGTTGAACGGGCCATCCGCATCCGCGTCTGCATCGGCATCAGAGTCTGCGTCAGCGTCGGCATCTGCATCCGCGTCTGCATCTGCATCCGCATCTGCGTCATCTCCAATGTCAAATGAGTCATCACCGCCAGTATCAATGGCTTTGTCTTCTACACAACCCATGGCGGCTGCGCTGAGAATCAATCCGAAGCAAAAGTTCTTCATCGTTTTGTTCCTTTCACCTGCAATACTTAGAACAGGCGGTAAAAGTGGCATTTCTGTCGAGACACGATCTGGACAGGCGGCGGCTTGTAACCGGACAGCCACCGACTTGTCATTAAGTGCTCTTGATTTCGCAATTGTTCACGCCCACCAGCCCCTCAATGACCAGTGGGTAGAGACATACTGATTGAAGAGACGCCTACGCGTTTCTACTCTTCGCTCTCATCTGCTTGGCACTCTTCGGATGCAGCTTCGGCCTTGTCCAGTTCAGCTGAACATTGGTCTTGTAGATCTGCGTCAGCATCTTCGTATGTAGTCTTCAATTCATCGCAGGCAGCATCTTCGTCGACGCAGTCACACAACAACTCGACGTACTCTGCGCATGGATCCCCACCACAAGCGGAGAGCATAGAAAGAGCAAGGATTGAAACGGACAAAGTGGCGCGCATGGGTTCTCCTGAGTTGAGGTCGAAACTGTAGCGCAAGCGAGTCAATGTGAAAACCCGCTCGGACCATGATTTCTACCGAATCGCTGTTGCTGAATGAATTTATCTCAAGAATCGCACCACACAACCCGAATGGGGTGGTGGCGGGGAACGGGAAACATCATGGACATCACACAATTCAACACTGAAATAAACGCAACAACCAAGACGGGCGGCCCACCAACGCGGCGCGCGGTGGCAGCGCTTACGGAGCAAATCGGCAACCTGTTTGCGTCGCCGAGCTACCAACCCCCTGTGCTACCCACAGTGGCTGTCGACTTGCTGGATGCGACCCGGTATCCAGACATCGACTTGAAACGCATCGCCCGCATGATTGAAACCGACCCCATGTTGGCGGGTTTGGTGATGCGAAGGGTGCGGTCTCCGATGTATTCGGGTCGTGTGGTCATCAAGGATCTAAACCACGCCATCTGCCGGCTGGGTCTGAACAACATTCGTGACATCGTGTTGGAAAGCGCGCTGAACATGAAGCTGTTTACAACGCCGGGCTACGTCACGACCATGGAACACGTGCGTCGTCATTCGGTGGCGACAGCACACATTGCTCGCATATTGGCACGGCACACAGGCCAAAACGAACATCGCTTGTTCCTCTTTGGATTGCTTCATGATGTGGGTCTTGCGGCAGCCATCATTACCATTGATGAACTGTTTGAAGGTTCTGCACGCCCCCCCATTCAGCATGTTTGGCCCACCATCGAAACCATTCACGAGTCAGCGGGAATTTTATTGGCCCGACTTTGGAATCTTCCTGGAGACCTGCCACAACTGATTGGCCAGCACCACCACTTCCGCACGACGGGACAACCCAACGACGCCATCGCGACACTGCACGTTGCAGAAATGATCGCTCAAACGATGGGAAGAGGCATCCTTGGAACAGCAACGCCAAAACTGACGACTACCGGCGTTGATTCTACGCCCGATGAAGTCGTGGCCCAGGCACAAACCCAGCTTGGCCTGACACGAGCCGACATTAAGTTCGTGTATACGACCGCCGCAGAGCAGTTGGACGCCATCCGCTAGTCCATCGTGCTTCTACGTACAGGGTCGAAGGGCAAAGCATCCGACAGTTTGGTGCAACCGACTACAACCCTTTTATAAACAAAACCAAGTCATCCAGATGGCTGGAAAAGTCAGCGACTTCACAATCTGTGTCGTCTTCCGAACCACCTTCTGAGATGGGCCAGTAAACGCCACCGGTGGCTTCGACAATATTTTGAATGCGTCGAATTCCCGTGGGTGAGGCGACTCCTGAGTTGCATCTCAAATCACAACTACCGCTTTCATCACAGGTCAAATCGGGCCCGATTGCCATGAACTTGATTTGGCCACGAAACTGAGAAAAAGCGTCAATATAGTCGGCTGGATCGTCGTCCCCTTGACTATATAGATCGGAACCATCCCCTTCATCGGTCACAATCACCACGACAAGGCTGGCGCCAAAGCGAAGCCAATCGGGATTGCTCAACGCATCTCGTTCCGGATCGAATTCAGACTCCATGTGACTACAAGCTTCCGGAGGCTCTTCTGTAGAACGACACAAGGACTGAAGCACAGATTCGATTGGCTTTTCTTCACCATAGCCGCAAAGTGCGTTGTCGTCCCAATCTGCAGATGCATCTGGATACTCAACGTCTGTACACAAACAGTCTAAATATTGTGTTGAGACCACTCCGCTCTCTGGAAAGGCGCAAGAGCCAACGTCCGCAACATATGTTGGATCGCTTTCCATTTCGTACCCACTCCAACAGGTGGCCCAACACCCGACATTTTGCTGAAAGCGCACCGCAACATTGGAATCGCCGTTGCCCAGTACCTGTGGTTCGCCCATGAGAAGACCGACTTCTCCTGGGTCCGGCCCTGGAGTAAATCCGTCAGTATAGTGGTCAGAGGGTGAGATGATTGCCACCTGATAGTCGACATCTCTCTCGAGTTTGCCAATGAAACCAGTGACCCCTCCGAGCAAAGCCGATGCTTTATCTGACATTGAAGCTGAAGTATCGATGACGAAAAGAATGTCTACTTTCGGAGGTTCAGCTGTGGACCCTTCTTTTTCTTTGGAATCACCACCACAGGACAAACACAAGGCAGACATCGCAAAAAGTAAATTCCGCATCATACTTCTCCAATCGGTTGAGTTGGGAGTGTACACCAATGAGCGGTCACAGATAAAAAGAGGCCACAATCAAGGCCCATTTTCGACCGGGCATGTACCGCAGCTATGGTCGCTCACTCAGGCCGCACGTAGCCCTTCATTCGCTCACTGTGAACTTTGGTGCCGTCTTGTGTCGCAGTCACCACAACCTTGAACCAGTTCGATAGTCTACTCGGCGGATAGGACTGTTTGTCGTGAATCCAAGAAAGGGTGGTCACACCATCGTCTTGGGTTTGGGTGATCCCATGAATATTTACTGCGCCCATCCAACTGAGTTCCCCAGCAAAGATTTTCGCTAACGCTTGCGCTTGGTCGGTCATCAAGACCGGGGCCATCTTTGCGTCATCGAGTGTAAAAAGACTCTCGCCATCTCGCACAACCCACAGTTCGGGTGAATCTGGAGGGCCGGCGTGAATCGGCGGTATTTCTTCTGGCAGGTCCCGAACGCACATCAACTCATATTGGCCAACGGTACGCCTCATGAAATCCGTACCATGTATGCCCTTTGCCTTTGCAAAGTGCCACACCTGCATGTCCGCATCAGACCAATCAGGCGCTACCCGAGGTTTCGCTTTCTCCACATCAGCAGACTGTTCATCCTCAGGTGACGTCAGATTCAAGTCATCCCAGCAGCCTGTGGTCATTGCAAACACCAAAGCCAAAACCATCATGTGTTTGCTGTCCATACTGGGCGCTCCATTATTGAATCAGGCAAAGGTCAAGGGTTCGTCGCCAACCTGAGCCATCATTGCACATTTGTGCACTTGAGTTCAGTCGCGGATTGCGCTGGTCACCTCACCGACGAAGCAAGTCGACCAGCACCTGTACACCCCGAGCCACCACGTCGGGGGGAGCGGAGGTAAAACACAGCCGCACATGCGTGCCGTAGTCCTGCCCGCAGCTATCGCCTGGCGCCAAGATCAAGCCCTTGTCGATGCAATCGATCATAAACCCATGCAGGCCACGGTCGTCCAAACAATGTGCAACATCAATAAACAGAAATGTCCCACCTTGAGGATGCGGTAACCCCAAAGCATCTGCCGCAGATTGCCCAGCTGCCCGGTAGTGTTCCAAGGCTGCATCCAACCAAGGACGCGCCGTCCGCAATGCCTTGGCCGCCGCCAACTGCGAAGCCGTACACGCAGAATAAAAGTGATGAATCGTGGCCTTCCGAACAGAAGTCATCAACTCCGCATTCGGACCCACCACAAAGCCCACCCGGTTTCCGGCCATCCCATAAACCTTCGAGAAACTATGAACCGAAAAGGTCCTCTCGGGTGCAATCTGGGCCATGGGAACGGTGTCACCGTCAAACACAATGTCCTCATACACTTCATCCGACCAAATCCACAGATCGTGACGGGCCGCGAAATCAGCAATCGCAGTCAACACTTCTGTAGACAAAATCAACCCCGTCGGGTTGTTCGGCGTGTTCACGTAAATCGCTGCCGTTTTTGACGACAAACGAGACTCCAGCACCGCCACAATGTCTGCGGCTGCAGACAAACCAAGAATCGGCGCCTCTACCGCCACACCATGATGTAGCTGAACCACACCCCGAATCAATGGCCAAAACGGGCTGAGGATGATCACCTCTTCGCCAGGCGAAATGGTCGCACACGCCAATGCACCAAGACCTCCCGTGGCCCCCGCACACACAATCACGCGGTTTTGTTCAAACCCACGCACATCTTCAATCGCTGAAAGCAATGCAGGATGCCCCCTGGGAGGTGCATAGGTGTGCATGCCTGGATGCTCAGATTCCGAAAAATCCGCCATATGGCAGCCATTCGCTGGCTCCAACCAAGTGTCTCCCACATGAAGTGGGTACTTTTCGCCCTCGATACCAGCAATCCGATGCGCCACTTTCGAGAACACCCCAGTGCGCATGGAATCAACAGTAGATGAAACAGCAGGAAACCGTGGCATATCGCCTCCATAGAAGGTCTATTCCGACAGCGAAGGAATGTCTGGAATCAGGCGAGAGTTACCACACCAGTTACGATGCCAAAGGTGAACCCTCCCCGTCGATCATTGCTGCGCGCCTTCATGGCTTCGTCCGTGGGGACAGGCCTGTCTCGCATTTTGGGATTGGCCCGCGAATTGGCATTGGCCAACGTACTGGGTGCCGGCATGGTGATGGATGCCTTCGTCATGGCATTCACCTTCCCCGGCATGCTTCGCCGCTTTGTCGCAGATGAAGGATTGACCGGAGCCCTGGTCCCCGCCATCTCAAAAGCAGAAACAGAGGACGGCACGGAAGCCGCCCGCCAACTGGCCGGTCGTGTATTGATGGCCCTAATCGCTGTGGGCGTCTTGTTGAGTACCGCCGGCATCTTGGCAGCCCCTTGGATTGTCGATTGGGTGGCAGACGGATTCAAAGGCGAAAAATACACCCTGACGGTGCAGCTCACTCAAGTGCTGTTTCCATTTGTCATCTTTGTCTCCTTGGTGAGCTGGGCAGAAGGACTGCTCAACCACAAAGACCACTTCTTCATCCCCAAAATCGCCCCTGGCCTGGTGAGCGCCACCATGGTGGCAGCCGTCCTTTTGTATCGAAACCAAGGCCCCATCGACGTGGTGTGGGCCGTGTCCTGGGCGGTCATCATCGGTGGTGCCATCCACCTCCTGATTTGCATTCCCCCACTCATCAAACATTGGGGTGCCATCCGACCCAGATTCGACCTATCGGTGGACCCACGCTTTCGGCGTGTTGTCGGAGAAATGGGGAAAGTCGCCATCATTGGCCTGATGGCACAAGTCAACACCCTGGCCCTTCGCTACCTGGCATCCCAGTTGGCCGAAGGCTCGGTCACTTGGTACTGGAACGCCACCCGGCTTGTCGATTTTGCACAAGGAATCATCGCTGTGGGTGTGGGCTCTGCCCTGTTGCCAGCAATCTCTGATGCTGTGTCCAACAACGATGGAGACAAGTTCCGGAGTTCCTTTTCCGGCGCCAGTCGTTTGGCTGGCGCACTGCTGATACCCGCCGCGGCATTCATTTTGTTCTTCCCCGTCCCATGCGTCGCAGTGCTGTACAGACACGGTGCATACAGTTGGGTGGATGTAGAACAAACCGCTGCAGCCCTTCAAATGCTGGTGCCATTCATGCTTGCTCTGGCGGGAATCCAAATCGTGAAGAAACCCTTCTTTGCTTTGGAACGCAGAGATGCACTCATTGCTGTGGGCATCTTTGGCGTTGGACTGACTGTGGGCCTTGGAATGTGGCTCGCACCCCTGATGGGCGTGCAAGGGCTATCGCTGGCCTTGTCCCTCTCCACCTGCTTTCAACTGCTCGCCTACCTGCTGTTGCTCACCCGCATGGTGCCAGGAGGACTTGGGCTAAAAAGTTTGTTCAAAGACTGCACCAGCATGGTCATTTCCACCATTCCAGCCATTGTTCTTGGCTGGTTGATCATTCAACAAGGCCAGTGGGAATCAGGGCCTTCTATCTGGAACTTTGGAATCCTTGGTATTGCTGGAGTGGTTGGTGGTATTGCCTACGTGATTACCGCTGGACTGCTGGGCATCAAAGAAGTGAAAAGCGTGATGAGTCGCATTCGACGCCAACTAGGTTAGTAGGCCCGTTTTTATCCACCATCGCTCCCTTTTGACGCCCTCAGGTATCCAATGAAACTCGCTGATTTACCCGCCTTGGCCCGTGACCTCTGGTGGACCACGGACACAGAAGCTCACCAATTGTGGCCCCGCATCGATGAAATGGCTTGGAAGAATAGCGGCCACAACCCCGTGGTGCTGCTGCGAAACACAGACTTAGAAGCGCTGGATGAAGACCTGAAGGATGACCTAAGCAAATTGGTTGACCGTTGGCCTCGAAGCACCCGGAAAAGCCCACCGCCATCCAACAAGCGAATCGCATACTTCTGTATGGAATTCGGGTTGCATGAAGGACTCAACATCTACTCGGGTGGCCTGGGAATGCTCGCTGGAGACCACCTCCGGAGCGCATCTGATCTGGGCTTGGACATGGTTGCAGTCGGACTCTTTTACCGGCGTGGTTACTTCCAACAAACCATCGAAGATGGGAAACAAGCGGTCCATTACCCAATCCAAGAAGCCAATGACTTGCCCGTAAGCCAAGTTCGCGGGCGCGATGGAACACCCATCCGGATTCGAGTTCCCAACGGTGAAGAAGAGTACGAAGCCACAGCATGGGAAGTTCGAGTAGGACACATTCGCCTGTTTCTTCTCGACACCAACCTTCCGGAAAACCCAGAACACATTCGGAACCTCACCAGCAGCCTGTACGGCGGCGAAAAGGACATGCGTTTACGCCAGGAAGTCTTGCTCGGGTTCGGAGGGAAAAATCTACTGGACGCCCTGGGCATCCGCCGAGACATCTTCCACATGAACGAAGGACACGTTTCCTTCTTGATTACAGCACTCATCACAGAAGCTGTCGCATTGGGAGTCCCTGTTTCCGATGCCTGGGAACAAGCAAAGGCCCGTTGTGTGTTCACAACCCACACACCCGTTCCCGCAGGACATGACCGTTTCGATGCACACCAAGTTCATGCCGTCCTCGGACCCACGTGCGAAGCGGCAGGACTCACCATTGAGGACTGGGCAGCACCCGCCACCGTAGAAGGCAATCAGTTCTGTATGTCTACTTTGGGCATCAAAGGCAGTCGGTCCGTCAATGGAGTGAGCAAACTCCATGCTGAAGTCTCTCAAGGCATGTTCGACCATCTTGGCGTAAAGATCCGGCCCATCACCAATGGCGTCCATCAAACCGCTTGGATGGCCCCTGAAACCGCAGCATTGTTCGATAAGAAACTGCCTGGCTGGCGAGACAACATCAGCAACACCGAGTTTTGGCAGCAAACAGATCTGCTCACCACAGAAGAACTCATTTCGTTGCGAAACACCCTACGAAGTCGCCTGATCAACAAGATTCGCACCCACTTGGGCCAACCCGACATCTTGGATGAAAACCTGCTGACCATCGGCTTTGCTCGACGGTTTGCCACATACAAGAGAGCCGACCTTATTTTCACCCAACCCGACCGTCTTGCAGCGATTTTGGATCGAGGCGCCCAGCTTGTATTTGCTGGAAAAGCTCACCCCAAAGACATTCCAGGACAAGCACTGATCGAACAAGTGATTCGGTGGAGCCAGGATGACCGTTTCAAAGGTCGGGTCGTCTTTGTGCCCGGCTACGATCCCGACTGGGGTCGCATGTTCACACAAGGGTCCGACGTGTGGCTGAACAACCCGCGCCGGCCACGAGAAGCCAGTGGAACAAGCGGCCAAAAGGCGACACTCAATGGAAACCCCAACCTATCCGTGCTGGATGGATGGTGGCCCGAAATCGCAGATGAGCAAAATGGCTGGTCCATTCAAGGCACCAGCGACGTAGAAGATGTGTTGGAACTGTACTCCCTGCTTGAAAACAGTGTCTTGCCACGATTCGCTGACCCTGAAGCATGGGCGGCCATGATGCGTCACGTAATTTCTACCTGTTTGCCAATGTTCAATACGGAGCGAATGATTTTGGACTACTGCAATCACGTGTACGACCCCGAAACGTGAAAACCCGCTTTTCACCGGAAGCCGCAGAAAAGCTGCGGGATGCAATCCGTGAAGCCGGTGGAATAGAAGTCTTTGCAATTGGTCGAATGGGAATCGACCAATACGTTGCTGACCTGGATGTCCATTGCAGAGGCACAATGGACGCGGTGCCTGCGAGCCTCCGCAAACCGAAACCCGGCGAGGTGGTGATCCACAATCATCCGTCTGGCGTCGTTCAGGCCAGCCCTGCCGACATGCAACTTGCCCAACTGTATGGTGACGATGGGATTGGCGTTGTGATCGTCGATAACGATGTTCGCAAAGCCCTGTGGGTCGTCGAACCCATGGTCCGAAAAGTGTCACACCTTGACCCAGAGGACGTGCGCTCGTTTTTTACCGAACGCCTTCCATCCGTCATTCCTGGATACGAACAAAGAGATGGCCAACTCCAGATGGCCATGGATGTGGCCCATGCATTCAACGAAGGAGACGTTGCGCTGCTGGAAGCTGGAACCGGCACCGGCAAGTCTTTGGCCTATCTGGTCCCTGCCGCCCTGTGGGCCAAACAAAATGACGCACGGGTCGCAGTCAGCACATTTACCATCGCACTGCAGGGACAACTCATGCAGTCTGACCTGCCTCTCCTCAAACGGGCAGGACTCGACATTCGCTACGCCGCCATGATGGGAAGGCACAACTACTTGTGTCGCAGAAAACTGGGGATCGCAGAAGCAGACCCTGGCACCGGGTCAGAAGCGAATGCTGTGAAACACATTGCGGACTGGGCCAGAACATCACCAGACGGCACACGGGCCGATCTGGCGTTTCCATTGGACGAAGAAGACTGGGATCGGGTCGCTTCTGACCCAGACCAAACCCTTCGCGTTCGCTGCCAACACTACGACAAGTGTTTCTACTATGAAGCCCGCCGTGCAGCCGCGGATGCGCAAATCATCGTTGTAAATCACAATCTATTGCTGGCCGATTTGAACACCAAATACGACACTGGAGGGGTCGGTACGCTTCCTCGGTACGACCGCATCGTCCTCGATGAAGGCCACCACTTGGAAGATGCAGCGACACTGCTGTTTGAAGACCGCATCGGCGTGGAAGGTATCCGACGCAGCGTGCGAAGCCTGCTGCCCAGAAAACGAGACCGGTTCGGCACCTTGGCCAAAGTCAGAAACAAATATCTGAGCGGCACAGGCCCCCTGATCGCCGCTGATGTCGCAGCAGCATTGCCTCATCTTGAAAAGCTGGAAACTGCCGCCCAAACATTGATGGAAGATGTCCCCATGTGGATGGAGACCATTGCAGACGATGCACACCTACAGAAACTGGGCGATGTACGAACGACCGAAGATTACCGTGAAGGCCCTGTGTGGAACGAAGCCCTCGTTCCCACAATTCGGACAATCTCGCGCTCACTCCGAGAAGCCATCAAACCGCTGGATGATCTGCTCACCGTATTGGAGTCTTTGCCAGACGAGGTTCGCACCAAAGATGCACAACTGCTTTTCGATCTAAGTCGCGCCCGAAGACGGTTGGGCGCAAAGGCCACATCTTGTGCCAACTTTCAAGGAGCCGACAACGAATGGGTGTCGTGGCTTTCCATCGATCGTGGGCGTCGGTCCACCCCAACCGCCAGAATGTGCATGGCACCCATCGATGTGGGTCCATTGCTGCGAGAACGCGTGTTTGAAGCCACCCAAGCATCGGTGGTGACCTCCGCCACACTGACCGTTGCCAAACAATTCGACCACCTGCGCTCGCGCATCGGACTGACCGAATGCACAAGAGTGCGAACACAGAAGTTCGACTCGCCTTTTGACTACAGACGACAAGCCTTGCTTGCGATTCCTCGAGACATCCCGCCCCCCAACGAACCCGATTTTGAAAACCGAATTGCAGAAGTCATCATCGATGCCATCCGTGCCAGCGATGGAGGCACCTTTGTGCTGTGTACCAGCTACGCACTGATCGACACACTGCACAGCAAAGCCACAGAAGCATTGGGCGATGATTTTCCCCTACTAAAACAAGGCCAGATGGGCCGGATGCATCTACTCCAACAATTTAAAGAAAACCGCAGAAGCGTGCTGTTTGGCACCGATTCCTTTTGGGAAGGCATCGATGTAAAGGGAGACCAACTCCGCTTGGTGATCATCCCAAGGCTTCCTTTCCGGGTTCCGACAGAACCCATTCAACAAGCCCGCTTTGAACGTTTAAAAGCCCAAGGGCTTGACCCCTTCCGGGCATATTCTCTGCCCCAAGCTGTTCTTCGTTTCCGACAAGGATTTGGACGATTGATTCGGACACAGAAAGACAAAGGTGTCGTACTGCTTCTTGATCGCCGCGTCACCAATCATTCCTACGGCCGTGTTTTTCTCGCTTCCCTTCCAGATGTACTTCGAGCCCAAGGCCCAGCAAAAGTCATCTTGATGCGCGTCCGGTCCGCCACAGGCCAAAAAGCTGAAACCACATAGAAACGCCTTGCAGTCGCAGAAGCAGTTAGCCTAAAAACATGCGTAAAAGTCTTCTGTGGATCCCCAGCATGCGTTGCGACCAATGCCGTGCATTGGCACCATTATCCGCAGTCAAAGCCTGGCTGATGCAGCCTGTAGGACCGACCACGGGACGGGGCGATGGCGGACGCATTCACTTTGTATGCGGACGCTGTAAAACCGTAAAACGGTCCTGAGCAAACAGTAGCCGTCAGCACAAAACGACAAAAAATCTAAACTTTCTCGCTTCGGTGTGAAACTTCTTTGCGCAGGCTCCCTTGATGTGGTGTGGGACTGAGACTTCAGCCCAACTCAAATGACAAACGCATGAAGAGGAGACACATCATGACAACCGCTCATACATTCTTTCTGTTGGGAACATTTTCAATGCTCGTCGCTTGCGGCGACAAAGACGACAGTGTTTCTGACGACGCCAACAACGAACTTTCAACCGACGACACCGGTGAAGCCGATGCAGACGCTGATGCTGACGCAGACGCAGACGCAGACGCAGACGCTGATTCCGATGCGGATGCAGATGCGGATGCGGATGCGGACGACACGGGAATGGAAGACACGGGAATGGAAGACACAGGTGGGTCCTCCATCGACGTTCAAGAACCTCCAGCACCGGCTGATTTCGATGTCTTGTCAGATGATGCCCGTGAAGACATCACACAGGTCTTCACCATGGATGCCAGTGAATACAGCAACTTCATTGCTGAACAAGGCAGTACGCTGTCCTTCTCTCCAAACAGCTTTTCTCTTCGCGACGGAAGCCTTGCAAGCGGAGACGTCGAAATCGAGTTTATCGAGATCTTCGACAAAGGAACGATGCTGATCACAGACACGCCCACCATCGGCAGATCGTCGACTGGAGAGGTGGCTCAACTCATCTCTGGCGGTGAACATTACGTCGGTGCCAGCCAAGATGGTGTGCCGCTTCAGATGAACAGCACCTTCCAACTAACTGCACCCGCAGACGCTACCGGCGGTCCCGACACAGCCATGGGACTCTTTAAGCCTGAAGGTGCCGACGGAATGGCTGACATGGACGATGACGTTCTGTGGCGTGAAGCTGGAGATGAAGACGAAGATATGTTTGGCATCGGTCGAGGAGATGCCGATACCGGTGGTGGTGCCAGCTCATACTGGATGAATTTGGGTGATTTTGGCTGGACCAACATCGACCGTTGGTACTCCGATCCACGCCCCAAAACGACCATCCACGTCGATGTACCCGATGGCTGGGACAACGATAACAGTACCGTCTACCTTTCCTATGACGGCGAACCTACAGCGCTCGCTCGCTTGGACACCTACGACGAAAGCACCGAGTTGTTCAGCGAACACTACGGCCTGATTCCCATCGGACTGGAAGTACACATCATCTTCGTGACTGAATCTGAAGGAGAATGGAGCTACGCCATCCAAGGAACAACGATCGTGGAAGACCACCTCACGACCTTCGCAACAGCCGACGATTTCGTGGAAACTGACGCCCAGGGAATGGCGGACGCCATCAACGCCCTTCCATAAACCGAATGTTCTACGGACCCTACCCGGGGTTGGCACCATCCAAAAGGTTGCCGACCCCGGGTTTCTCTATGGGATGTACCCATGACACAGCCCATGGTGTGATACGAATACGAAACAAGGAGGCTTCAGCCATGAGTTGGGATCGAACCTGGGGTTTCAAAAAGCGTGGACTCAAACTGAACGACGTCACACAGGCCGCTACCGCCATCGCTGGCAACTATGCTGAAGTCAAAGTGACCGTAGAGAAAGAGAGTGACGACTGCATCACGTGTTTCTTCGAAACCCCCATCGAAGAAGGCAGTGAACATACACATACGCTGGAAGTCTCCATCTACGACATGGGCAGTTCCGGACACGTGATCAGCCTGGAAGCTGATGCAGCAGACAATGATGCGGCATGGGATGATGCCAGCCAACTCACCGAAGACTTGGCCGATGCTTTTGAAGCAAACCCACTGGAGTTGTGACACCCAATCAACAGGCTGCACCCTCAGCCTCTCCGCCTGACCCCTAAACCATGGTCTAAACAATGCTCCTCACCGCTCTTTCTGTCGCCCTTTCTTCCGCCCAAGCCGTGGGGCCCAACGTCCTGTTTGTGGGCAACAGCTACACCCAGTTCAATGATCCCGCAGCATTGAACCAAAGCTATGCAGCCATGGTGGCTGAGGGCATGCCATCGTGGGAAGTCGAAACACAGCGGTATTCCCGAGGCGGCCAGACCCTGCCCATGCATTTAGAGCAAGCCACCACAGAAGGCACTCAACTATTCAACGCATTGGTTACAGACGGAGGCGTTGCCTGGGACTTGGTTGTGCTCCAGGACCAAAGCCAAATCCCGGGTTTTCCCCGCGACCATGACCAATACACGGCGTCATTGGACGCATCCGTTGCACTGGCTGAAATCATCGAAACCGCAGGTGCAGAAACCCGCCTATTCATGACCTGGGGACGAAAGGATGGGGATTCCGGAAACCCAGACTACTACCCAGATTTTCTGACCATGCAGGCATTGTTGACCGACGGATATGAATCGTACGCTGCAGCCATTCGAGCAGCCGGTCACACCGTCGAGATCGTACCCGTGGGATTGGCCTTTCAAGCCGTCTACGAAAGCCACGTAACAGCAGGTGTAGATCCGGTGGACGGCACACTGTTCGCTCGGCTGTATTCCTCAGATGGTTCGCACCCATCCCCCACAGGAACCTACCTGAGCGCATTGGTTTTCTACACTGCGTTTACAGGTCAAAGCCCTGTGGGCCTCACATGGGCGCCAGACCGAGTGACACCGGAAGATAGAAGCCAACTCCAACTCATTGTGGAAACCCTAATGGCGGATTCGATTGGAACGGAAGATCCAGA
This sequence comes from Deltaproteobacteria bacterium, assembly GCA_002707085.1. Taxonomy (GTDB): domain Bacteria; phylum Myxococcota_A; class UBA796; order UBA796; family UBA796; genus UBA796. The sequence continues at coordinate 14,942 of PALY01000147.1, forward strand.
ACCTGACGATGAAGATTCCGGCACAGTTGAGGACACCGATGAAGGATCCGACACCGTCACGGATGCAGACGAGAACACAAACTCAACAGGTGAAGACGAATCGGCGGAGGCGTCACCAGATGAAAAAGGTGAAGACAAGTCTACAGGCTGCAGTCATTCAGCAGCATTTGGAAGCGCAGGAATACTGATGTTCGCAGTTGCCATCAGTGTGATGTACCGCCGTGAAACATCGCTGCCGCACTGACGTGCCACCCCTCAGGCTTTACTGCCCGTTTTGCGACGAAGGCCCGCCCCAAACAGGGCCAAGAACACCAAACCTGCACTAGAGTGTTTGGTGTCCCCGCTGCAGCAGCCAGTCGCTGATTCCGAGGCATCAGGTTCCGCTGTATCCACCTCGACAGCCGTGTCCTCACCACCGTCACCCTCAATCATATCGGCCAAATCGCTCCAAAGCGGAGAGCAAGCCAGTACAGAATCACTCTCAGGCAAACACGCCGGAGGGCCTGTGGTCAGGCCAAAAGGATCCACAGCTTCAAATGAGCGTGCATCGGTACCGACGGCCATGGCGGTGCCTTCCCCAGGCACTCGAGTCGCCAAGAACACTTGCGTACCATCCGTCTGAATGCCAATGGTCAACGGTGCATCGTCTACACGCTCAAACGAGTCACCATCGGCGCTATACACCACATAATTTCCCGTCGTGACCAGCCAGACTCCACCATCCACATCTTGAGCGCCATCGATGATGTCTCCATCGAGCGCATACACCTCTGTGAATGTTTCTCCCCCATCTGTGGTCTTTAGCAACCGGTCATCTACGTATGGACCCATCACAATCCAAGCTGTGTTGGGATCTTCATCATCCGCAACCAGTACATCCACGTACACATCCAACCCATCCGCCGAAACAACTTCAATCGGGTGTTCAGACCAAGAGATACCACCATCTGTACTGCGGTATACCCAAGCCTCTTCCGTGTCGTAACGAACCGCGGTCAACCACAGTGTATTGGCAGAACCCCGAGAGAAACGAATGCTGCGAAACACGCGGTTCTCGACTTCCAGTTCTGTCTCTGACCAAGTCTCTCCTCCGTCCACAGAACGAAGCACTCGGTTGATTCCTTCGTCATTTGCAGTCGCAGCAATGACATTCATGCCATTTTTTGGATCGAAGGCAACCTCCGCCACCTGATGGCCAGTCAAGCCCTCCGGAGCTTTCCAATTGCAGCCATCCATAGAGCGGTACACCGACTCATCCTGCTGCCTGGCTTGGTCCAACGCACCCACAACGACCAACACCACGCCTTCGCCATTTTCCGCATACCTCGGTGTGATTAGCGCATCCGGCTGGGTCACTGATTCGTGGCAGTTCCATTCGTATGTCTCGCCATCGGATGAACGCAGATACCCAACGGTTGTTTCCAAACCGATGCGGGTGCCACTCCGGTCTCGAATGACATCAATGCTATCAATCCCCGCATTGGCATGAGCCCACGCTTTTCCATGACAAAAATTGTACAACGACACCACCACTGCGATGCCATAAAGGGTGTGAATATTTATCGCTCGATACAAGGGGTCCCCCATGAAAGCCATCTGGTTCACTCTATCGTTCTTCGCTCTTGGATGTGCAGAAGAAGAAACTGCTAAACCTGAACCTGTAGAAGAAGAAGAAGAAGAGATTGGTCTCGCAGTCTTGGGCTCAGGCACACAAGATGTTTCCAACGTAAACTTTGATCGCATCGGCGACGATGACGACGGACTCAACACTCCCCGTGACCTTGCATTCAATCCGGATGTCGAAGGTGAACTGTGGGTGGTCAACCGAACCGACGACTCAGTGACCATTTTCAATGGGGCGGGAACCGAAGACCAAGATTCTGAACACCTGGTCGATCCGTTCGCCATGCACTTTATGGATGAAGTATCGTCCATCGCTTTTGGTGCCGCCGTGTATGACGGCTCTGATGCGGTCAACTTTGCTACCTGTCAAGAATCTAAGAATGACTACAACGGTCAAGACCCATCGGGTGGCAACTACTTCATGGGTCCAACCCTGTGGAGTTCAGACCGAGACATTTTCGCCGAATCCTTTCCTGATGCCGTCGAATATCTTTCCGATCTGTTCGGAATGTATGTGGACTTAGGCAGTCACTTGGACATGCTTCATGAAAGCCCTCTCTGCATGGGCATCGCACACGATTACGACAACGTTTATTGGGTCTTCGATGGATACAACGAAAGCATCTATCGTTATGACTTCCAAGAAGATCATGGACCCGGCTACGACGACCACGGCGATGGCATCATGGGTCGCTACGTGGAAGGAGATGTTGACTATGAAGCCGATGTCCCAAGCCACATGGTGTTGGACCAAGAGTCCCGATTGCTCTACATCGCAGATACCGGAAACAACCGGATTGCTGTGCTGGATACCGAATCGGGTGAACAGGGTCGAAATTTGATGAGAGCAGAAGCGCCACACACCGAGCATTTCGAAGTCGAAGGCGCGGAAATGTGGACACTCATCGATGGAGATGATTTCGATATGGAAGCACCCTCGGGGCTTGCACTGGTCGATAATGTCCTCTTCGTCACAGACAACGAAACCAGTGAAATCATCGCCTTTTCGGTTGAAGGTGAAGAACTGGACCGCTTGGATACGGAACTCGATGAAGGGGCGTTGATGGGCATTTACGCCACAAGCATCGAAGAACTATGGATCGTCGACGCCGAAGACGACCGCGTATACCGGATTCAACCCGACTAGAGATGCTTCAGCCCGGCAGCAGGCCTTTCAGTCCGCCTTTGGACCGTTGCTGTACTGGGCGTCGCCAAATCAAACGCTGACCTGCCGCTCGGCCAGACTTCCACGCATCCGTCATTTGCATGCGGTTGCGTCTACCGGCACGCAGTGTGGGGTGACGACCCTTCACCCAAGAATCCAGGCCTGCGTCGCCTACCCAAACAAGGCCGGTCTCCTCGCAGACCTTTGCCTCCCCTTCAAGCTTTTCGTGAAAGCCAATCATGACACCTTGCAGATAACGACGCCGTTCCTTGTTCTTGGTGATGCCATGAGTACGTTTATGGGACTTCCATAAACGTTCGCTGGTATCCAACAAAAAGCGATGCACATGCTCTGCAATCTTCAGATTTTCCGGACGACCACAGAGTTCCAACACCCGACCACGCGCATCTGAAACTGGGTCATATGCAACAACCCAGATCGGATGAACAAAGAAATGGGCGCCTAAAATACCCGCCAAAATCCGCTCATGTGCCGTATTTCGCTTGCGTACAGTACCCACCTGCAAAAACTGAAAATGGTCGTCTTTGTGAAGTTCGGCGGCACGAATATTGTGTTTGCGCATCAGACGATGTGCAGCATTCATGGCCGCTTGCGCTTCATGGCGATTGTCGGAATCAGCCAACCCCAACAGCCCCTCTACCTTGCGTAAAACCCGCTCTGCGTTGGGATCAGCAACGGGCATTCCTCTGGCCCGACCATCAATCGAACGTTCTTCACAAACACGCTGAAAGGCGGGTCCATGAGCCGTTTCATCTTTGATCTGTAAAACCTCATCAACGTACTGATGTGCCATTTCATGTCGCAACACCTCAATCACGACGGTCCATG